>CAKZKQ010000776.1 GCA_937123825.1 uncultured Pseudomonadota bacterium
GCTTTCGTTCTCATGGGGTTGGGGCGTGTTGGCTTTTGGCCACCGAGTCCAGCGCCAACCCCGTTTTATGCAATGTTCAGGTCATCTGATGCGTGACCTGTGGTGCTACTGAGCTGTCACCTCAAGGCTGTAATCGTTTTGCGTCAAACCGCCTGGGGTGAAGATGCGGATGCAGTAAGTGCCTCCGTCGGTATTGGGGATGACCACTTCTTCGAAGTTGGGTCCGTTGTTGAAGCTGCCGTCGATGAAGACGGAGTTTTCGCCGTCGTAGATTTCCATGTCGAGGTTGCCATCAAAGTGGAAGTACTCGGCGCGGATGGTCATCTCCTGGCCGGCGGGGGCACCGACCACGAAGAAGTCTTCGTCCTCGGTCGGGCCGCAGATGAAGCCGTCAACCTGTTGGTCGAGCGAGATGTTCTCGGCTTCGCCGCAGGATTCGTTGGGCTCAAAGAGCTCCAACACCTCTTGCTCGTCACAGTTGGGTGAGACGATGTCGACGTTGATGGTGTAGTCGAGGTTTGGACCGACACCGCCAGTCAACACCTCCAACATCCACATCCCAGCCTCTTCGTTGGTGACAACGAAACCGTTGTTCAAGAAGGAGTCGGCCCCTGCCAGCGGGTCGGGGATGGTGAAGTCGCGAGCGTCCACCTCACCGGGCCCATAGAGCAGCGCAGGGATTTGCTGTGCGGGCGCGATGACAGAGTGATCGTACTCGATGGTGATGCTGACCGTGTCACCGCGGTTGAGCGGAATCCGGTAGATGTCTTTCTCTTGGGCGTTGTCACGGCACATGACGGCGTTGGTTTGCCCACCACCAATCAAGGCCGCCTCACCAAAGTTGTTGTTGGGCTCAAAGCCATCGGCCAGGCACAAGTCGTCGGTGGTCAAGAGGATGTCCAGATTGTAGGGGACACCAGTCTCGGGAAAATCACCATCGACCCCGCTGACGCGGACGTAGTAGACCCCCGGCTCGGCCAGCGGGGAGGTCTCGGCCTCTTTGATGGCGATCTGATCGCGGTTCTCGGCCAGGAGCGTGTTGCCGTCCTGGTCGATGATGGCCACCTGCAGCGGGGGCTCTTGATCGTTCTGCTCCAGCGTCGCCCGGATGTAGTCCAGCGGCACATCCACGCGCACCGCGTAGAAGTCCGCGTCGTCCACACACACATAGAGATCGTTGACCTCGTAGGTCTCAAAACGCTGGATCTCGGTGATGACGGCCTGGTCCGAATTGTCATTGGGCTCGATCAGGACGCCGTTGAGCACGTCCTCGGCGCACTGGAACTGACCAGCCTCAAGCAAGAGGGACAGCTCGTAGTCGGCCGTCTCAATGGGGTCGGGGGCAAAGACGCGCACGTAGTAGGTGCCGTCGGCGTCGACCGAGAACTCAAGATCCCGGATGGGGCCAAAGTTTTCGGTCTGGGCCAGGACCTGATCGCAGTCGTTGCCGACCACCTCGGCGTCAATGTCGGCGGCGCCGTCGGTGCGCGTCAGCGTGGCGCGCAGGATCTGACCGGCGCGCAGGTTGACGGCGAAGTAATCGTTGTCGCCCTCGCAGATGGAGCGCCCTTCGAGCAGCGTGGGCTCGTTGAGCGAGAGCACCTCGGGGTGGGCCAGGGCCGCCGGGCAGGTGTTGTCGCCCTCGGCCTCGTTGAAGTCCTCCAGGCAGGGCAACAGCGCCTCTTGAACATCGACCGAGAGGTTGTAGTCCACCGCGAAGGGGTCCTGACCGGTGGGATCGACGCAGAAGACGTAGGTCCCGGTCAACAGCGCCTGGTGGACGACCTCTTCCAGGTCACTTTGGGTCTGGCTGAACTCCACAATGTTGTCGCCGGGATCAAAGAGCCGCATGTCGAGGTTGCCCTCGTCGTGCTCAAACTCCACGCGCACCCGCAAGATCTCATCAAAGCTCAGGTCCACCGCAAAGCAGTCGCTCTGCTCGATGCCTTCAAAGGCGCCGTAGCACATGGAGAGCTCAAAGTCGCCTTCGACCACCGGGATGGCCTGGGCGATGTCGTCGTTGGGCTCTTCGTCGTCGTCCACGCAGCCGTCTTCACACAGACCGGACTGGCGGTTGCAACCAAAGCCTTCGGGGCAGTCGTTGTTGCTGCGGCAAGCCGGGACGCACAGGTTGCTGAAGCAGACCTGGCCGTCGGCGCAATCTTCTTCGCCTTCACAAGTGCAGGCGTTGCTGTCCAGATCGCAGCTCTGTCCGCGGGCGCACTGGTCGTCATCGTCGCAGCCGGGCACGCAGGCCGAGCGCTCGCGGTCCAGATCGCAGTAGAAGCCGTCGTCGCACTGGTTGGAGTCGTCGCAGTCAGGCTCCAGGCACTCGCGCTCCTCCAGATCGCAAATCTGACCTTCGGGACAGGCCCCTTCGCGGCAGCCTTCATCACAGGTGCCCTCGGAACCCCCTTCGGGGATGTCGCAGTAGAAGGCCTCGGGGCAGCCGGCGTCTTCGGTGCACGGCGAGGGGAGGCAACGCTGGCGATCTTCGCCCTGGACGGTCAGCGTCTGGCAGGACTCTCCTTCGTCGCAGGAGTCATCGTCGCGGCAGCCCTCCAGGCAGATCTCCTGGTTCTGGTCGCAGTATTGACCGGTGGGGCATTGATCGTTGTCGGTGCAACCGGGCACACAGCGCTCCAGATCCGGGTCACAGAACTGGCCGCCAGGGCAAGGATTGTTGTCGTCGCACGACGCGCCGGCGCAGCGGTTGTCCAGGCAAATCAGGTTGTTGCCAAGCGGCGCGCAGTCTTCATTCTGGCGGCACCCGGCCACACAGGCCCCTTCGGTGTCGTCACAGATCTGACCTTCGGGGCAGGCGTCGTCGTCCTGGCACTCGGGTTCATCGGTGTCTTCGCACTGACGGCTGTCGGCATCACAGCTCTGGCCATCACCGCAGTTGTCGGGGTCGATGCGGCACCCTTCGGCACACTCACCCGCGTCCAGATCGCAGTACTGAGCGTCTTCACACTCATCATCTCCAGCGCACCCATCCGGCGGTGGCTGCTCGTCTTCAACCTCGTCCTCGGCGTCCATCCCGACGTCTGGGGTGTCGGGGGGACCCTGGCATTGGTTGAAGATGCACTGATCGGGGGGACAGAAGCCACCACAAGGCTCCGTGGTAAGGGGATCATCCACTTCAGGGTCTCCGCTGCAGGCCATCGCCAGGCCAAAAACGAGCCATAACCCCAGGACTGCCCTCCAGGGGGAAACCGCAGTGATCTTCCAATCGATCTGGTGTCTCATATCCTCTCCGTTCGTGTCTCTGCCAGCTCGACCGGCGACTCTTCGCGCCGCGCCATGGCTTTCACCCTATGGTTCGACCTTCCACGTGAAGGCCGCAGGTGTGGCATCGACATCCGTGGCACCTTTCCTTGAACGCACCCTGAAAGTTCGCTCGCCGGGTTTTAGATCTTTGGCGCGATAGGGAGAGGCGCACTCGACCCACTCCTGCAGGTCAATCTGGCACTCAAAGAGGCAGACGTCCTTATCGCATTTGAATTCGAATGTGGTTTCCGTCCCGGTCACCGCCAGCGGCTGGCCCACCAATGAAGTGTTGGGAGCGCCGCCCTGCGCCATGAACGCAAACGAAGCGCCCTGGGCGTCGACGTTTCCTGCGGCGTCGATGGCACGGACGTGGAATGAACGGCTGCCGCCCCCTTCGGCGGGCACGCTGAAGGGCGATGAGCACGTCTCCCAGGCGCCTTCATCCACGCGGCACTCGAAAGTGCAGTCGGGTTCGCTGGCTTTGAAAGAGAACCCGGCCTGGGCGTCCTCGACGATGGCCGCCGGGGTTTGGATCAGAGTCGTCAGCGGCGGCGAGATGTCGTTGGTCAGCGACTGGGCCGCGCTCTTGCCCTCGGCGCCAATCGCCACCAGGTAGACTTGTTCGTGGGCGTTGTCACCAAGGTCAATGGGACCAAAAGAGCCGTCGGGCTTGACCTCGGCCTGCGCCAACGCGGGGGCCTTGAGGTCAACGTCGGTGTGCACGGCGACCTTGGACGCCCCTGCCACAGCACCGGGCTGCCCAAGAAGAGAGTCTTTCTGGGGGGATCGGGCGCTGGTCAGACGGACTTTGTCGACCATCAACACGGCCGCGCTGGGCACATCAGCAGACGACTGCTTGTCCCCAACCGGAACCTCCTTGACCTGGGTTTCGCTCTGACAACACCCTGCCACAGCGCTTCCCAAAACAAGGACCAGAGCGCACAGGAAGCCGCATTGAGTTTGATTTCTCTTCATAGTAAGGTTCAAGACCTTGAAGCCCTAAAATCCGGTAAAATTTGACCCACAAAGAAGGTTGTCTAGGCACACGTTAGCGAATAGCTTTCAGTTTGTCCACACTTAAAAGATAACACCGTTGCCGACATGCGAAACTTTGAACCCAACGTATTCTCCATTACCACCCAAATGCTTACGCCCCCCATCACATGGACACCTAAACCCCCTGAAAATCGACTTAGATATTGCATTGGCAAACGGCATGTGTATTCTTAAAAGGCTAAAACTGGAGGCAATGTGAAAAGCTGGGCCCCCGACATTTTTCAATACATCGACTTTCGGGCGTTCCTGGCCGATTACTACGATGCAGCCAAAGAGCACCTCCCGGCCTTCTCTTATCGGTACTTTTCACGAAAAGCCGGATACACCTCACCAAACTTTCTGAAACTCGTCATAGAGGGCAAGCGCAACCTCAGCAATGACTCCGTTGAGCGCTTCGGCAAGGCCCTCAAACTGACCGAATCGCAGCAGCTCTTCTTTGCCGACCTCGTCGCCTTTGACCAGGCACAAACACCGCAAGACAAAAACGACGCCTTTGAGCGCGTCGCCGCACGCAAACGCTTCCGCCGCGCCAGACGCCTCGACAGCGCCCTCTTCACCTACCTCTCGCACTGGTACTACCCCGCCATACGAGAGATGGCCGCCCGCGCCGACTTCCAGGAAGACCCCAAATGGATCGCCGCGGAACTCATCCCGCCCATCAAACCCGCGCAGGCCAAACGTGCCCTGAAGCTGCTTCTGGAACTTGGCATGCTCGTGCGCAACGAAGACGGACGACTTGACCGCGGGCAAGTCAGCCTCACCACCGGACACGAAGTCCGCTCACTGGCCATCGGAAACTACCACCGCCAGATGCTTCAACGCGCCGCCGACTCCATCGAACTGGTCCCCAGCCACCAACGCGACATCAGCGCCCTGACCGTCTGCATCTCGCCCCAACGCATCGCCCAATTCAAAGAGCGCATCCACGCCTTCCGAGAAACGCTCCTTGATCTTGGCGACAGCGATGAAGACCCCAGCTGCGTCTACCAACTCAACATCCAGTTCTTCCCGCTCAACACCGTCCACCACAACCCCGAAGATCCGGAGCAAGACTGATGCAGATCCGCATCCTGATGATGGCTGCGTGGCTTTTCCTGGCCACCACGGCGGCGTGTGTCGGCACCGACGTGGGCAACCCCGGTGAAATCGACGCCGTCGACCTCCCCGACAGCCTCGACCCCGAAGACGCCTCCGACAACATCGACGCCGATCAACCCGAGCCCGATCTGCCCTTTGAACCCATTGATGACGTCCAGGAAGACGTCCAACAAGAGCAGGACGCCGACCAACCCGAGCCCGACGCCGACGACCCACCAGACGTCATCATCGAAGACGACATCATCGATCCAGAAGACGTCCCACTCGAAGACGCACCCGTCGAAGACGCCCAAGACGACACCCAGGACGACACACTGCCCGACGATGTCCTCGATGATGACGTCCCTCCCGATGACGCAGACCTGCCCGACGCCGACAACCCCGATCCCGACGCTGGCGACACCCAACCCTGAGCGACGCTTGCGTCCTGCGCCGTCTGCCTTCAAAATCCATCACTGAGGCCGTTGACCCGACACACGAGCACTTTGATTTATGGATCTTGAAGAGGCACGCCATTTTGTCCACCGCACGGGCTTTGGAGCCACACCCGCCAGCATCCGACGCGTCCAACGCTGGGGATGGGACGAAGCGTCCAGGGTCACCGTCGAGCGCCTGGGACAAGACCAGGGCCAACCCCTGCCCGACAAATGGCTCCAGGCCACCAAAGTGCGCAAACCCCCCAGAGACCGCTCCGAACTCCAGGCCTGGGCCGGATGGTGGTGCCAACACATGGTCCAAACAAGCTCCCCGTTGACCGAGCGACTGGCCCTCTTCTGGCACGGACAACTTGGCGCCAGCGTCCCCTGGGTGACGCTCATGGCACGCCACATCACCAACGTCCGGCAACACCTCACCAAAGACCTGCGCACCATGCTCGTGGCCGCCACCTCCGAGCCCGCCGTGCTGCTGACCTTTGCCCCCAAGCTCAAGGCCCGAAAAGGACCCGGCGAGCGCTTCGCACAGACCTTGTTGGAGCGCTGGACGGTGGGGCCGGGGCACTTCTCTCCAGAGGACGTCGCGGCCGTCACGCGCGCCTTCACTGGCTGGGGCGTGGACATGGCCACCGGCAGCTTTGTCTACGACCAACGCGCCCACGACGACAGCGAAAAAACCTTCATGGGCCGCACCGGGCGCTTCAACGGCACTGACATCATCAACCTCCTACTCGACAACCCACAAACCGCCAAACACCAGGTCGAGCGCCTGTGGCAACACTTCGTCTCACCAACGCCCAACCCCCAGGAGGTCGCCGACATCGCCTCGGCGTGGGTGGCCGCCGACCTGAAGTTCGCCGACATGATCCAAGCGCTGCTGAGCACCCCGTCGCTGCGGCAACCCCAGAACATGGGGACCCTCATCAAGTCTCCCATCGACATGCTCGTGGGCACCTTGCGCACCTTCTATCTGCCTGTCGATGACCCGGTCGCGCTGGCGACCACCGCAGCAACGCTCGGCCAGGACCTGACCGCCCCGCCTGCCGACGGCTGGCCTGTGGGGAACGCCTGGATCGACGCCGAACGCTTTGGCAAACGCCGTCAGTGGCTGCGCCGGGCGCTGCGCGAGCAAGGCCGCCGCAGCGCTGCCCCCACCGTCAGCGACGCCGATCTGGCCAAGTGGCTTGGCAAACCTGATCTGACCCGGCAACGCGCCGATCGAGAAACCACGCGCCTGCTGCTGGCCACCGCGCCAGCCTTCTTTCAGCCCACCGGTCAAGAACCGCACGCGTTTGTTCAATCGCTCGTGCTCGACCCCAGCTACCAGCTGCGCTGATGCCCAGGAGCACCTCCATGGACCGCCGCCGATTTCTAAAGCTGGCCGCCAGCACCTCTCTGGCCACCGTCGCCACCCAACCGTGGCTTGGCCCTGCAGCGCACGCCAGCGCTGGCTGGCACAAAACCCTGGTGATCGTTGAACTGGCAGGCGGCAACGACGGACTCAACACCGTCGTCCCCTTTGCACAGCCCACCTACCAGAAGCTCAGACCTCAACTGGCGCTCGGACGCCAGGACACCATCGAGTTGGCCGACGGGTACGGCCTCCACAAAGCACTGGGCGATCTGATGTACGCGTGGGATGGCGGAGAGTTGGCCATCGTGCGGGGCGTGGGACTGCTGCAAACCCCGTGCGATCACGTCCGCGCCGCACACATCGCCGACACCGACAACCCCAACCCCACATCAGACACCCCCGGGTGGCTGACGGTTGCCTTTTCACAGACCGACGTCAGCGCCCTGGCCACCATGGCGGCGCTCCTGGGCGGCGCCGACCCCGGACCTGCCACCGCAGGCAAGTGGCTCCAGGCGCTCGACCCCGAAAACTTCAAGGACAACGCCAGACAACTGCGCTCCCAACCCAACAACCTGGCGCTGGCCCACCTGCTTGGCCTCGACTCGCTGCCCAAAGCGCAAAGCCTCCACGACGCGCTGGCCGCCGCCCCACAGTGCCGCACGCGCTTTCCCAAATCGCACCTGGGCGCACAAATGGCCATGGCCGCGCGCATGATCGCCGCAGGCATGGCGGTGCCCGTCATAAGGCTTGTTCACCACGGCTACGACACCCACCTGGGCCAACACCAACGACACGGCGCGCTGCTGGCCGATCTGGGCGCCTCGCTCTCGGCCCTTCGCTCCGAACTGCTGCGCGCCAACCGCTGGAAAGACACTCTGGTCATGACCACCACCGAGTTTGGGCGCTCGGCGGCCCAAAACAAAACCCAGGGCACCGAACACGGCACCGGCTGCGACGCCATCCTGATGGGCGGAGTGGTCAATGGCGGCTTCCATGGCCAACCCATGGACCTCGACGCGCTGACCCAAGAGGGCCACCTCAAACCCACCACAGACCCCCGCGCCCTCCACGCCACCATCACCCAGGCCCTCTGGAACGTCTCCACCAACTTCAAAGACCCCCTGCCCGGGCTCCTCTGAGAGCCAGACAACGGCCCGCCGCAGACCCCACCGCAACAAAAAAGGGTCGCCTTGATTCAGGCGACCCTCACAAAACCAACCACCTCAACCGTGGTGACATATTACGCTGAGCACAAGTGCAGGCCGTGGTTGACCGCCACAGCGTGAGACTTGACGCAGTTGCGGCCCCCATTTTTGGCGCTGTAGAGCGCCACGTCCGCCGCGTGCAGCAGCGCATCGGGGTTTTCAAACCGGGTCTGCTCGGCGTGGGTCGCCACGCCCACAGACGCCGTCACCCTCAAAGACGTCCCGCAAGGCAGCAAACACGGGGTGCTCTCAATCCGAAAGCGCACGCGCTCAGCCACGCGGTGGGCCTGGGTGGCATCGACCCCCGGCAAGACCATCACAAACTCCTCACCACCGTACCGAGACACCAGGTCTGAAGGGCGCACCTCGCCCTGGAGCAGCCTGGCCACACACGACAGCACCTGATCGCCGGCCTGATGGCCATAGGTGTCGTTGACGGACTTAAAGAAGTCGATGTCCACAAAGAGCGCGCTGACAGGGGCCTGGAGGTAATCGGCCCGTTCAAACTCATGCTCCACAAACTGACTCAGGCGTTTGCGCCCGTAGAGGCCCGTCAGATCGTCACGCATGGTGCTCTCTTCGAGCTGACGGGTGCGTTGCTCAAGGCGACTGACGGCCAACTCAGCCTGACGGGCGCGCTGCACGTTCTGGAGGTTGAGCAGAATCAACGCCTCGCGGGCCTGATCCAGGATGCAGGCGATGTCCTGGGGCGATCCAAAACGCACATCAAAGAGCGCCGACACCTCGGGGATCTTCTCCGAGATGATCTCAAAGGTCTCCTCCATCATGGCCTGATCCATGCCAAAGATGGCCTCGGAGTAGCGCCGGGCGTTGGCCGTGGCCTGGGCGGTGTCTTCCATCACCCAGATGTCGGCCATCCAGCCCGCCAGCGCCACACACCGGGTCACGCTCTGCACATCGCCGGTGACCTCCTCAAACGAGTCCGCGTGGCTCAGCGCCACAGACGACGTCAACACCTCCGGCAAGCGCCACTTGCGCGCCATCCAGGCCCCGACCTCGGCGTGATCACACTCAAACGCTGCGCGCTCCAACTCCACAAGGCGCAGGTGATCATCGCCGGCCTCAACCAGCAACGCGTCGTACTCATCACCGGCAGCCTGACGCAAGACCATCATCCCAATGTCCTGCAAGAGGGCCGCCAGAAAGGCCTCCTCCCACGAACGCAGCTCGGCGCGCCCTGCCAACTCGCGGGCAGCCACCGCCGCGATGATGGATCGCTTCCAATACCGGTCTTGATCAAACCCTCCCTGGCTGGGTTTGCGCAAACCGCGCACCAACGAAAAGCTCAGCGCCAGCGTCCGCACCGACTGCACGCCCAGCCACACGATGGCCTGCGACACCTTGGTGACCTCACGCCGGAGGTTGAAGAGCGGGGAATTGGCCACCTTGAGGATCTTGGCCGTCAGGGCCGGATCCTTGCCGATGATCTTGGCCAACTCCGACATGTCGAATTCTTCTTGTTGGCACAGCCTCAACACTTCCATTGCCACCGCGGGCAACGTCGGTAATGACTGGCAAAGCTGCAATCGCCTTTCAATGTCTTTTCTCATCCCTGATTCCCTCTCCCTGCTCCATGCATCTCTCAGAACCGACTGTGCATCCACCAGACCCGATGATCGCAGCCACGACACGCGCTCACTGACATCCAACGGGCATTGCATCCAGCCAGATCCTGACCCCTCGATCCCAGGGGCCATGACGGTGAGCCCCTACACTTTCTGTCGGCACGGCGAACAACTTCTTTAACCCAAGACGCAATTATGGACTGATGGCTTAAACAGCGCGACGACTGGACAAAGGCCCTTTGTGTGCAAAATGCACTGCCAGGCTGCGATGATCAGGCCCAAAGTTGACACCCCCCTGACATGGCATGAAGCTTGACCGACGCCGCAGTGAAGTGGCGGCGCATGGGTTTGATTGAGAAGCAACCAGGACACAATGCATCCTCTGGGTCTGAATCTGGATTTCCTCTTTGGACGCGGCTACCTCTCGGCGCGCAACCGCTCGCTGGGACAGTGGGCGACGATCGAGTCGCTGCGCATGGAGATCCCCGATCTGACCTTCCCCTTCGACGCACGCGGGGGCGTGGATCGCTTCCGCAACACCCGCTGCCATGTCCGCCAGCTTCAGATGACCATCGGAGAGTCGGCGCTGGCCGCCGCGCTCGACCGCGCCCTTGAAGAGATCCAGGGCTACCGCGACCTGAAGATCCGCTTCCAACAGGGCGCCGTGCAGGCCATGGTCCGCTTTGAGACCCTCGGCAGCGACACCTTCTTGACCTTTAAAGCCAGCGTCGTCCCACCCGAGCCCGCCAGGGACGACGCCCTGCACCTGCTGATCTACGACGTGCGCGCCTACGGCCCGGTCCCGTACCCCGCACGGCTGCTGGTCTCTGAGCTGGTCGCGCGCCTGCTGGCCACCGCCCCGCTGCGCCGCCCCGGCGATGACAAGCTCTATCGCGTTGAGCACGAAGGCGACCGGGTCGAGTTCAGGCCCTTGAAGCTGGCGCTGATGAGCCTCTTTCCCCCCGCAGGGTGGAAAATGCCCTCGCTGGCGGGGGTCCGCTTTGAGCACATTGAGCTTCACCCCGGCGCCCTGCACATCAGCGCCCGCAGCGATGGCGCCCCGTGGGAAGAGCCCGAGAACGAATCCCTCATCATGGCGGCGCTGAGCGACCCCACCGGGGGGATCGCCACGGCGCTGGCCGCCGCCGAAGCAAGAGAACTCTGCCACGACGCCGACGCCGCCCTGTGGGACGGCCAGATCGAGGCCAGCATCGACATCCTGCGCGGCCTGCGCGATCGCTACGGCCTGCACCCTGCCATTGTCGGGCGCATGCTCGATGCGCTGATGGCTTCTTCGAGCGCCGGACACCTCTCTGAGGCACGCGCGCTCATCGAAGAGATGCTGCGCGCCGATCCAGACAGCCTCCACGCCTTGATGGCCGCCCCCACTGTGGCCCTCTTGCGTGGCGATCATGAATCAGCCATTCAACATTATATAGACCTGGCTGATTTGCTGCGCCGGCGCGGTGAAGGCCTGGACCTGATCGCAGCGCTCCTGGCCGCGGCCATGATCCAACAACGCCGCGATCCCAAAGGCGCCGTGACACTCCTGAAGGAAGTGACCCAGCTGGCGCCGCGCAACCGGCTGGCCCTGGAGCTGCTCCGGGACATGTACCGGACCCTGGATCGGCCCATCGATCTGGTCGACGCCTTGCGACGGCTGGCCAACCTCTACACCAAGCGCGACACCCTGCTGGACATCTACCAGGAATTGGCCGATCGGCTCATGGATCAGCGCGACCTGCCCGAAGCCAGACGCTACCTGGAGAAGATCCTGCGGCTGGATCCGGGCCGCCTGGAAGCGCTGCGCTCCCTTGGCCAGTCACACTTGATCGACGAGCAACCCTTGAGGGCGCTGCGGGCTTTTGACGCCGCCGCCAAAGAGGCCCAGGGGCGCGGCAACATCGAATTGGCCGCCGACCTGCGCATCCGCATCGCCCAGCTCTGGCACCAATCGCTCGAAAACCCCACCGAAGCCCTGCTCTCATGCCGCCGCGCCCTGGCGCTGATGCCCAAACACCGCCGTGCGCTGACCATGGGCGTGGAGTTGGCCGTCGCCGGGCGCCGACACCAAGACGCGCTGGACTTCCTCGACGGCCTCATCCCACAGGTCGAACAAGACGTCGAACAAGCCCGAGGCGCCGAGGGCTTCTCGCACGCACTGCTCGAAGCGCGCCGCATCCACCTGCTGGCCGCCGAAGTCTCCATCGCCCGAGGGCGCCAGGACACCGCCGCCAGCCACCACCGCCAGGCGCTGGCCTACCGCCGCACCGAAGGCTTTGAGTTGGTGGTGGAGGACGACCCCTCGGTGGCGTTCCTCGACGACCACTACCGCCAGATGGGCAGCCCCGAGGACCTGCTGGACCTCTACCGCTCAGAGCTGGACACCCAAGGGCTCTCGCCGGCACGGCGCGGACAACTCCACCGTGCCCTGGCGATCATCTTTGACCGCGTCATGCGCCTGGGCTCCGAGGCCAGCGAACAACTCCGTCTGGCCCTCGACATAAGCCCCGAAGACGCCGAAGCGCTGGCGCTGGCGGTCGAGATCATGCGCCGCGATGGGCGCTTCTACGATCTGCGCGATCTGCTCATCGAGTTGACCCAACGCCTGCACGAGCGCCGCGCCCGTGGCCTGGCGCTGCGCCACCTGGGCGCGCTCCACCTCGAAGCGCTGCCGGACACTCGTCAGGCCGTCGACTTCCTGCGCCAATCCATGGCCTTGCGCCCCGCCGATGACGTCGGCGCCTCATTGATGGTCCAAGCCGAACGGGCCATGCTCATTGAAGACCCCAACGCCGATCAACGGCCGCTGCTCAAGGCCCTGGAGCGCCTGGGCGAAGTGGGCCAGGATCAGGTCACGCGTCACAGCGCGTTGGTCGAGGCTGGGGATCTGTGTTTTGAGCGTTTGGTCAACATGCCGATGGCGGTCAGCTTCTATCAGCGCGCCCAAACACTGCGCCCCGACCCCAAAGTCGCCGAACGCCTGGAGATCATCCGCGATCGCACCGGTTACGGACGCCGCGAACCCCTGCCTGCGGTGCTCAGCCCCAGGCCTGCGCCGCCGGTCCCAGCAGTCGAACACGATCCCAATCCCACACCGGTCATCGCGCGCCAAAGGCCAAGCAAACACCCCGAGCCCATCATCGACGTCGGCCACCCAATGCCCACGCCGCGCTCGGACCAGTTCCGCAGGCTCGACGAAATCCCCACGCCCACCGTCCCCACACCAGCCGTGCACCTTGGGCCTCCCCCAGAGCGCCACGCGCCGCTGCCAGAGCTGGACCTCCAGTCGCCCTCGTTCACCGAAACCGATCTGGTGGCCGCGGTCGAAGAGGCCCTCTCGGACGATCGCTCGCTCTCCCCGTCGATCGACGACGCCGTGGATCTGCGCAACGACACCCCCTCTATCCTTGACGAGATCCCCACGAGCCAGACCGTCGCCTACGATCTGGACACGTTCCGGGAGCGCTTGCAGCGGGTCAAGACCTCCCCCGCCGACTTGAGCAAGAGCCTGTCCATCATCAAACGCATGGGCAAGCTGCAACAAACCGAGCCTCCCGTACAGGACGACCCGTTGCTGACCCGCGCAGTGGCGCCGCTCAGCGTCCCTTCGCTGGACGGCTCATTGTCGGGGACCGAGATCGCCGCCTCCCAGACCGACACCCTGCCGCGCGCGCCCGCCGAAGACCTGCTCGGCGCCCTGCACGAGGCCCCCACGCCGCCGCCGGACGACACCCCATTCCAGGACGCCCCCACGCGTCCGCTCAACCCCGTCAGCCGCTCCGATGAAGACGTGCAAGCCGAGCGCCGCTTGGACGGCCTCGTCAACCGCATCAGCGAAGCCCGCGACACCGGCGATCCGGTCCAGCTCAGCGAGGTCCTGGGGGAAGCCGTAGAAGAAGAGGGCTTTGAGACCGAGCGCCGCGCCCGCTTCGCCCGCGAACGGGGTCTGCTCTACTACTACGACCTGGAACAACCCAGCGTCGCCGAAGAGTCGCTCTCTCTTGCCTGCGACCTCGATCCAGACGGCACTGGACGCGACTTTGACGTCCTGACCGCCCTGGAGGGCATCTACGAGGACATGGGGCAACCCGAGCGCCTGCTGGACGTGTACCGCCGCAAGCGCGACTTTGCCGAAGACGGCAACATGAAGCGGGTCTACACGCTCCTGAGCGCCGAGTTGCTCTGGGAACGCCTGGGCCGCGCCGAAGAAGCCACCGAAGAGCTGCAACGCGTCATGCAAGAGGAGCCGGACAACGCCCCTGCCCTGCGCATGCTCAGCGACATCGCCCGCACCCAGGGCGACATCGACGCCTCGTTTGGCTACCTCAAACAAGTCATCGAACGTCAGCCCGCGGGCTCCTTTGAGCTTCAAGACGCCCTGCGCGAAGCAGGCCGCCTGCTCTCGGACCACATCCAGGAAGCCATCGAAGGCCAGCAAACCATGGTCGGCGCCATGGATCTGGATCAGGCAAGGCGCGAGGCGATCGCCGTCTACCTCCAACTCCTTGACGAGGCCCCCGGCGACAGCAGCGCCATCTCGATGCTCAAGCCGCTCATGGAGCAGGTCGAAGACTACCCCGGGGCCCTCAAGGTCCTGGGCATGGAGCTGCGCCTGCTGCTGGGCCGACGCGAAGGCTTTGAAAACGGCCCGGTCGCCAGCGAGATCGACCCGGCCAACATCGTCGACGCCCTGAGCATCCCCATCAGTCAGATCCTGACCGAAGCCGCCTCCCTCCAGGAACGCAATCAGGACCCCGACGCCGCCATGGCCCTCTACGAGCGGGCCGTCGAAGCCTGGCCCGAGAACATCGACGCCCTCATGGGCCACGGCGACCTGCTGCGCGCCCAACTGAGCGAAGCCACCACAGGGCCTCGCCAGCAGATCCTCGCCGAGCACCTGGTCCAATCACTGGAGACCATGGCCGAGGTCCTCCTGGCGCCCGAAGACAAATTCAGGGTGCTCTTTGAAGCCGCCGAGGTTCTCTTGGACCACGTGGGAGAGCCCCAGCGCGCCAAACCGCTGCTGGATCAGGCGCTGGACACCGTCGCACAGGCCCAAGACCCCGATCCTGGCACCACCGCGCTGCTCCAGGCCGCCACGGCGCGCCGCGATGACCTGATCCGCATGTCTCAGGAGTCCGCCCCGGTCAACCGACCTCACGCGGCCACCTCAAGGCTGCCGATCATCACCTCCAACCCCACGCCCAGAGAGCCCGGCGCGCGCTTGAACCTGCCCCCAGGTCGCCCTGCACCGCCGCCCAAAACAACCACGGGCAACCCCTTTGGGCTGCCGCCGCTGGCCGACCTGGAGAGCATCGAGCTGCCCGGCAACCACGGCGAAGGCTGGAGCCAGGCAGCGGCGCAGGATCCGCCCACCGATCGGCGCTGGAGGCACGAAGAGCCGCCGCCCGCCCCCGATCTGGCTGGCGCACTCCAGCGGGCCGAAATCGCCGAGCAGACTGTCGACCGGGAGGACCTGATCGACGCGCTGACAGACGCCGTCCGAGCGCTGCGCACCGACCCAGACGCGCCCGCGGCGCTGCGCCGTCAGCTTCACGTCCGTCTGGCCGAGGCGCTGCTGGGTCAACGTCCCCAGCCCCCGCTGGGCGAGCCACCTTTGCGGTACCGACCGACCCGGGCGGAGTATGAAAGCGCGCTGCGCCACGCCAACGCGGCGCTGGACATTGAGCGCTACGACGAACCCGACGCCCACTTTGCCTGCATCCTGGCGCTGCGAGGCCTGGATCAATCCGATCAGGCGCTGCGCGCGCTGGAGCGTCTGGTGGTGGCGGCAAACCACTGGACCCCAGAGGCGGACGGTTTTGTGGATGATGAAATGGAAGACGAGGATCTGGAGCTTGAGCACCGCATCGTGGCCGAGACGCTCCAGACCTTGACCGAGGGGCGCGCGGCGGGACGCCGCCAGGAAATCCTGGAGCGCTTCGCGCGCCTCAACCCCCGAATCGCCAGCGTCCTGCGCGAAGAAGATCTCTAATACCAAGATGCAGGTGGAAGGCTTGCTTTGTGGCGAGCAATAACGGATGGCAGGGACCTCGGGATGAGCGAAGCTGTGGCACCGCAAGTGAGTCACGTGGTTCCTGGCGCCGTTAGGGCCGTCACAAAGTCAGTCGGACGTCTGCAACTTGGTATAAGACCCCCTTCAAACACCAAACCCTGAGCGGACTTCTGTGCTTTGGTATGAGCCTGCGCCGCGCTTCTTAGCGGCGCTTGCGACCGCCGCGGTTCTGGTTGCGCCGGTTTTGACCGCCCTTTTTGGCGTTCCTGGCCGCTTTGTTTCGGGTGCTGGAGCCGCCCTTGCTGTTGTGGAAGGATTGGGGCTCCAAGGGGCCACTGGAGCGGCGCGACAGGCGGCGCGGGATGGCCAACCCCGAGGCTTTGTAGAGGGCGATGGCCTCGGCGCGGGTCAAAAAGCGCCAGGCACGCGGCGGCAGCGGATCAAGCTCGACCGGCCCGATCGCCACGCGGCGCAGCTTCATCACATCGTACCCCACGGCCTGAGCCATACGCCGGATCTGGCGGTTGTGGCCCTCATGGAGGATGATCTGCACCCAGGTGTGCCTGTCGGTGGTGCTCTCCACGGTGACCTGCGCCGAGGAGGTGTGAAAACCGTCGTCCAGCGTCACCCCACTGCGGAGCCGCTCCAGCGCAGGATCCTTGTGCTCAATCAAGCCCTTGAGCTTGACGTTGTAGATCTTGTCGACCTCACCGCCGGGATGGGTCAGCGCGTGGGTCAAGGTCCCGTCGTTGGTCAGCAAGACCAACCCCTCGCTGTCCCAGTCCAGGCGACCGACGGGCCAGACCCGAGGGATCTTGGCGGGCAGGAGATCTCTGATGATCGGGCGGCCTTCGGGATCGCTCAACGTCGAGATCATGCCCACCGGCTTGTGCGCGACGATGTAGATCAGCTCCACGCTCCAGGGCACCTCGGTCTCATCCACGCGGACCTTGTCCACACCTGGGCGGACCTTGGTCCCCATCTCTGTGACCATCACGTTGTTCACAAAGACGCGCCCGTCGGCCATCAACGCTTCGGCCTTGCGACGGCTGCAATGCCCGGTGGCGCTCAGATACTTCTGCAAGCGCATCGTTTCTTCTTTCTGGCTCACGTCCAATCACCATTCATTTCAATCAATTCAATACAACATCATTGGCCATCGCTGAGCACGGTGGTGAGGACCCAGCGCTTGGCAGACACCTGGAACCATGATCATTCAAGCCCCAGGTGCCAAGAAGACCACGTTTAACAGACCCCCATCGGGCGCGCAATTTGATGTTGATTGTGTGTGGGTGTGCTATCCTTGAAGTTATGGACAGCAATGGCCCATCAAATACCAGAACCCCCTTGTTTATGTTGGCCGTCGTGGGCGCCGTAGCCATGATCGCAGCGGCGTTCTATGGCCTGCGTCACCTGACCGCGTGGCTCTTGGAGCACCGGGACGCTTTTGCGACGACCTTTGCGGTGGTTGTGGTGGTCTGGGCTGTATGGGTGGGTTTGGCGTGGTTCAAAGCCCGCGCCAGACCAGCGCCTTGAGGAGACCATGGAACCGATCCACCTGGGTGCGTTTGAGTTGCACAGCCCCATCCGAAAAGGGGGCATGGGCGAAGTCTGGCGAGGCATTCACCAGGGCCAGGAGATCCCGGTCGCGATCAAGATCATGACTGGCCGCCGGGCGCGCAACCCAAAGTACCTCCAGGCGTTTCGCAACGAGGTGCAGGCCGTCGCCGCGCTCGATCACCCCGGCATTGTCCTGATCCTCGACCACGGCAAGGTCTCGCTTGAAGCCCAAAGCCAAAGCAACGGCCGCTTCCTGGCCGGCAGCCCCTTTCTGGTCATGGAGATGGCCAGCCGAGGCTCGCTTGACCAGCTCAAGCGCCAAATGCCCTGGTACGAACTCAAGGCCGTCCTCATCACTCTGCTCGACGCGTTGGCCCACGCCCACGCCCGAGGCGTCATCCACCGCGACCTCAAACCCGCCAATGTCCTGCTCTGCAGCGTCGCTGACCCTCGTCCTGGCCTGAAACTGACCGACTTTGGACTGGCAGCGCTGCGTCAGGCCGAGGATAAACGCCAGGGCATCACCGAGAGCATGGCAGGCACGCCGCGCTACATGGCTCCCGAGGTCTTTGATGGGCGCTGGCGAGATTATGGCCCCTGGACAGACCTCTACGCGCTTGGCTGCATGGTCTACGAGTTGGTCACTCGCCGTCCCCTCTTCTCTGGCAAGACCTCTGGCGATCTGCGCCGACAACACCAGTACGAAAAGCCCCGCGTGTTGCGCTCGCGCAGCACCTTGCCCGATGGCTTCGCCAGTTGGCTGCTGCGCCTGGTGGCCAAACGCCCAGAAGACCGCTACCGAACCGCCGCCGACGCCGCCTGGAGCCTGTTGGGACTTGGAGAGCCCGAAAACCCCGAACTCTCCTCAGCCCACGCCGTGGTTGGATCGCTGGAACAAAGCACAACGGTCTTCTCTGTGCTGACGGGCATGGACTCAAGCTCCATGTCGCTCTCTGGCATGGACGTCACACACATCGAGGACATCACCGAGGTGGGCCAGACGCACATCTGGCCCCAACAAGGGCTCGCTGACGCGGCCACCTTCATGATGCCCGATGAGGCAGACATCCACGACGCCCCCACGTACATGATCCCATCGGTCGAGGGCATCGCCGCCGCCGACACCTTCCTCTTTATGAGCGACAACGAGTGGCTGCGCACGCCGGTGCGCAACCGCCCCCGTGAGGCCCCCGAGACGCTCGACGAAGACATCGATGAGGACAACGGCGAGACGCAGGCGTTGGAGATCCGCCGCCCACCGATGCCCCACACCTGGCACCGCACCACGCCTCCTGCCCCTTCCATGCGCCTGGTTGGCGCGGGCCTGAGCCTCTTTGACCTCAAGCCCCCGGCGCTGGTGGGTCGCATGGAGCAACGCGAGAAGATGTGGAACGCGCTCTCCCAGGTCCACGCCACGGGCACCGCGCGGCTGGTGATCTTGGAGGGACAGGCGGGGGTCGGCAAGAGTCGCCTGGCCGAGTGGATCTGTCAGCGCGCCGTTGAGGTCGGCGCGGCCACGGCGCTGCGCGCATCCCACAGCCCCATCCCAGGCCCCGGCGACGGCCTACCCAGGATGGTGTCTCGAAACTTGCGCTGCACTGGCCTCTCGCGCGCCGAAGCGCGCCGCCGCGTCCGGCGCCAACTCCAACTCCAGGGCGTCACCAATGACTACGAGTGGGATGCGCTGACCGAGATGATCACCGCCATGACCGATCGGCAGCGCGCCGCACGCGCCAAGGTCATCCGCTTTACCAGCCCCACCGAGCGCTATGTGTTGGTGCGTCGCCATCTGGAGCGGCTGTGTCAGGAGCGGCCCGTGGTGGTCTGGCTCGACGACGTTCAATGGGGCGCCGATGCGCTGTGGTTTGCCCAGTACCTGCTTAAAAACCAGCAGCGCCACCCTTGCCCGGTGCTCCTGCTGATGACTGTTGCAGGAGAACACCTCCAGGGGCGCGCCATGGAGTCCCACGTCCTTGAGCAGCTCCGCGCCATGGAGGGCACCTCCAAGCTCCAGTTGGGGCCGCTGGGCGACAAAGAACACGCCGAGCTGGTCAAAGAGTTGCTGGTCCTTGAAGGCGGTCTGGCGCAGAAGGTCCAGGAGAGCACCGGCGGCAACCCCCTCTTTGTCATCCAACTGGTCGGCAGTTGGATCCGGCGCGGGGTGCTGGACGTGGGCGAGCAGGGGTTTGTGCTGCGTCCGGGGGCGGAGGCCGAGGCGCCAAGCGGGGTCTTGGAGATCTGGCACGAGCACATTGAGCAGCTTTTGCAAGAGGTCGAAGGGCTGCAGGAGCAACCGCTGGAGGTGCTGGAACTGGCGGCAGTGCTGGGGATGGACGTGGACGCCACCGAGTGGCGACAGGCCGCGCGCCGCGCTGGGGTGGAGTTGACGGTCAACTTCCTTCAGGCGCTTGTGCACAGCGCGCTGGTTCAGCCCAACGAAGGCTACATCTCCTTTGTCCACGCCATGGGGCGTCAGGCGCTGGAGGATTCGGCGCGTGAGGCAGGCCGGTGGGAGACCCACAACCGCAACTGCGCCGCCATGCTCCAGGAGCGCTACGCCCCCGATCACCCGGGGATCGCCGAGCGCCTGGGGCGCCACCTGGTCGAAGCCAGCGACATGCAGATCGCGTTGGCGCCGTTGCTCACCGGGGCCACGGCGCGCTACCACAGCGGCGAGTATCGCCACGCCATCGATCTGCTGGATCGGCGCGAGTGGGCCATGTTGAATCTGAGCAGCTCCAACCACCTGCCGCACTGGGGAGAGGGGTGGCTGCTTCGGGCTCAGATTTACCGGATCATGGGCCGATACGAAGAGGCTTACGAGTGGGCCATCTACGCGCATGAGGGCGCGGGACGCTACAAATGGATGAAGCTGCGCGGGCCTGCCATGGCCGAGGTCGCCCATCTGGCGTCGTTCACGGGCAGGGCCACCGAGGCGGGCGCCGTGGGCCGACAAGTGGAGCAGTTTGCCAGGGACCAGCGCTTGCCTGCAGTCTTGGCCCAGGCGTGCTTTGTCCAGGGACAGGGGCGCTACCTGCGCGGCATGTTGAGGGAGGCGTGCCGGCTGACGCGTCAGGCGTTGGTGACCTATGAGCGCGTGGGCGACTCGTTGGGCGTGGCGCTCTGCCTCAGGGCGCTTTGGGCGATGGTGCTCGATCGCGGGGAACTGCGCCTGGCCGGCGATCTCTTGAACCGCGCCCGAGAACTCTACGATCAAAACGGCCATCAGGTTGGCATCACCTCTTGTCTTCAGGCGCAGGGTCAGATGGCGGTGCTCCGGGGACGTCTGGCGGAAGGCGCCGACCTACTCCAGCGCGCCTTGTCGTTCTACGAAGGGCTGGGGGTTCGTCACGGCACCGCCGCTTGTCTGGGAGGGCTGGCGCGGGTGGCGCAGGCGCGCCAGGACTTTCAGGCCGCCCAGCAGTGGTGGCAGCGCGCCATCGACATTCAAGACGAGACCGGCTCCATCCGCGTCATGGACGCGCGTTGCCATCTGGGTCTGGTTCAACTGGCCGCCGGCCAGCACGAAGACGGCGCCAGAACGCTGAGCGCTTGCCTTGAGCCCGCCCAGGAGGCCGATCGCCGCGCCCTTCAGGGGCGCATCCACCTGGGATTGACGTTGGCTTGCGCGGGCACCGGCGAGTGGGAGCGTTGGGACGAACACATCAACGACGCCGCGCGCCGCCTGGAACAGACCGAGTTGATCGACCCGCATCTGGCTGTGGCCGCCAACAACGCCGCCGAGTTGGCCCTGGCTGCCGGGCACCGGCAAAGGGCCATGGAGGCCTACGCCATTGCGCTGCGTCAATGGCAGGCTTTGAAACAAACCCAGCGCGTCCAACACCTCCAGGGCGTCATCCGCTCCATCGGCGCGGACGACTGAGCCATCCCCTCATCCACACACCGGAGACCCCATGGCCAGACCCGAAGTCCTCAAGGATCTGACACACTTTGAACTGGACCCGGAGTCCATGCAGCGCCTGGGGTTGGACTTCAGCGCTTACCACCGCGTGGTCGTGTTGGGGGTGATTGATCCCGAAGACCAGAGCAAACCGGTGCACGTCGGGCTGCTGGATCCCGACAACCAGGCGCTGCTGGATCTGGTCGCCGAGCGCCTGATGCGGCCGGTCAAACCCGTGCGGCTCAACGAATACGAGATCAAACGGGCGCTCAACGTCCACCGGGGCCGCCCGCTGACCCAAAACGAGAACATCGTCCAGCTCCCCGTTGAGGAGCCAGGGCCCCGCTCTCAAGCTCGCCAGACCATCGACTACCTCCTCCAGGAGGCCGTCCGCCGCAAAGCCTCCGACATTCACATCGAGACCTACTTCCACGACGTCGATGTCCGCCTGCGCATCGACGGCATCCTCCACCAGCAGTTCACCCACCTCTCGCCCGACAACGTCCGCGAGGTCATCACTCGCCTCAAAGTCCTCACCGGGATGGACATCGCCGAGCGCCGCCGCCCGCAAGATGGCCGCTTTCAGGTGATCTTTGTGGACAACGGAGAGCGCCAGCAGGTGGACTTTCGGCTCAGCGTGGTGCCCAGCCCTGGCGGGGAGGACGCGGTCATCCGTGTTCTGGACGCCAACATCGGGCTGATTCCGCTTGATGCGCTGGGTATGCCCACCGACATCCAGCGCACATTCACGCAGCTCTTGCACAACCCAGAGGGGATGTTGTTGGTCACCGGTCCAACCGGCTCGGGCAAAACCACCACGCTCTACGCCTCTTTGCTGCACATCCGCGCCCACACCCGCAAGATCATCACCGCCGAAGATCCAATCGAGTACTACATCGACAAGATCAACCAGAAAGAGGTCAGCGACGTCATGAGCATGGCCGACCTGACCCGAGCGCTGATGCGCCAGGACCCGGACGTGATGCTCTACGGCGAGATCCGCGACCCTGCCACAGGGGACAACGCCATCACTGCGGCGGCCACGGGTCACCTGGTGCTCAGCACGCTCCACACGGCCGACTCGGTGGGGTCGGTGGTGCGGCTCAGGACGTTGGGGCTTGAAGATGTGGACATCGCCGGGGCCATGCTTGGGTCGATGGCGCAGCGCCTGGTACGCCGCATCTGCCCACACTGCCGTGAACCGACCCTCCCCACCGAACGCCAGGAGATCCTTTTTGGGCGCCTGCTTGAAGATCACCGCTACTTTGAAGGGGCGGGCTGTGAAGCGTGCTACGGCACCGGTTACAAGGGCCGCACCGGGCTCTTTGAGTTGCTGGTGACCGACGAGCGCTTGCAAGACATGATCGCCGATGGGGCCTCGCGCAATGAGCTGCGCATCGCAGCGCGGCGACAAAGCGACTTCCGCACCATGCTCGACGATGGGCTGACCAAGATCGACGCCGGCGAGACGACTCTGGATGAGTTGATGAGGGTCCTGCCCTACCGCCACATTGTAATTGCACGACAAGAGCGCGAGCAGACGTTGGCGGCCATTTAGGCTCTACCGGTTGAAGAGGCTCAGTTGCCGGGGGTGGTGCAGGTAGCTCTCGATCTGGCGGCGCAAGCGGCCGTCGTCCAAAATGGACACCGGATGGACGTTGAAGACACGCACGTCCAGGCGAAAGTCTCCGGTCAGATCCCCCTGACTGGGAAAGATCTCATTGAACCATGAGGCGTCGGAGAGGACCTCTGAGGTGTTGGAGATGCCGAGCCTTGGCAAGAGGGTCCTGAAGGTGGTCTGGAGTTCTTCGCGGGCGCGCTGACGCAGCGTCTCATAGTTGTCGACGACCTGCTCTCGGAGCGTGTCGCGGATCTCGCCGCGGACCTGCTCCACCAGCGTGTGGAACTGCTGGATCTGCTCATGGTTCAGGAACGCGGCTCCGGTGTAGAAGAACGGGCCTTCGTCGTGGGCGCGCAGCCAGTTGCGGGCCTCTTCAAGGCGCTTCTTGAGCGGCGCCACGACATCGGTGGGGAAGACCTGGAAGCGCAGCTCGGTGTTGAGCGTGATCTGGCGCATCTCCTGAAAGTCAAAGCCAAGATCGACAAAGTTGGGCGTGAAGCTGTTGCGCGTCTCGGGAAAGAGTCGGTAGGACATTTCAACAAAGCCGCCCACACGGCCCATCTTGAGGGCCAGGATCTCGCATTGCTCCAAAGTGACGTTGGTTGCCATTGTGGGCTCTTGTTCTCCTCATGGGCAGCACCGCGCTCACCGCGATCTCCCCGTCTATCTGGCAAAGAGGGCGCCACCCGATCAGACAGCGACGACCACCGCAGTCGCCCCGTATCCCGGGGTCGTTTACGAGTGCCGCAGCCACCCTTTGAGCCGGACCATCAGGTTCTCGGTGGCCTCGGCGTTGGGATCCTGGCCCGTTGGAGGCGAGGTGAGCGAAGACCAGATTCGGTCCACACCGCACAGCGCCTCGGCGTGCTCTTCATCCAGCAGCAGCGCCGCCTGGAAGTGATCGAGCGCGTCGTCCAGCTCCCCGTGATCTTCGCACATCCTCCCCAGAAATACATGAGCGTCGGCCATGGCAGGTTTCATGGCCAATTCCGCCTCAATCCGACCGCGACAGACCTTGTATTGGCGCTGGCGATCCTTGTGGGGCAAGTTATAGATGATCCAGGCCTGGAAAACGACTATCTCTGAACCATTGGGGCTGAGCATGTGGGCGTGCTTGATGTGCCGGTAGGCCTCTTTCCAGCGGTTCTCCGAGGCCGCAGTGCGCGCTCGGCGCAGTTCGACCATGGCCATATTCTGCACGGCTTCGATGTCGGGGTTTTCGGCGGTGGGCGCATCGACCAGGACGACGCGGTCCTGGGCGGGGCCGCGCACGTCCTCCAACACCGCGATGTCCAACAGGCCAGAGGCCCCTTCGGGGATTTGCCTCACGGGCGCCATGCGCTTGGAATCGGAGCGGCGACGCATCTCCAGCCGGCCGGTGTAGCTGACCTTGGAGCGGGGCTCGCTGAGGGTCTTGTAGGCGACTTTGAGGGCGCTGCGCACCTCGGCGGCCTTCTCCTGCACCATGGCGTCGAGGTTTCCCACCGATTGGGGCGAAAACCGCTGCTGGAGCGCGTTGTGGGCCTCTTTGAGGGCTTGCGTGCCCGCATCGTCGGCCACGCCGAGCAACTGCCAGTGGTTTTCGTAGCCAAGCCGGACGTAGTGGCTCAGGACCTGCTGGGTCAGCCGCTCGTCCACTTCGGTTTGAACGCGCTCTGGGGTCTGCGCGGGCTCGGTGGACGCGCGCGTCATCGCTGCGCCTCCAAGAAGGGTCGGGGGGCGAGTGGGCAGCGCGGGTTTGTGGGGAGAGCGCTCGGCGGTGGTTCGGGCTTCGGTCAGGAAGTCGACCATGTCGGCTCGATAGAGCGAGTACACCAGGCGCAACAAACCCATCAGGTCGCGGTTGACCTCGACCGTCAGCGACTGGAGCGTTCGCGTACCGTCGAGCAGCTCCAGCCAGCCGCGCTGGACGTCTTTGGGCGGGAAGTGGGGCAGGAAAACCTCAAACTTCTCGGTGCGCACCACGTAGCGCGACAAAAACGGTTGCAGGTGCGTGGCCAACACGTTGGGCCCCACAAAGCGGTGCACACCATCACAGATCAACTCGATGGGGTTTTGGCGCAGGTGCTTGACCTCGGCCTTCCACTGCGTGTCCTCGTTGAAGGCGTAGCGGCCGGTGACAAAGGCAAAACAGCCCAGAACGCGCTCATAGACCTGGCGGTCCAAGGCGCCGATCAACGTGGCGGTGCTGATCAGACCGCGCTCGATCAACGCCTCTCCAAGCGGCTGCCCCTCGCGGCGCTCTTTGAGCACTGTGTTCAAATCGGACAGGCGCAGCTCGCCGTTGTTGACCAGCACCGCGCCCAGGGAGTCTTCGGTGTCGTTGCTCAGCGCATAAACGGGCTCTCCCTGGTCAAAGAAGATGACCCGCTCATGCCCTGCGCGGTGCACGGTCAAGACACCGGTGTCCTGGTTGGCAAAAAGCTTGTAGAGCAACGACGCAAAGGGGGTCTGCTCCAGCGAACCGACCTTTTGCATGATGGTGTGCACCGCTGGCGGCTTGCTGGGCTCTTTGCCGGCCTCTTTGGGCGCTTCGTTCGGCGCTGCGGCCTTGGCCTGTGCCCCGGCGGGGTTGGCGTCGATCCTGGTTTGACCGCGCTCTGGCCCTTCATCGTCAATGTTGAAGACCGTATCCAGGCGCGCCACGTCCTGGCATGCGCCAAGCAGCTCGCGACCCGAGAAGGGCTTCTTCAGGGTTCGCTCAACGCTGAAAAGCTCCAGCGACTCGGGCCGCGTCTTGGAGGAGATCATGAGCATCAACTCGGGCACCGCCTCCAACGTGCGGGCTGCCGCGCAAATGTCCAACGCCGCGCCATCGGCCATCTCGGCCTCGACCATGATCAGGTCATAATGGACCGTCCCCATGGCTCGGATGGCGTCCTGGGTTGTGGAGCACACTGTGGACAGGAAGTCGCGCTTGTGCAGGAAGCTCTGCAGCTTTTTCAACATTTTAGCGTCGCTATCGACAATGAGTATACGCAATCCAGACATATCGCTCTGTGTGCGGTGGGGTGCGCCAGTAAGCGGCGGCCTTTGTCGTCAAAGACGCGGGCTCTCTTTGGGTCCCCTTGGGTTGTGTGCTTGGACAGTGATCCGCCGCGCAGACCAATCGCTCCGATCCGGCCATAAAAGGTTGATGATAATTATCACCTCAGGCGAGCCGGTGTGGCAAGCCTGGGGCAAAGAGCGGGTGGGTGTGGCAGTGGAGATGGGCGGAAGATGAGGCAGGGAGGAGGACAGGCCCACAGCAGCACATTGAACCACTGTGGGCCGATGCCAGTCTGGTCTTGGAGGGAACGGCTCAGCGGCGGCGACGCAGCACCGCGGCGGCCATCAGGAGCGCGGCCAGCCAGATGGGGGCGTCGCTACCTTTGGAGCGGCCAGGGGCGCTGACCTGAGCGCAGTCAGCCAGCGAGCTGCCGCCGACGATGGCGCCAAAGGCCTCTTCGATGCCATCTTCATCGCAGGCGTCGCCGATCAGGTTGCCGTTGCCGTCGAGTTGGTCGGGGTTGGCGACGTCGGGGCAGTTGTCGTCTTTGTCGGTGATGCCATCGCCGTCGCTGTCTTCATCGTCCATCTCTTCGATGTCATCGGCGCCATCATTGGGATCGCGCTCGCCGTCATCCACGCGGCCGTTGCCGTTGGTGTCCTCGTCGCCGTCAGAGACGGTCCCATCGTCGGTGTCGGCGTCGTTGGGATCGGTGGTGGTGCTGGGGTCGGCGTCGGGGATAAAGCCCCCAGCTTCCGGATCGGTGTCGTCGCCGGGCTCGGTCAGACCAAGCTCGGTGCCGTCCAGGATGCCGTCATTGTCGCTGTCGGTGTCGAGGGGGTTGATCCCCAACTCCACCTCGCGGCCATCTGGCACACCGTCATCGTCGCTGTCGGCGTCGTTGGGGTCGGTGCCCAATTCTTCTTCCTGGTCGTCGGTGAGGCCGTCACCGTCGCTGTCTTCATCTTCGACCTCCCGATCATCGGCAGGGTCGTTGGGGTCGCGCTCACCGTCGTCAATCTGGCCGTTGGCGTTGGCGTCCTCTTCACCGTCGGGCACGCCGCCAAAGTCGGTGTCGGGGTTGACCATGCTGGTGGTGGTGTCGGGGTCGGCGTCGGGCACAAAGTTGCCCGCGTCAAAGTTGGTGTCCTCGGTGGGCTCGGTGACGCCGCGCTCGGTGCCATCAAGGATGCCGTCGCCGTCGCTGTCGGGGTCAAGCGCGTTGATTTGACCGTCGCCGTCGGTGTCCTCGTTCCAGTTGTCCTCGTCACCGTCAAGGACGCCGTCGTCGTCGCTGTCGCCGTCTTCGGGGTCGGTGCCTGCCAGCGCCTCTTCCTCGTCGGTCAGGCCGTCGTCATCGCCGTCTTCGGGCGCCACATCATCGTTGGGGTCATTGGGGTCAAGCTCGCCGTCGTCAATCTGGCCGTTGCCGTTGATGTCCTCCTGACCGTCGGGCACGCCGCCGTCGTCGCTGTCGGCGTCGAGCGGGTCGGTGGTGGTGTTGGGGTCGGCGTCGGGCACAAAGAACCCGGCGTCGGGGTCGGTGTCATCATCGGGCTCGGTGATGCCAAGCTCGGTGGCATCCAGGATGCCGTCGTTGTCACTGTCGGGGTCGAGCACGTTGGGCAGACCGTCTTCGTCGGTGTCTTCGTAGGGCAGCGGCTCGTCACCGTCGGGCACACCGTCGTCGTCGCTGTCGGCGTCGTCGGGATCGGAGCCGTTTTCTTCTTCGATCACATCGGGAATGCCGTCGCCGTCGCGGTCCTGCTCCAGGTCATCGTCGGGATCGTTGGGATCAAGTTCGCCGTCATCGATCTGACCGTTGCCGTTGGTGTCTTCGATGCCGTCGGACACGCCGCCGTCATCGGTGTCGGCGTCGAGCGGGTTGGTGGTGGTGTCGGGGTCGGCGTCGGGCACCAAGTTGCCTGCATCCACGTCCGTGTCGCGGTTTGGCTCGGTGATGCCAAGCTCGGTGCCGTCAAAGATGCCGTCGTTGTCGCTGTCGGGGTCGAGCGCGTTGATGAGGCCGTCTTCGTCGGTGTCTTCGCCGGGCTCGGGCTCTTCGCCATCGGACACGCCGTCATCGTCGGTGTCGGCGTCGAGCGGATCGGTGCCCAGCGCCTCTTCTTCCTCACGGTCCAGGCCGTCATCGTCGGCGTCGTCGTCGCAAACATCCCCAAAGTCGTCGCCGTCGAGGTTGGCCTGGTCGGCGTTGGCGTCGTCGGGGCAGTTGTCGTCGTCGTTGAGGACGCCGTCACCGTCGCGATCGTCTTCGCAGGCGTCGCCGATGCCGTTGGCGTTGGCGTCTTCCTGGTCGGGGTTGACCGTCAGGTCGCAGTTGTCGTCCTCATCGGGTACACCGTCGCCGTCATCGTCGTCGTCGCAGGCATTGCCTTCGTCGTCACCGTCGGTGTCGGTCTGATCTTCATTGGCGTCCTCGGGGCAGTTGTCGTCCCCGTCGGGCACACCGTCATCGTCGTCGTCATCGTCACAGGCGTCGCCCAGATTGTCCCCATCGAGGTTGCTCTGGTCGACGTTGGCGGTGAACTGACAGTTGTCGTCCTCATCGGCGATGCCGTCATTGTCGTCGTCATCGTCACAGACATCGCCAAAGCCGTCGTTGTCGTTGTTGGCCTGATCGGCGTTGGCGTTGTCGGGGCAGTTGTCATCGTCGTTGGGCACATCGTCGCCGTCACGGTCGTCGTCACAAGCATCGCCAAGGTCATCGCCGTCGATGTCAGACTGATTGGTGTTGGCGTCGTCGGGGCAGTTGTCGTCATCGTTGGGGATGCCGTCGCCGTCGCGGTCGTTGTCGCAGGCGTCGCCGATGCCATTGTTGTTCTCGTCGGCCTGATCGGCGTTGGGCACAAACTGGCAGTTGTCGTCGCCGTCAGGGATGCCGTCGTTGTCGTCATCGTCGTCGCAGGCGTTTCCCTGGGCGTCGTTGTCGCTGTTGGCCTGGTCGGGGTTTTCGACAAACTGGCAGTTGTCGTCTTCGTCGGGCACGCCGTCGTTGTCGTCGTCGTCGTCGCAGACGTCACCAAAGTCGTCGCCGTCGTTGTTGGCCTGGTCGTTGTTGACGTCAAACTGGCAGTTGTCGTTGAAGTCCAGGACGTTGTCGTTGTCGTCGTTGGTGTCGCAGACGTCGCCCTGGGCGTCGTTGTCGTTGTTGGCTTGGTCGGTGTTGGCCACCAACTGACAGTTGTCGTCGGTGTCGGGCACGTCGTCATTGTCGTCGTCGGGGTCGCAGACATCGCCCTGGGCGTCATTGTCGTTGTTGGCTTGGTCGGTGTTGGCGTCGTCGGGGCAGTTGTCGCCGTCGTTGGGCACACCGTCGCCGTCGCGGTCATCGTCGCAGACATCGCCAAAGTCGTCGCCGTCGAGGTTGGCCTGGTCGGCGTTGGGGATGGCGGGGCAGTTGTCGTCGGGATCGGGGATGCCGTCGTTGTCGCTGTCGTTGTCGCAGATGTCGCCAAAGTCGTCGCCATCGCTGTTGGCCTGATCGGCGTTGGCGTCAAACTGGCAGTTGTCGTCTTCGTCGGGCACACCGTCGTTGTCATCATCGTCGTCGCAAACATCGCCCAGTTCATCGCCCTGGGTGAAGCTCAGAACCACGGCATCCTGGGCCAGCGAGAAGGTCTCGCCGTTGCGGCCATCGGCAAAGAGGGCGATGGTCCCGTCGGCGTTCTCGATGCCCTGCGTGGCGGTGCCGCCGTCGTCGTTGCAGGCGATGCAGATGATCTCGACGCGGTTGGTGGTCTCCTGCAGGACGATCTGGAAGGTGACGTTGGTGTTTGGGTTGCCGTTGAAGTGGGGCACGTTGTTGTACATGGCCACAAATTCGCGGTTGGGCGCCTGACCAAACTCTCCAAAGAGGATCTGACCGCCCACAGCAGGGTTGAGGTCATCCCAGTAGCCCGCGATGAGGTTGTTGGGGGCCTCGGCGTCGGGCAGCGTTTGGTTGTTGAAGAGCCCCAGGTTCTGGTCATCAAAAGAAATGAAGCCGTTGGAAGAGACAAAGACCTCGGTGACGGGCTGCCCAAAGAACTCAAACTCAAAGGCCAGCGGCAGCCCTTCGGAACCATCGTCATCGTCCAGGTCCAGGAGGTTGCCGGGCGTGGGGCGCGGGGCAAAGTCCACCGAAGAGACACGGCGCGTGGGGCCGTCGTTGTTGGCCTGATCGGGGTTTTCGTCAAACTGACAGTTGTCAGTGACGTCGGGCACACCATCATTGTCGTCGTCATCGTCACAGGCGTCGCCTTCATCGTCGCCGTCGTTGTCGGCCTGGTCGGCGTTGGGGTTGATGGGGCAGTTGTCGTCGGTGGTCGGGACACCGTCGTTGTCGTCGTCGGGGTCGAGGTAGTCGGGCAGCTCATCGCCGTCGGCGTTGTCATCGCGCGGATCGTCGTTGCCGTTGCGGTCCTCTTCGCGGGTCGAGACGCCGTCATTGTCGTCATCGGGGTCAAGGGCGTCGATGAGGTCATCGCCGTCGGTGTTCTGACCGCCCTGGGCGTTCTCACCGGCCACGCAGCGCCCGGGCACATCCACCACGCCGTCGCAAACACCGTCGTTGTCGCTGTCGGGGTTGTTGCTGTCGGTCCCCAGATCGTCCTCGTCGTCGTCAAAGATCCCGTCAAAGTCGGAGTCTGCGGGGAACTCGCAGGCAAACGCCCCGTCCAACGCTGCGTTGGGGTTGAAGACGCCGTCGCCGCCGGGCAAGCCCACAAACGCGCCGTTGCTCTCGGCGTCACCGCCGTCACCGCCCTGAATGTCGGCCGAGACGTTGCGAGAGTTGGCCGCAAAGACCACACCGCCGCCGCCGCCGCCGCCACCGCCGTCGCTTTCTTCGAGCATGTTGGTGCCGTTGCCGCCACGAGCCTGGAGCACAATGCCCTGGAGGCTGGCGTTGTTGGTCAAAAAGAGGATGCTTCCCCCCCCACCGCCGCCACCGCCGCCTTCGCTGGCCGCGGTGATGTTGCCGCCGCCGTTGGCGACCACAAAGCTCTGGTTGGAGGTGACCGAGACCTGCGCGGTGCGCACGAGGATCAAGCCGCCGCCAGATTGACCGCTGCTGGCGATCAGATCGGGGATGGCGTCATCGCCTGAAGCGCCGCCGCCGCCGCCGCCAAGCACCAAACGCGAGGGTGAAGCGTCAAAGTTCCCGGGGCCGGTGTAGGGCGAACCGCCGCGTCCGGCCAGGTTGCGGTCGCCCGCAGAACCCTGGCCACCAATGCCACCGGCGCCGCCGTTGGCACCACCGCCGCCGCCCGCGTCCACTGAACCCGTCCCATTGCCGCCGCCGTTGGCCGGCGCGCCTGGGCCCTCATCGTTGGGCTCGGGGTAACCAGACTCGTTCAGATCATCAAATGAGTTGCCGTTGGTCCGATAAGTGCTCTCTGGGGTGCCTGCAAAGCTCTCACCCTTGAAGCCGGGGAAGCCGTCGGTGCCAAAGTCCCCATCGCCGGGGCTGTCGCCCCTGCCGCCTCGGAAACCGGCGGCGGTGGCGCTGATGCCGCCGCCGTTGAATTGCAGCAATCCGGCCACGTCCATGGCCACCACGCCGCCCGAGTTGCCGTCCCAGACCGCCGGGATGACCACACCGACGCTGTTCTGGGCGCGGTCAAGGCGGACCGAGCTGAACTGCGGCACGCGGATCACCTGGAAGGTGCGAAAACCCTGCCGGCCGGTCACCTCGCGGCTGTTGATGTAGCTGTTGGTCAAGCCGCCGTCGATGCCCTGTCCAAAGACGGGCAGGACACCATCACGGATTTCGCCAGCCGCAATCACAAACTCGTACTGGCCAGCGACCAAAGAGCCGTTGTCCAGGTAACCGGTGCGGTCGTTGCCCCCATTGCCGTCCCCGTAATTGTCCCCGGGGTCATCGGCGGCGCCAGAGTTGATCTGCACGCCCTGGATCTGCATCACCAGGAGCCGGTCACCAAACTGAATCTGCGTGTCAGCCCCTCTGGGAGCACCGACAGGGATCAAGCGGCTGCCCGCGGGCAGCGACACTTCTTCCTGGCCCGCAGGGAAGTAGGTGTTGACGATCGCGGGCTGGTCGGTGACCAACGCGCCGTCTCCCCCCAATGAGCAAAAGCGCACGAAGTCGCGGTCCACCGCACATTGGGCATCGCATCCGTCGGAGGCCTCAAGGTTGCCGTCGTCGCACTGCTCACCGTCTTCCAGGACGCCGTCGCCGCACGCTGCGTGGACCACGGCGGCGCTCCACGGGTTGACCAACACCGCAGTGCTCAGCAGCGCACTCCAAAGCGCCGCGCGCATTTGGCGCCCCCACAAAAAGGTACACGCACCCAATCCTTCAGGCATGAAAGACCTCCCTCATCTTTGAAACCGGTAATTATGTTCAACCTTGCAAAGGGTTTTGTTGGCACCAACTCTAGCACAATTTGCCAAGACTGGTAGCAAACATCATGCGCCCAAGGCATTTTGCACCAATTCAGGGAGTTTCCAGGAGCGCGGGCTGAAGTCCTGCGGCGGCGTGCATCGCCAGCAGCGGGGCGACCTGACGCCAGAGCACGCCATCGCCCACAATAAAGGACACGTTGTGGCAGGATTTGGGGGACTCCCCCAATGCTTCTGAGGCCTCTATCAGGCCATTGGAACCAAAGCCAGTGGTGGGGCGACAACGCTCTGTGTTTTGCCCCAAAGCACCCTCTTCTTTCTCCTTCACAGGCTCATCACCACTCTTGAAAACGGTGTTTCGCGCAGGATCTGTGCATAACTTTGTTTCCGAAACACCAACAAGAAACCGAAACCGATTGCATTCTGAGTCAAATCGGGACAGTGTGGGAGAAACGACAGGGAGCCACCGGGGGCCGTCTTTGGTGGGCACTTCGAGCGCAGGTTCAACGCCCATGTTGACCGCTTTGGCCAGCGAGTTGAACGCCTGGGTGACGAGGTTTTGGGGGGTTTGAGGTTCGGCCACGATGGCCACAGGGCAAGGGCCGCCGGGTGCTTTGAGGTGACGCTTGCGCGCCTCACAGGCGCTGATGGCCCCGCCAAAGAGGGCCTTGGTCAACTCTGCGGCCGTGGGCAACGCCCCGGTCGCTGTGTGTTTGAACTCTGCCATCGCCATCAGGGTTTTGGGTTTGCGCTGGCCGGGGACAGCCATGGTCAGACCCTCTGGTTTGATGAACAGACGCACGGGCTTGGTGGCAGGGGCCTTGAGCTTGACCGGCGAGATGGACCAGGGCTCCGATTTGGAGTCGGGGGCGTGCGATGTCGATGTGTTGCGGCAGGCCACCGACGCCATGAGGCAGCACAACACCACGGCGATGCGGCGAGCGATTGATGATGGGGATCGTCGGTTCACGGGCAAAGCTCCTTGCAGCGCCAGGGAAGCGGACGATGGAAAAAATCCCAGTGGGCTGCCGCGCCGGGCTCATTTTTCTCAAATTCAGCCCGCGAAAACAACAGCCTCAAGTGTGCCTAACGGGGGTTATGACAAAAACGACAAAATAGGGTGACAGAACTTCCAGGCGCGTCCTTGACCCCCACCATGAGGTGGATAACTTCGCTTTGGAAAACAAAAATGCCGTGGTTGCACACGCAACCACAAGGACCGAATCGAAGGAGGTCTGGCCATGCAACCGGACAAATGGACCCTCAAATCTCGTCAGGCGCTGATGACCGCCCAGGCCGACGCCGAAGGGCGCGGCAACCCCGAGGTCTTGGCCACGCACCTGCTGGCGGCGTTGCTTGAGCAGGAAGATGGCATTGTCCCGCCCATCTTGAGCAAGCTGGGCGTCGGCCCCGAGCGCGCCGTCGCCGCTGTGCGCGCCGAGCTTGATCGCCTGCCGCGCGTCTCGGGCGGCGGCGACGTCCACTCCAGCAACGAGCTGCGCCGCGTCATGCGCGCTGCCGCCGAGCAAACCAAAGCCCTCAAAGACGACTACCTCTCGACCGAACACATCCTCCTGGCACTGGCCGGCGATGAGAGCGCCGCCGGGCGCGCGCTGGCCTCCTTTGGCGTGCGTCAAGAGGCCGTCTTGCAAGCCCTCAGCGAGCTGCGCGGCAGCCACCGCGTCACCGACCAGACCCCAGAAAACAAGTTCCGCTCCCTTGAGCGCTACACCCGCAACCTCACCAAGCTGGCAAAGCGCGGCAAAATGGACCCCGTCATCGGCCGCGACGACGAGATCCGCCGCGCGCTCCAGGTCCTGAGCCGCAAAAGCAAAAACAACCCGGTCCTCATCGGCGAACCCGGCGTCGGCAAGACCGCCATCGTCGAGGGCATCGCCCAGCGCATCGCGCGCGGCGATGTGCCCGACTCCCTCAAAAACAAAGACGTCGTCGCCCTGGACCTGGGCGCCATGATCGCCGGGGCCAAGTACCGAGGCGAATTTGAAGAACGCCTCAAAGCCGTCCTGAAGGAGATCGAAGACGCCGATGGGCGGATCATCCTCTTCATCGATGAACTGCACACCCTGGTCGGCGCCGGAGCCGCTGGCGGCACCATGGACGCCGCCAACCTCCTCAAGCCCGCCCTGGCCCGAGGCGAACTGCGCTGCATCGGCGCCACCACCCTCAATGAGTACCGCCAGTACGTCGAAAAAGACGCCGCCCTTGAGCGCCGCTTCCAACCCGTCCTGGTGCCCGAGCCCACCGTGGCCGACACCATCACCATCCTGCGCGGCCTCAAAGAGCGCTACGAGGCCTACCACCGCATCCGCATCGCCGACTCCGCACTGGTGGCCGCCGCTGGGCTCTCAGACCGCTACGTCGCCGACCGCTTCCTGCCCGACAAGGCCATCGATCTGGTTGATGAGGCCGCCGCCAGGCTGAAAATGGAGGTGGAGTCCGTCCCCACCGAGTTGGACCAACTCCAGCGCCGCCTGATCAGCCTCGAAATCGAGCAACAGGCCCTCAAAAAAGAGACCGACCAGGCCAGCGTCAAGCGCCGCGACATCATCGAGCGCGACATCGCCGAGCTGCGCGAAGAATCCGCTGGCCTTAAGGCACGCTGGACCCAGGAGCGCGAGGTCATCGAGGCCGTCGGCTCACTGACCAGGAAGCTCGACGAACTCAGGGTCATGAACGACATGGCCCAGCGCAACGGCGACCTCAACCAGGCCGCCGAAATCCGCTTCGGCCTCATCCCCGCCACCGAGCGCGCCCTGGAGGAGAAAAAGACCGCCCTGCAGGAACTCCAGCACGGCGGCGCCTTCCTGCGCCAAGAGGTCACCGACGAAGACATCGCCACCATCGTCGCCCGATGGACCGGCATCCCCGTGGCCAAGATGCTCGAAAGCGAGCAGCAAAAACTCCTGAGCATGGAAGAGCGCCTGCACGGGCGCGTGATCGGCCAGGAAGAAGCCGTGGTGGCGGTCAGCGACGCCGTTCGCCGCGCCCGCAGCGGCCTGCAGAGCCCCGACCGACCCGTGGGCAGCTTCATCTTCCTGGGACCCACCGGCGTGGGCAAGACCGAGCTGTCCAAGGCCCTGGCGCACTTCCTCTTTGATGACGACGCCGCCATGGTCCGGCTCGACATGAGCGAGTACATGGAGAAGCACTCCGTGGCCCGACTCATCGGCGCGCCGCCCGGCTACGTCGGCTACGACCAGGGCGGCTACCTCACCGAAGCCGTCCGCCGCAGGCCCTACAGCGTCATCCTCTTTGATGAAATCGAAAAGGCACACCGCGATGTCTTCAACATCCTACTCCAGGTCCTCGACGATGGCCGTCTGACCGACAGCAAGGGCCGCACCGTCGACTTCACCAACGCGGTCATCATCATGACCTCCAACATCGGCTCGCGCTTCATCGAGGAGTTTGGCCTCGAAGAACCCCGCAAGGCCCAGGACCTGGTCGAACAAGAGCTGCGCCACCAGTTTCGACCCGAGTTCCTCAACCGCATCGACGACACCATCGTCTTCCACAGCCTCCAGCGCAACCACATGGACCGCATCGTGGAGATCCAACTCGACAAGGTCCGCAGCCTGATGGCCAACCGGGGCCTTGGCCTTAGCCTCAGCCCCCAGGCCCTGACCTTCCTGGCCGACGAGGGCTTTGACCCCGCCTACGGCGCTCGCCCCCTGGCCCGCGCCATCCAGCGCCACCTGACCAACGCCCTGGCCAAAGAACTGCTGACGGGCAACTTCACCGCCGGAGACACCGTCCAGGCCGACTTCGACGAAGAGGCCCAGGCGCTGCGCTTCTCACTGGCCAAGGCCAAAGAAGCCGTCGCCTGATCCTGGGCGCCATCACAACGACGCAACCAACACTCACCGCGCAGCTGCCCGCGCTGCGGCAACACGAGCCGCTTGAGCACCGCGGCGGCGGACGCGGCGGCGCTGATAATGATCATCGCGCGTTCCAGCGGGCTGCTGACCCGCCGCAATGGCCGTCTTCAAAGAACTCTTCATATTGGACCGCATCCTGGCAGCCCAGGCCCCAGGCACAATGCTCAGCACACCCACTCCAATCCGGCGATAGAGGTTGAAGTGCTTGGCCAAAATGTGCAGGCCCTTGGCCGCAGCCAAAACCCCCACAATCCCCAGCGCCACAGGCAAGCCCACACCGCTCAAGCCCAACACCCCCAATGTCACCGTCGCCGCCGCATTGAGCAGCGTTCCAACCCCCAAACCCGCTGCTCGCCCAAGGGTCAAACGCTGCTGCTCCGTCAAACCACTTTCCAGCAAACGTCCACCAAGAACGCCCTCGACAGCAATCTCCCCAATGTCATCGGCCAACGAGGTCCCGAATGTCGCCAACGCATTGGCCCCGCCAGTCACGGCACCAAGGATCATGGTCCAAATGTTGTTGCGCGGAGGAAAACCCAACGCATGGGCCTGATTGCTGCGCACAGCGCCGCGCCCAGCACCCACCATCACACCGCTCAAAGAAATGAAGAGACTGGCAACGGCCCCCACAGCGACCGCGCCTGTCACAACGGCCTCGACCACAAAGTTGCCGTCCACGTCGCGCCATTTGACGGGGTTGCCACGGGCAAAGGCGTACGCCGCAACCGACTCTGAGGGATGGGTGATGGTGTTGTCCTCAAAGCTGGCAAAGAGGGGATCAGGCGCGGTCCAGCGCCCAAGCCACGGGTCGGCATAACGGGTGCCGTAGTAAACCAGACCTGAGACGGCGCTGTGGGCCTTGCCCGCATGGCCTTCCCTGGGGGCGGTGGCACCATCGCGGACCATGCCGTAGGGATAAAACGCCGTGCGCTCCAGGACCTGACCGTCATCGCCCGTCGTGGCCACCGTGCTGCCCAGGTGGTCCCCGTGGTGGTAGACCTTCTGGCCCTCCTCGGTCAGCAAACGCTCCACCGCGGCCGCCAAAAGCACGCCAGACTTGCTGGGCGCCTCCTGGGCATCAAACTCAAGCCAGCCAAGCTCGCGCCCCGCCGCCACAACCGCGTCACCGGCGTCAATCTGACCATCACCGCCTGCCTCAAACTCGCCAGCATCACCGGCCAGCGGTGCCACATCCGACAAAACCATCGTCGCCATCGACAACGAACGCCGCTCGGCCAGCACACGGCCTGCACCGCGCACCAACACCCTGGCCACCCCGTTGCGGATCTCAAACTCAGGCGTGATCGACCACACCTCATCCTTCTCCGACACCTCCAACACACGGCTGCTGCCCGCGTTGTACTCGTAACGCTCGGCCACCTCACCATCGACGCTCACAGAACGCATCCGGCCCATCTCGTCCCACGTCATCTGCGCATCGCCACGACGCACCATATAACCCGACTCATCGTAAGCCAGGCTCATCTGGCCGCCGCGCACCGCAGCGTGAGGACGGGCAGGGTCGTAGTTGATGTCGCCGACGTGGGCGACGCTGGCCTGGCCGCGGCTGGAGGTCTTGCTGCGCAGGTTGTGGAGGTCGTCGTATTGGTAGGCCATCACCTCGTCAAAGCTCTCGCGACCGGCGTCCAGGTGCGCCGAGGTCATGCGGTAAAGCTCGTCGTAGGTCATCTGCGCGCTGAGAGACGCGCGGCCCTCCCGAGGCAGGTCGTCCACCACCTCTTTGAGGTTCCCCACCTTGTCGTACTCAATCCCCAGCGAGAGCACCGTCCCTGCGCTGCCCTGCCCCCCACGAGAGCCCAGACGCCG
>CAKZKQ010000777.1 GCA_937123825.1 uncultured Pseudomonadota bacterium
CACGGCCGATGCGCTGGATTACTTCACGCGCCATCAGCTTGAAGACGGCAGCTTCACTCGCCGTGGCTACCACCCCGGCGCGCAGTTCCTTCAGGCGCTCTGGGCCATGTGGACCCACACCGGCGATGAGCTCTACCTGGATGCCATCGAGCGAGGCCTGCGCTACTTCTACGACAACCCCGACGAGCACGAGTATGACCTCTTGCTGGGGGTGTGGGGCGTGGAGGTGCTGATGAACCTGCACCACGTGCGCCCGCAGCCCTGGTTGGAGGACTTTACGTGGAAGCTGGTCGATCCGTTGGCGGCCTCGCAGATTCTGCCCGGCGCCGACGTGCCCAACCAGTGGATCGGGGGCTTCTACCAGATCCCCAAATACGAGCAGAACGCCCCTGGTGCGCTGTCGATGTACTGCACCGAGGCCATCATCGACGCCTACCTGCTGGCCAAACGCATCGGCGACACCGAGCGCGCAGAGCGCTACCGCAACCGCGCCCTGCTGGGCGCCCGTTACCTGCTGGAGCTTCAGTACCGGCTGGGGGATACGGACATTTATGTGGAGCGCGACCTGATCCTCGGCGGCGTGCCTTTTGGGCTTGAGCGCCCGGCGCTGCGCGTGGACATCACGCGCCACCTCATCAACACCTACCTCAAGATCGTCACCTACCTCGACCTGGAAGACTATCCAGGATCCTGGGAGCAGCCCTGGGAGCCCTCATTCCCCCCCAGCGGCGGCGATATGGGCTCCACGCTGCCTATGGACTGAGTCCGGGCTGCTGACGCAGAGCGCCTGGGATTTACTGGCGCTCAAGCAGAAGCGGGAAGCTGGGCTCGTCGGGCTCTTCCGGCTCGCCAAGCAAAAGCGCCGTGTCCCCATCCTGGCAAAACTCAAAGTTGTTGACCTCGCCGTCCTGATCGCTGGTCGTGGTCAGGGTGCTGCCGTTGGCGGCCCAGGTGCCGGTGTCGTTGTCCGTCGACGCCGTCACCCCGTTGCAGTCGCAGTTGTCGCCGGCGTCGATGCATTCATCAAAAGCCGCCTGAACCAGCGCGCAGGAGCCACCGATGCAGCTCTTGGGGATGGAGGCGGTGATGGTGATGACCGAGTCGAGCGAGAGCGTGTAGGTGTTGTCGGCGTTGGCCAGCAACGAGCCGCTGATGTCAGCCTCGAAGTTGAAGTCCGCGTCGGGGCACTGATCGCCCAGCGCGTTGGCGATGTCGTCGTTGCTGACGCACGCCTCGGTGATGTTCCAGGCGCCAATCATGTCGCCGCCACAAGCCTGAAACTCGTCGTCGCAGCTCAGCGACCCACCGCCGTTGTTGACGTCGTTGTTGGTGTCGTTGTTGCCATCATTGTTGGTGTCGTTGTTGGTGTCATTGTTGGTGTCGTTGTTTCCATCGTCACCTCCGCTGTCGCCATCATCTCCGCAGGCCGACACAGTCAGCGCCAGCAGCGCCGCTGCCAACAAGAGGTAGAGTTTCCGGTCTTTGAGCATTTGGGTTTCCTTGTGGTGACCGCCAACGGCGGGGTGTGTTGGTTGGTGTATAAAGAGCGTATGCCGACCCGTGGGATGGTTCAAGGTTTTGATGCTTCGCGGCTGCCCAACGCCTCGATGTGGGCCTGGGTGACCTCGGGCGGGGCGCTCCACACCAGAAAAAAGAGTGACTCTCGACACCAGCGGCCAGGGTCGCGTCCCGCCATGAAGCCAGCCCCGCGCGCGGCCAGCATGGCGGCAGTGGTGGCGTCTGTGCACAGGGTGTTGGCGGCGACCCGCAAGGCGGCGCGCTGGTCGGCGGTGTGGTCTTGCGCGGCCAACGCTTGCATGCGCTCAAGCTGGGTCTGCAGCCGCTGCGTCAACGTCTGTCCCAGCGGCGTCAAGGAGCTTTGCCCGCGCTGCGCGTGGTCTTTGACGTGATCGATGGCGGCACAGGCCAGCCCCAGGGCCAGCGCCGAGGTGCCCAGCCCGCCAGCACCTGCGCCAGTGACGCTTGATTTTGGACCTTCAAGGACATGGTCTTCTGGAACAAAGACCGCCTTGAGATGGACCGCGCCGGTGTGGGTGGCGCCAAGTGCCGTCAAAGCCATGGGGTCTGCCGGCTCAACACCAGGTTGATCGGTGGGGACCAGAGCCAAAAGCTGTTGAGCGTTTGGCAGCACCGCGCCGACCACAATGTATTTGGCAAAGGCGCCGCCAGTGACCCAAGGGCAGACGCCGCTGAGTTGGTAGCCTCCCGACACGCGTGTGGCGGCCATGGCGGGCTTGCTCAGGTGTTGTCGGCTGGTGGTCAGTTGAGAGATGCCCACAGTGACAAAGTACTCGGGTCCAAGGAGCGCGGGCAGGATCTTTTGGTGCAGAGCCTGGTTGGGGCTGGCGGCGATGCGGCGACAAGCGCCAACGCGCTGTGTGAGGATGAAGGTGGTGGTCAGGCAAGCGGCGCTGAGCTTAAAGAGGCCCAGCAGGGTTTGCGGCGATGACCACCCCAGGCCGCCTTGTTGGGCTGGCAGGAACCAGCGGTAGACCCCGTGCGTCCCCAGCAACTCCAGTTGGGCTTGGGGCCACTGGCCAGTGCGGTCCAGTTTGGGGCCCATGGCGCGCAGTGTGTCGCAGAGCGCGTCGAGCTTGGGGTCTTGGGGCGAGCTGATGGGGTCGGTCATGGGCGTCAAAACCACTTTTTCCAGGAGTTGTGGACCCATTTGGAGGGCAGCGCCGGGTAAACGCGTTTGAGGGCGTCAATGAGGTAGGCCGCGCGGGTGATGATGAGCCTGGGGTTGTTGTCCTCAATGGCCTGGACGATCAAACGCCCTGCGACCTCGGGAGGCATGCCGCGCTTGGCGAACATGCGCTGGGAACGCTCCTGGACCTCTTTGCCCAGGTGAAAGCGGGCGGCGGCGACGATGTTGGTGTTGATGGCGCCGGGGTGAACGCAGGTCAGCCCGATGTTGGTCTCGGCCAACTCATAACGCAGAGACTCCGTCATGCCGCGCACGGCAAACTTGGTGGCGGCGTAGGAGGACTGGGTCGGCAGGCCGATGATGCCAAAGATGCTGGAGATGTTGGTGATGTGGGCTTCGTCCTGCGCCTTGAGGTGCGGCAGGAAGAACTTGCAGCCGTAGACGACGCCCCAGAAGTTGATCCCTACGATCCACTCAAAGTCTTCCAGCGTGGCGTCCTCAAAGGTCGAGGCGTGCGAGACCCCAGCGTTGTTGATGAGGATGTGGACGGCGCCGTGGGCATCGAGGACCTCTTGGGGCAAGGCTGCCATGCGTTCTTTGTCGGCCACGTCCACGACGTGCTGGCTGACGTTGTGCCGGTAGGTCTCCAGCAACCTGGCGGTCTGCGCCATGCCCTCTTCGTTCACATCCACCAGCGCCACATGGCAGCCCCTTCGTGCCAACTCCACCGCACAGGCTCGCCCTATCCCACTGCTGCTGCCCGTCACCACCGCGACTCTGCCGTACATCTTCTTCATGGTTGCCTCTCACCTGGGCCTGATGTTGCGCTTGTGCGGCCCGGTTTGGGGAGAAGGGCCGCGTGTTGTGGTGCATTGTCGGATATGGTGCTGCTTCTGTGAAGTCGGTCGACGCACTTTGGCCGCCGTTTTGGGTCAGGGCGGCCATGGTCGAGGCGGTCCAAGTGCGAAGGGAGGGGGTGGGGCGGTGGTTGCCCCGGGAAGGGTGGGTGCGGGTGTGTTTCAGAGACCGTTGAAGAAGAAGGTCTCAAAGGGGCTGTAGTCGGAGCAGGTGTTGCGGTCACAGGCCCGCACGCGCCAGCGGTAGTTGGAGTTGTCGCGCTGGGGCCAGACGGTGAAGCGCTCGGAGGTGCGGCCTCGCCAGGTGTGGTACTCGGTCCAGGTGCCGTTGCGTTGGACCATCAGGTTGACGTCGTAGGTGGTGGCGCCGTTGACTTCGGACCAGGTCAGTTCGACGCTGGGGCGAGAGATGGTGCCGCCAGCAGGGCTCATGGCGCCGGGGGGTTGGATGCCTTCGGGTTGGGGCTCGGGCTGGGGTTCGTCGGGGGTGTTGTCATCGAGCGGGGCAGGGCGGCCAAAACCAAAGGTGGCGGCCTGCGACCAGGGGGAGCAGCCATCGCCGTTGCAGCCACGAACGCGCCAGCGGTAGTGGGTGTTGGTGATTTGGGGCCAGACGGTGAAGGAGGACGAGCGGCGGCCGGTCCAGGTGAAGTACTCCTGCCAGGAGCCGTTGCGCAGCACCATCATGTTGACGTCGTAGGCATCGATGTCGGCCATGGCGCGCCAGGTCAGTCCCACCGAGCCGCTGGAGAAGGTGGCGCCGTTGGGGCTCAGGCCGCTGGGGGCGCCGGGTTCTTCGGGCTGGGGTTGGGGCTCGGGCTCAGGCTGAGGTTCTTCGGGCTCGGGCTGAGGTTCGGGCTCGGGTTCAGGCTGGGGCTCTTCGGGTTGGGGCGGCACGGCCGAGCCGGTGCCGAAGAAGGCGTGGCTTGACCAGGGGGAGCAGCCGCCGCTGTCACAGGAACGCACGCTCCAGCGGTAGTTGGTGTTGTTGCGCTGGGGCCAGACGGTGAAGGTGGCCGAGCGGCGGCCAGTCCAGGTGTGGTAGCTGGTCCACTGGTTGCCGCTGGCGTACTCCATGGCGACTTCGTAGCTGGTGGCGCCGTTGATCTGGGACCAGCTCAGGTCGATGCTGGCGCCGTTGGCCACGGTGCCGCTCTCGGGCAGGAGGGTGCCGGGGGCGTTGAGGTCGTTGGTGACGGGGGGCGGCGGCGCGCCCTGGTTCCAGAAGTCGGCGCCGAGGTCGTTGAAGATGGAGCGCCCTTTGGTGCTGTAGCTGTTGAAGCGGCTGTTGTAGACCCGGCAGCGGCCCGGCACGCAGCCGTTGTAGTAGTGGGTGACGGTCTGAATCCAGGCGGTCCAGTTGCGGCCATCGACGCGGACGCTGTTGAGCCAATCCAGGGCCTGCTGGCGCGTGCTGACGTTGCTGATGTAGCGCGAGCGGATGACCATATCGACCACGAAGTCCACAGCGTGGCTGGTGTTGCCCTCGACGGTCAGGACGCTGTTGCCGTAGCGGTTGAGCGTCTGGTTGTGGGTCCCGGCGTCAAACTGGAACATGCCCAGGCCGCCTTGTTTGCGGCTGCAGGGGCCGTCGCCCGAACCGGCGATGACCGGGCCGCCGCCGCAGGACGAAGAGGCGGGGCCTTTGCAGGCCCACCGGGCCTCGCTCCAGCAGTGCGCCATGCCCGTTTCGGCGTTGGCGACGCCGGCCAGCAAGACGGCGTTGGAGAGACCCTCGGCGGCGGCGGCGGATTTGATCAGCCGGGCGCGCTCGCGTTTCTGGCTCAGCGTCAATGAGCTTTCAATCTCTGCTTCTTCAACCGCTTCGGGCTCTTCCACACAGCCCGTCAGCGCGATCAAGAGCGCCACCATCATCCAAGACCAGATCGTCGTCGCCTTTTGTGCCTTCATCCATGGACCTCATTGCGTCGAGTTTCGTCCTGTGCACCCCCCTAAAGGGGTGCATCCCCCGATATGAGGACAAAGCAATTCCAATGCCAGTTTGAAGTCAGGGTTAGTGGTTGGGTGTGGTGTGTATTGTTGATTTAGTGGGAATTGTGGTGGGGGTTTTCTGCCCCGGGTGGGGCCAGGGTGCGACAGGCTCAAGGCCGTGTTTATCGCAAGGGGTGTGACAGGGTGTCACATGGGGTTCAAGGCTGAGCAAATGTGAGGTGGGTTCGCGTTTGTGGGTGATCAATGATACCGTGTGCGTGACATAGAACGGCTGATGGATGGTGGTGATAATTCTTTGTTGGTGGCGGCGCGCAGCGCGTCGATGTACCCCAACGATCGGTCTCCCTGGTCGCCTTGGATGTCGTAGAGGGAGTCTCCTGCCAGCACGCCAATGAGCCCTGTGTTGATCGCGCCCTCTCCCATAAAGGAGAAGAGGTGGATCTCATCGCGGTTGTTCAATACAAGCCCCACCCGGTACGACTCGATCTGATCGTGGCTGTTGCCAAACCAGTCCCAGGCCGTCGACATGGAGCCAAAGCTGTAGTCCAGGTGCGAGATGTCTTTGAAGTGGATGGCGCGCTCTTTTTTGAAAAGCCACAGAATCCGCCACTGAATCAATATCGTCTTACTGACAGCGTTGACGCGCACTTCTTTGCGCCAGGCAAAGAGGGTCAGCAACATCCACAGCAAAGCCGTGCGCGCGTAAAGCGTTCGGCCTTCGTTCCAGACTTTGGGCGAGATGGCGCCCCAGGAGGATTGAAAGGTGCGTAAACTCAAGGCGTGCCCTGGGTTGGGGTTGAAGAGGTTGCGCGGGGGTTTGTCTTGCGGCGACAACCTCTTTTGTTGGCAGTCTATGACAACAATTATGGGCACTGCGCGGGTCCTGGCAACCATTTTTGACCCCGCAGGCCCTCCAAACCGTTCTCCGTGTGCTTTAAGACCGCTTTCTTGTGGTTGTCTGGGATATTGAAAACCGGTGTTTTTGGTGGATTAACAGTTTTTCACATGACCCAAACACTCCCCTAAGAGAGCGCACCCATATTGCCATCATCCGGTCAGCGGGGCCGGTCTACAACAGACACAAGGGTGATGAGACATGAAAGCAGGTTCAATCAAGGTTCTGGGGCGCGTTGGGTTGATGGTGCTGATGCTGGCGGCTGTGGCAAGCGCGGCGGTCGCGTGTGGGCGCGGCCACCACCACCGCCACCACGGGGACATGAGCCCCGAAGCGATGGAGCGCCGCGCGCTTGACCGCGTCGGTTGGGTGCTCGATGACATCGACGCCACCGACAAGCAGCGCCAGGCCATCGAGGGGCAGGTCAAGACCATGCTCCCCAAAGCCATGGACATGCGCGCCACCATGGAGCCGCGCCGGGAGGCCCTGGTTCAGGAGCTTCTGTCGGGCAAGCCCAATGCCCAGAAGGTGCGCGGGATGGTCGATGAGGCCAGCGTCGATATGACCGCTTTTGCCCACCAGATGCTCGACGAGGCGCTGGTCGCCCACGCGGTCCTCAACAAGGCGCAGCGCGCCGAGCTGGCCGAGCGCTTTGAGATGCCCCAACGCGAGTGGGAGGGGGGTTGGATGGTCAACGCCGCCGTGGGCCGCGTGCTGGACAAGTTTGACGCGTCTGACGCGCAGTCCGAGTTGGTCCTCTCCCACGTGGATCAGCTTGAGACCGAGATTCCCGGTCTGATGAAGGTCCGCCATGAGGCCCGCGCCGAGTTTGTGGCGCAGCTGCGCTCGGACAAGCCCGACGCCCAGCGGTTGCATCAACTCATCGATCAGACCGCCGCGACCTACACCGAGGCTGCCCACAAGGTCGCTGGCGCCGCCGTCGAGATCGGCGCCACGCTCACCACAGAGCAGCGCAGCATGATTCAGGAGAAGATCGCCGAGCGTCGCGGTCGCAAGTGAAGGTGCTATGATACCAAGTTGCAGACGCCTGACTTCATTTGTGACGGCCCTTCGCCACAGGTTTGGGACGGCCCTGATGGCGCTATAGACCACAGAACTCGCTTGCGGTAGCGCTGCTACAGCTTCGCTCGTCCTGAG
>CAKZKQ010000778.1 GCA_937123825.1 uncultured Pseudomonadota bacterium
ACGCCTACGACGTCAGCCGCCTCTTCATCTACTACAACGGCCGCACCATGGACGGCAGCGAGGATGAAGATCAGGGCACCTTCATCCACCAAGCCATCGAAGGTCTGGTCGAATACGGCGCCTGTTCTGAAGAGACCTGGCCCTTTGAACCCGAGTTGGTCAACGAAGAACCCAGCGAAGAGGCCTACCAGGAGGCCGCCGAGTTCTGCATCGAAGCGTTTTCACGGATCCCCAACGATCTGGACCTTTGGCGCGAGTGTCTGGCCGAAGGCTACCCCATCGTCTTTGGTCTCCAACTCTTCAACTCCTTTGACCGGCACCGCCAGCCCGGCCTTGTCCCCATGCCCACGCGCCGCGAGCAACAACGCGGTGAGCACGGCGGCCACGCCATGCTCTGCGTGGGCTACTCCGACCGGGATCAGGTCTTCATCGTGCGCAACTCATGGGGAAGCGACTGGGGCGACGACGGCTACTGCTACATCCCCTACCGCTACATGATGAACAACACCCACAACGACGGCGACTCATGGACCTTCCGCCGCATCGAAGTTGTGGAGCTTGATGAAGACCTCTGGGACGACGAAGGCGAACTCTTTGAAGACGCCGGAGGTGTGCTGGCCTCCATGAGCGAAGACGACTACGAAGCCCTGATGGATGCGTGTGGTCGCGTCCCCGTCGAGGCGCGTCTGGGCATCCTGATGCTCATCACCGCAGGGATGGACGGCCGCTACGACGAAAACGAACTGGCGACCATTGAATCCCAGATGAACAACCTCCTTGACGCGCTGGGGGCCAACGCCAGCGCCGATCAAGTCCTCAACTTTGCCAACAACGTCCTGTCCCAGCACCCCCCCATCCTGGCCGAGACCGTCGATCTCTTTGCCCAACACCTCGACCGTGCCACGCTGGCGGCCTTCCTCGATGAACTGATCACCGTGGCCGACGCCGACGGCGAAGAAGACGAGCAGGAGGCAAACTTCATCGACTCGCTGGTCGAGCGCTGGCAGCTCCAGGACGATATGGAGGGCGGTGATGATGAAGACGGCGATTGGGAGGATGAGGGCCAGGATGAAGACTGGGAGGAAGACGAAGAGGACGGCGATTGGGATGAGGGCGGTGATGGGGACGAGGGCGACGAAGACTGGGACGATGAAGACGACTGGTGAGCCGCTGCCATGACCGGGCTTTATGAAATCCGCGCCGACTACAGCCGCGACACCATCGTGGTCTACCAGGCCTACAACGACGCCATTGCCGACGCGGCGCTCAAAGCCCAGACCTTTGTGCACCCGTTTTCCTTCAACCGGATGACGTGGATCAAGCCCTCGCTGCGCTGGCTGATGCACCGCAGCAACTGGGGCCAGAAAAAGGGCCAAAACCGTACCCTGCGCGTGCGCATCACGCGCCAGGGCTGGGACGAAGCCCTCAAGCGCGGCGTCCTGACCTCGCCCGACGGCCCCGTCTTTGGCAACACCCACCGCTGGCGTCAGGACTTCAAAGAGGCCGCCGTACACGTCCAGTGGGACACCGAGCGTTCCTTCAAAGGCGCCGCATTGGATCACTACAGCATCCAGGTCGGCCTCAGCCGCCACATCATCCAGCGCTTCGCCACCCAGTGGATCGTCTCCATCGAAGACCTCTCGCCGTTCATCACCAAAGCCCGCACCCTGATGCGCGCAGGCAAAACCAAGCAGGCGCTGCGCCTGTTGCCCTCCGAGCGCGTTTACCCCGTTGAGGGCGAGCCAGCGCGCCGTCTGATGATTGGGGTTTGATAATTCTACATTTTGGTATGGGTCGGCGCGACGGCTTTGCGCAAACCCAGCGGCGTTGGTATGCATCTCTTGGTCGTGGACGCTTTTGCATCTGTGCGCAGCGGACGTGTTATGATGCACAACAGACCGCGCGCCAGGGCACACCTGCCAACGTTCCCGGCGCGCTCAAAGCCGCAGCCATCATCATCCGAGAGCACAATGTCCAATCCCACAGCACCCAAAACGGGCGTTTCAAACGCTTTTGTTGTGATGGTGACCTTTGTCTGCGGCCTTTTTGCAGGGGGACTGGCGGTCGGTGTCCTGCTGGGCAATGACCAGCGCCCCCCCGAGGTGCCCGAAGAGGCCATGGCCAAGCTGGCCCTGCCCGCACCCCAGCCCGCCTCCGCCCCCGACTCCATGCCGACCGTCCACCCCAACCCCGGCGTCGGCTCTCCCAAGCACCCCATCTTTGACTGCCACGCCTACGAGCCCATGCCCGAGGCGCGCGGTGAACTCTCCGAAGACTTCAAGACCGTCGAGGAGCTTCAAGGGGTCGCCCAGGAGATCAACGGCACCCAGGTTCAGGTCCGCGCCCGCGTCATGAAGGTCTACCCCAACATCATGGGGCTCAACTGGGTGCACCTATGCGATGCCTACAAAGGCGGCGTCTTGCTGGCCAGCTCCAAACAGTGGGTCCACCCCGGCTTTGTGGTCCGCGTCACGGGCCGGCTGGCGGTCAAAGAGAAGATCGGCAAGGCTTACACCTTCCCGCTGCTGATCCAAGAGGCCGAGTTTGTCGAAGAAGACATGGGCACCGTCCCCGATGACTTCGCCACGGATCTTTGACGCCAAAGCGCAGATTTGAGTGACAAGAACAACAAAAGCCCTCGGAGACGAGGGCTTTTTTGCATGGGGGCTTTGCCCCCTCATGCCCCCCTTTGGTGTGCCTGGATGTTGGCTTTGGGAGGGCTTGGGAGGGTGTGCTTCAGTTCAAGACGCCGGGGCTGCACCCGGGCAGCTCGACGGACTCTTTGATGAAGGAGTAGGGGGTGGCGTTGTCGGTGAAGAAGTCGTCGGTGCTTTCCAACGGCGAGGTGTAGGCGTCGTCGAAGACGTCGCTGAACTGGGCGTCGGTGAAGCCGTCCCAGTTGGTGCACAGGGTGGCGTTGGAGTTGTCCAGCGAGGTGGTCACGCCGCTCTTGAAGTCGGTCAGGTCGTAGAGGGCGTTTTCCTGGTCGGGGGTCATGCCCAGCAGGCGAGCGACGGCGGGGCCGAAGCCGCGGACATCGCCCTGACGGGTGACCAGGGCGACTTTGTCGCAGCCCATGTTCTTCAGAACCAGGGTCGGGGCCAGGTCGGACCAGCCGCCAGCGGAGACCAGGGTGTCGTTGATCTCAAGGGCGCGGGTCAGGCCGGGTTCAGCCGGGGAGAGCGACAGCGCCTTGCGCCAGGTGTCCTGGCCCAGGGGCAGGAAGCGGGCGGTTTTGTCGTCGGCGAAGCCCTGGGGGTTGGCGGCGACGCGGTTGAGGTCGTCGTTGGTGCCCCAATAGCCAAAGCGCACGTCATCAAAGTTGATGTCCCATGTGTAGGGTTGGGCGTTGGTGTAGGCCTCACGGGCGTTTTTGAAGGTGTTGACGGCGTCGCCCTGCAGGACCGAGGTCGAGATGAGGGCGGGCAGGTAGAGGCCGATGGGGTCGTTGATGCGCGAGTCGTAGCTGGCTTCGTCGACCAGCAGGTCGGTGCGCCAGGTGGTCAGCAGCTGGGCGAAGTGGTCGCCGCAGGTGTTGCCGTCGCCAGCGTCGAGGGTCATCACCTCGCGCCAGTTGCGCTCGCGTCCCTGCTCGGCGCAGCCGTCCAGGAAGGCGGTCCAGGTGTCGGCGTTGGCGGGGCCGTAAGCGGCGTAGAAGCTGCCCACGCGGCCGATTTTGTCGGCGAAGGCTTCAAAGTCGATCAGGCCAGGGCGGACAAAGAGGCGATCGTTGTCCACGGCGAAGCTGCCAAAGCTCTTGATGGAGCCCCAGATGTCCTCGATGTGGAACTGGGGATCGGGGGAGTTGGCCAGCAGGTCGATCAACTCGGGGTTGATGAGGTCTTTGAGGTCTTCACTCTGGAAGAGGGTCAGGAGGGCCTGGCGAGCCTCTTCGATCTGGCCGTTGGCCAGCATCTCATCAAGGCCAAGCTGCTGGGCCTGGGTGGCCAGCGGGATGAGGAGCTGGATGGCCTGGACCTCTTCGCTGTTGGCCATGACCATGAGGTAGCCCTCGATGGACTTGTAGAGCAGCGCGGCGCGGGCGCCAAAGGCGCGGTCGTCGCAGGTCTTGCCGCCGCAGTTGCGCACATGGGGGTTGGCGTAGATGCTCTCGGTCAGGAAAGACGAGATGCTGCCGGAGCTGCCCCCGGCGATGCCGTCGATGGGGCCGTAGTGCTCGTGGATGAGCGCCAGACCGCCGAAGTGGGCAAAGATCCGCGCGCCGTTGCCGCGCACGCCCACGCAAAGGGACTGCTCGTCACCGCCGCCGTTGTCTTCCTTGCCGCCGTTGCCGTCGTTGTTGGCCACGTCGCCGGGCTGCTCGCTGGTGCCGTCGTCTGCGCAACCGGCCGCCAGCGCCAGGAGCGCCGCCACAAGACATCCTTTCCACAACATCTTCAACATCTGAAATACCCCTTGTGTTGCGCCACAGCCCATACACTGCCAGGCTACGCTCACGGATTGCCCCCTCTTTGAAACAACCCACATTTACCGACATCAGAATGTCACACAATCATGTGTCACAATCGCCCCCAGACCGCAAGCCTTTGAGCCCATCCACCCATCATTTAAAAGGACAAAGGGCCAGATGATGGATGATGGGTGCCCCCGGCTTTGTGTGTTCCAGGCTTCAGCGGCGGCAATGATGGTGTTGCGTGTGAGGGTTTGAGTGTCGGCGCTGGACATGAGGTCGAGGTTGCTGGTCTGCTCGGTTTCAATCAACATGCAGTTGCGCAGCTCGGCTTCAAAGGTGTTCTTCACCAGCCGCGCAGGCACCACCTTCAAAGTACTTATCCCCATCTGGGAGCAAAGCACTCGACTCGCTTGGGTGCTCGACAGACGGTTTAAAACCGTTCATCGACGGTTGGGATCACCTGCTTCAACATCGTCTATGCCACAACCCCAGTATTCATGAGAGTAGAGGCGTTGCGCCCACTCTTCATCAGAGAAGAGGTTTTCGACCTCTTCGGGGCAGTGTGTGGGGATATCGGAGATGATGATAGAAGATTGCCTGTGGAGTTCGTCAAAGTCATTGGGGATCTCAAAGACGACGCTTTCAGGGTCTTCATAGCGGTTTTCAAAGCCTTCATCGCCGATGTAAATAGCTGAAGTGCGCACCCATTCTTTGTCGACCAAACGTGCGCTGATCAGAAAGTGCTCTCCTGGTTTAGGTCGATAGCCAAAGCCAGTGCCTTCCACATCGACGATGTATGTCTCGTGTTCAAGCTCTACGCCTGCTGCGACGGCCCATACCCTCACATAGACCCTTTGCACTGTTCTGGCATACTGTCCTTGACAGTTGTCGGTGCCAAAACCTTCGCTGTCGATGACTTCCACGATGGCCTGTGTATGGGCATGTCTGAGGGATTTACACAAAGTGCGCACTCTGACCTCAAAACCATCGCTGTCATCACCGCCGCCTTGTTCTCCATAGGTAAATGAGGTGTGACCTGTGAAGTTTTGCCCAGCTTGGAGTGTTTGAGGAACACCCTCTTCAACGGGCTCATCAGGGATTTGAGTGTCGTTGTTGTCAGGTGTCTGCTCAGAGGCATTGTTGCAGGCCATGAGCGTGCAGAAAACCAGTGATATGATTGTGATGTGGTGTGTCATGGTGTCATGAACTCCGTGATGTCAGTTTCACTGAAGAGGTTTATTGGGCTTCAGTCCAGAAGAGCGCGGTTTCTCTGCTTTGATTGGGTGTGTATTGCCAGGTTGGAGCATCCACGACGTTGTTTCTGAAGAACGTGGTGGTGGAGGACCAGTTGGCAGTGTTGAAGGCGTTGCCATTGCCAAGAATGCTTCGGTACTGGATGGTGCCGAACTCTCCCTTCCAGGCGATCCAAAAGCGCCCGGCAAACCACGCAGCAGAGACATGGCCAAAGGCCCTGTGTGAGCCTCCCAGTACGATGGCATTGTTGATGCCCAGCGGGTTTTGCCAGTATTCAATTTGGCCGGTGGTGCCGATTCTGAAGAAAGTGTAGAGGATGCGCTGGTCCGGCACGCCGCGATCAACCCAGAAGAGCATGCAGTTGAAGCCGTGGCTGAATGGGGAGGCTACATCAGCACATGCCACGCCCACGCCAACTTCTGTTTGACGCCTGTAGGTCATGCCTGTGACCCCGGAAGGGGGGGTGTTGAACACTGAAATATTGTTGCTGAGAACGGAGGCTGTGTTCAGTGTGTCATTGGTACCGGTGACAAAGCCTGGGTAGAGCCGAATCTGGCCCATATCGTTGATATCTCTGGAGGTATCCACTGCCACAAACACAGTTTCCCCTGCGGGTTCTGACCACGCGCTGGCCAATGGAACGTGAGACCTCAGGGCAGCGCCATCGCTGAAGTAGCCGTCTGTTGGAGAGGAAGAGGTGAAGTAGTTGTTGGAGCGCACAAAGTTAAGACGCGGTGGGTCGTAGAGGTTGTATTGTGGGGGGAGGTAAGGCGCTGGCTTGACCTGCATATGGCGGTTGTAATTGAGCCGGTGAGCGTCGGTGTTGCCCGTGGTGGCTTGCTCATAAGCAGTCATGAAAGTGGGGGCGATGTGCAGGTTGGAATAGAGTGTGTTGGATGCAAAGTTCTGAGGTGAGTTGAAATAGAGGGTGCCGTTGGTGCCCGCGAAGCTCTTGCGGGTGAAGGTGTCGAAATAGGCCAGGTAATAGTGCGATGTGGAGGTCACCGAGTGCCTAACACCTCCCCCCGTCGTGAACCCCTTGGCTGTGGTGTTGCTCAGTGTGTTGGGTGAACTCGATACGAGAGCGCCACCTGGAGTAAAAGTGACATATTTGTGCTGGAGGGTCCGTTCTGCACGGTTGTCTCCGTCATCCACGCAGTCCCGCTCGTATGGATACAAGAAACGCCGGTAGATGCCCAACGGTGTGTCAGTGCCGATGTCCATGACGGACAGGTCGCTGGCTGCATTGGAAGACGCATCAGGTAAAGGATTGTCGTCGTTTCCAAAGATATTGTCGCGGCTGCGTGGATGACCCAGTGACAAAGCATGGCCAAACTCGTGAACCATGGTTCCTTTGAGATCGTATGTTCCACCTACACTCAACAAACGCCAGTTGCTGATCTGGTCGTTCATCGGTTCGTTGACACAGCTGCCCGGCGTTGAAGGCGGTTCGTTGCCATCTCCCCACAGCACCACTTCCAACACACCGTCACAGATAGTTGGCAATGCGCTGGCTGCTGAAGTAGTGACGCAAAACCCATCATCATCCAAGCGGCAGTTGGGGTCGAAGCGAACAAAGATGGCGGGTTTGTAGAAGAAGCTGCTGCAATTGTTGTCCACCTCATCAAGTGGTAGGACGCCGCGATAGATGATGGGTGCTCCGCGACTTTGTGTATTCCAGGCTTCAGCGGCGGCGATGATGGTGTTGCGTGTGAGGATTTGAGCGTCGGTGCTGGACATGAGGTCTAGGTCGCTGGTCTGCTCGGTTTCGACCAACATGCAGTTGCGCAGCTCAGCTCCAAAGGTGTTCTCGATGTAGAGGTTGATGGGTTCGCCAGCGTTGTAGCCCGCAAAGCTGGTGG
>CAKZKQ010000779.1 GCA_937123825.1 uncultured Pseudomonadota bacterium
GGCCTCGATGGTTTCGTAGCGAAACTGACCCTCGGGGGTGCCTTCGTAGAAGCAGGCATCGACGCAGGCGACGTCTCCCAGTTCACAATCGCGCGCGCAGGCAAAAATCCCGCTGCAATCGTCGTCGCCAAAGACCGCGATGAGCCCTTCATCACAGCCAAAGGCTTCGCGGCGGCAGTTGGCCTCAATGCAGGCCTCGGTGCCGCCGTTGGGGCAACGATCCTGAACGCACTGGGCGTACTCTTCAAAGAAGAAGTTGGCCTCGGGGGTGGCCTCCATGATGCAGCGCACGGAGCAATCGGGCGCCAGACCGCAGGTCCGCAGACACGCAAAGGTCTCAGAACACCGCTCCACACCGCAGAGCGCGTCGTCACACAGGCCATCGGGCAGGCAAGCATCCTCGCACAGGCACAAACCGGGGTCATCCAGACACCCAGCGTTGTCTTCGCCCATGACCTGATCAATCCAGGTCTGATAAACATCCACGCGGATCTGGTTTGAAAAGCGCTGACAAACCGGCTCGCCCACCACAGTGCTGTTGACCCCAATGACCTCCAACTCACCGTCACCCACGTCCATCAGCCCCGGCCCACCGGAGTCGCCAAAGCACACGCCGCCGCCGTCCTGGGCGGTCAGGTAGGACACGGGCAGGACTTCGTGCAGGGAGAGCGTGGCGGAGCGCTTGACGCCGCTCTCTCCGCCTTGCGCAGCGGTGGTGCCAAAACCCACGTAGAAAAGCTCCACGCCGACCTGATCGTCGAGGCGCTCGCGGTGGATGGGGATCGGGACAATGTCCTCAATGGGCTCGCGCAGCTCCAGCAACGCGATGTCATAGTGGCGCTCGCCGCCAAGCTGATTGTACTGGGGGTGGACGTGGATCCGCTCGACCTTGTGCACCCGGCCGCTTTCCTGGTCGCCGGTGTCGGTGCCGATGAAGAAGTGCAGACGGAGGTTGTCGCCTTCGCGGTTGCGGGAATTGTTGATGCAGTGGGCAGCGGTCAGGACCCAGCCGGGATCGATGAGCGTGCCGCTGCAAAAGCTGCGATCGTGGTTTTGCTGGTTGTTGACGTTGACCAGACCACCGATGGCCGGATAGCCCTCTTCCACGGGGCCATCGATGATCGCCTGACTGTGGGCAGCTTGTTTGGCCACAGCCGCAGCGTCATCGTTGCCTTGAGCACAGCCGACACAGGCCAGCAACACCACCGACACACCCAGCACAAAACCATTCTTTGCTCCCATCGGGGAGTCCCTCCATCGACGTTCAACCATTGCGCCGTCACACCCGCCGAGCAGTGTACCGCAAGCCTCCCCAAAAGCGTAAGGAAAGCCCAATGCGGCGTCTCTTGTCGCATGAAGCCGCAGCGCGGATGAAAACCCCGGGATTTTGTTGTTGGCGTGCTTTGAAGTGAATGACAACACTTGTGGAGCGTCCACAACGCCACCACCTCCACGTTGTGGTGTCATGCACCCCTGACCCAACCCCTCAGCACCGGTTTGTTGATGTCCGCCCCTTCACCCCAGATTCCTCCCACAGACTCGGCCACCGAGGGCCGCCCGACGGGCTCGAAGCGCCGACGAGCGCTGCTGGGCAGTGTGGGGCTGGCCGTTGGGCTGGGGTTGATGGCGCAGACCTGCGGGGAGCCGGTGCAACAGCCGCTGGCGGCGTTTCATCAGGTGGACATGGGGCGTTACTGCCCGCAGTCCAAGCGCCCAGCGCAGCGCCCGGAGTTGGCGCTGGCCGTGGCCATCTCGGGCGGCGGACACCGTGCGGGCAACTTTGGCATGGGGGCGCTGCTGGGGCTGGAAGACAAGGGGCTCTTGCAGGAGGTGGATTACATCTCGACGGTGTCGGGCGGCGGCTGGGCGGCGGGCGGCTATGTCGCGGCGCTGCACGACCACCTGGACGCGGGCGGCACCCACCAGGACTTCAGCCTCCAGGCCGTCTTTGACCGGGAGGGCGACCATTCGCTCCGGCGCAGCATGGAGCGCGGATACAAGGGGGAGATTGCCTCGGCGCTGCTCAATCCGTGGGTGATTTTGACGGACGTCAACCGGGGCGACGCGCTTGAAGAGGCCATCGACGGTTGGCTGCTGGGGCAAGAGAGGCGAGGACGCTCGCTGGTGCTGGGGGACGTGTTTCAGGCCGCGGGGCAGTGCCAGCCGCAGGCCATGGTGCCCTACTGGATCACCAACTCGGCGGTGGTGACCAACGGCGCCATCTTCCCTTTTACGCCCGCCGCGTTGGAGCGCTACAGCATCCACGGCGCCGTGCACCACATGGAAACGCTGCGCTTTGACGATCCCTACCGGGCCCCGGTCGCCGTTGGGGTCAAGGCCAGCGCTGCGTTTCCCGGTGGGGTGCCGCCGACCACATTGCACTCGGCGCTGACCCACGACGACCAGCCGCTCTTCATCCACCTGACCGACGGCGGCGTGGTGGACAACCTGGGACTCGACACGGCGCTGGACATGCTGGAGGCCGACACAGCCAAGCGCAAAGTGCTCATCGTCGTCGACGCCTTCAAGGATCACTCTCATCCCATGTCCACCGCGACCACGCCGCCCTCGGCACTGTCGACCGCCGCGCGGACCACCACGCTGGCCATGGATTCGGATCGGCTCTACGCCCGCAAGCGGCTGTCCAGGATGGCCAAAGCCATGCACATCGAGGTGGTTTACATCGACCTCGACACGCTCAGCCAGGCCAACCCCGACTCGGCCTCGGTGCGGGCGCGCACAGCGGCGGCTCGCCAGATCTCCACCGACTTCAACCTCACACCCGAAGAGCAAACAACGCTGGTTGGGTTGGGCAAAGACGCCGTCACCAAGGTGAGCACCCCGCTGCTGGACCAACTCCTGGTGAACCCCTGATGCCAAAATACAGACGAAAGGTCCCCCTGCCCCCTTTGCGTTGAGCCTATACCAGCGCCTTGTCCACCCTGGCTTTGTGGGTGTCCCTTGCGGTGTGGTGGTAGCTGACCACCAGCTTCTTGAGCGTGCCAAAGAAGGGGGCTTGCAAGAGCAGCTCTACGTCGCGGCGCAGCAGATGGTAACTGCCATAAACGCGCAGCTCCTCAAGCCCAGCCAGCGCCTGGGATTGGAGCAACTGTGCCAGACCTTCACCGCTGTCGTCCCAGGAGAACGCCAAGGTTCGCAGCGCGGGCCAGGACGCCGTGGAGAAGATGCTGTTCAGATCGGCCGGGTGACCGTTGATGATCAGGCTCTGGAGTTTGTCGCAGTGTCCCGGGGTCTGCAAAAAGGCGGTGGTGCCGCTGCGACACGGCTGGCTCTTGCCAAAACCGTCCACGCTCAGGCTCTCAAGCAGGTTCCACTTGCCTGCTGCGGCCCCCAACAAGAGCCCGGGCTTGCCACAAGCGCGCAAGTCCAACCGCTTGAGCCCGGCCATACCCGGCGCGCTGGCCAGTGCCTGGACGCTCTCAGGGCGGAACGTGACGGCCTTGAGCGACAACTCCTCCAAGCGCACCTCTGTGTGGGGCGCCAAGGCCTGAGCGGCCGCCTCAAATGTGCGCACCTTGGCATTGCTGTAGTCGAGCGTGAGCGATCTCAACGCCGAAAACCCCCCGGCGCCAAAGAGTGCCTGGAGCGACTCGGGGCTCAGCGCGCGCTTGTCGAGCTTGAGGGAAGACACCAGCGCGGTCCACATCAGCGGCTCTCCGTGCAGCACGCGCTCAAGCCACGGGGCAGGCATCGGGCCGCTGATCTGTGCTTGTTGGAGGTAGTCCAACGCCACCTCAGGCTCATCACTCCAAGCATCCAGGATGTTGGTGACGGCTCGCCATCGCTTTTTGGGGGCTTCATAGACGGCGTCGCGCAGCCGAGAGAGGTTGTCGCTGGTGGTCGCCTGCCAGGCCTCTTCATCTTGGGGTACCCAAGCGCTGAGCCCGTCGAGTTCCAGGCGGTGGCGGATCCCCAAAGCGTCCAGCCAGAGCGTGTTGCGGCCACAAAGGACCCCGCTGAGCTTGCCGTTGAACGAGGACCGGGCGATCAAACGCCCGCTCCGGGTGCTGTGAAGCAAGAAGAGACCGGTGTCAGCGCTGCAAGAGAGCAACAACTGACCGTCCGCCACAAAACGGCGCGTAAAACGGCCCTTTTCCACGCGCGGCACCAGACAACGCAGTTGACCACTGCCGGTCTCAACCACCACCACACCGCCATCGGAGTTCAAAAGCACCAACAGGCCATCATCGCTGACCGCCAACAGGCTCCGGCAAGAGGCCTTGTAGATCACAGAACGCTCCACCTCCAGACTCTGGCGGTTGATGAACCAGGCCTGGGTCGCGCTCAAGAGCATCACAGGTCCCTGAGGATCCGGGTCCACCAGGCGGTAGGTGCCATGCTCAAAGCTGGGGCCCGATCCAACGCGGGATCCAGTGGTGGGGTTGCGGGCCTCAAGCTGAAAAGTGTCCTTCCACCTGTCCTTTGTCAGCGTGAAGACGTGCGCGCCGTCAGCCCCCCACACCGCTGCGCGGGTGTTTGCCCCCGAATCGCGCCGACTCCAAACCGTCGCCAACGACTCGGGCTCATGCGCCGACAAATCCCCAGAGTTGCTGTGCACCAAAAGGGGACTGGCTCCGCCGCTGTAGACAATGGTGTCGCCGCGCGCCTCAGCACACGAGCGTGGCGCCGACCAGGGCGCTGTCCAACGCAGCAAGCCCATCCGATGGTGCCTGCCAACGATGGCCCCATCATCCAAGACCCGCATGGACTGAACACCAAACGCGGCAGTTCGCTCTGGGCCTGAGACCACCGCGCCGCTGAACAACTCCAGCACCGACAAGACAGAGCTTCGGTTCACAGCCCCCCGGCACATCAAGAGGTCTGGGCCAAGCATCGCCGTCTGCCCCTCCAGCAAATGGCCCTTGATCACCGCGTGCTCGTGGCGTTGGAGAACGACACCGTCGGCGCACCGGACCTGCACGACGTTGACCTTGCCTTGTTCATGGATCGCGGTCAGCACAGACACCGTCTGACTGTCGGCGTCAAAAATCGGCGCGCACGGGGTTTTGTCCAAACCCTTGATCGCCAAAGTTCGCCCCCTCTCCACATCCCAGACCCGCAAAGCCCCCAATTCGTAAGACGATTCGCCACGCTTGAAGGCCGCCACAAAGCGTCCATCGGCGCTGATGCTCACCGGCGCGCTGGCCAGCCGAGTCCAACCGCAAAAAAGGCGCCGACCCGACTCGTCGCCCACCTCAAAGACTTCAACGCCTCCAGTCGAGGCCAGCACGACACGCTTGGCATTGGGTCCCAGGCCAACCCTCAAGAGCCCAAACGACGCCGTGGGAGACTCCCAACACGCACCGCTGGCGATCTCCATCACCATTGCGGTGTCGTATTGGGTCTTCCAAGCCACAAAACCGCCATCGTCCGAAAACGACACCGATTTTTGACGCCCTTCCACCAGGATCTCGGGCGAGCCTTCGGACCCAAGGCGTTGTAAGAGGATCCCGCGCTGCTCTTGCCAGACCAGCGCCTGACCGTCGAGGGCAAAGCGCAGGCCAAAGATTTCCTGACGCGTCATGCTGCGCTGGGGTCCAAGGCCAGTGTCGAAGGTGCTCAGAAGCTGCCCCGAAGGCCAGGCGTAGATCCGCATCTCCTTGCGCCCAACGGCCACACGTTGGCGCTGGGCGTCAAAGGCCACCGCCGCATAAACCGAGTCCATTTCCAGGGTCGAGGCCCCCTGGGTTTCGACCGGCAAAGCCCCCAGGAATCCGTCGAAGGGTTGGAAGGCTGAAGTGTTTGACGGGTTCATGCTTCCTCCTGGGCGGCGGCTTGAAGTCGCTGAAGGCTTTCGGGCGAAAGGGCAACAAAGGCCGCGGTCAGGCGTTCCAGCGCGCCGGGCAGCGCCGCTGCTTTTGGGGCCAGCGTCAGTTCTCGCACAGTGGCCGCAAACGCCCCGGCGCAGAGGGTCTCGACGTCTTCAAGGTCGCAGACCAGACCGCGCAAGCTCAGGTGCTCGATCGAGGTTGGCAGGTGAGCGGCCAGCGAGGCGATGATGTCCTGACGATGTTGCGAGTCCACAGGGCCCAGGGGTTCAAGGCGCAGCGTCCGCAGCGATTGGAGGTGTTTGGCCTTTTGTGGCCACAGGAACGTCTTCCAACCATGGAATTGGACCCACTCAAAACGCTCGAGTGAGGTGATGTGCTTGATGCCTTTGAGCAAACGACAAAGCTCGTCACCCTCCACATTGCCATTGCCGATGAGCACCAACTGGCGCAGCTGCCCCAGCGCCTTCTTGGCAAAGGCCTTGCGCAGCCCCCCCATAGGCAGCGTAGAGCCCTCCAGGCGCAGCTTTTTGAGGGTCTTCACCATGGCGGCGTTGTTCAACGCTGCGCAATCTTTGCCCGAGAGCTGCGATCCCACCACGTCCAAAGACTCCAAACCCTCGGCAGCCGACTCGGCGAGCGCCTCAAAGACCTTGTCGCGCCCCACGGCGTTGTGGATGGAGAGGGCTTTGAGGCTGGCGAGCTCTGGCGCCTTGAGCAACCGACGGGTGCTGTCGGGGCCATGGGCGCGCACATCGACCAACATCTCGGTGCTGAGCGCGGCGCACTCAAACACCGCACCGCTGGCCAGCCTGGAGACCCACGATGAAGGCATCGGTCCGCCCACACCAGCCTCACCCAGCATCGCCACGGCCTGCTCCACAGGCCCATCGGACTCCCACTCATCCAACGCTCGCCATACCCCCTGCCAACGGCGCCACGCAGGCTCGACCGCTGCGAGCGACTTCAACGCATCAAGGGCCTGCTGCTCGGCCTCAGACAGTTCGGTGCTCACCTCTGGAATGAGCGCCTCCAGATCTGGCCAAAAGAGCACGTCCAGCGCACCGTGGCCCAAACGGATCCACAACGCCTTGGCCGTCGCCAGCACCGATGGGAGGCGGTCTTTGCTTGGATCGGGCGCGCCCAACTCAAGCCGCCCATGGGCCACAAACCGACCGCTTTGGACCCCCCAAAGCGCGGCGCTGATGGCATCGGCGGTGACTTGCAAACCCACCAGGAGTTGCCCATCAGCCAGGAACTGCAAGATTCGGTAAGAGCCACGCGCGGTGGAGAAGCCTTCAACGGCCGCGTCGAGTTGAGACACGACGCCGTGCGTCTGCAAGTCAATCACCTGCCTGGAGGCCAACACGCCCAGGCGCAAATCGCGGCACACCTTCACACAATCGGCGCTGAAGGTGCCATCGCGCACCACTTTTCCGGTTTTGGACTCAAACACCACGTAATGGCGTTGGCTGTAGGCCATCACCTCCTTTTCATTGAGCCACACCAGCGAATGGACGTCGACGTTGAGGCCATCGACCTCGTAGAGCACCTGCCCCTTGCGGCCATCAAGGCAATGGAGCGAGCTTAGCTTCACCGACTTGCCCTTGCGCGTGACGCTCTGATCGTGACGGGCCAGTATAAAGCACCGCTTGCCTTTGGCTGACCAGGCCACATCCAAGCAGCGCCTGGAGCCCACTTCCAAACGCCAACAATGTTTGCCAGAGACCACGTTGGCGCAGATCACATCAAAGCCGTATGAATCCAGGGAGAGCGCCACCCGCTTGGCGTCGGGGGACAGCGTGGACTGCCACCGCTGCGCCATCCACACACGACTGGCGCGCATCATCTTCGAGCTGGCGCGCCCCAACCCCGCAAAATACCCTTTGGGGGCCGCCGCCACCGTCCAACGCCGCGCCCGCTCCTGATCCCTGGCCCTGGACTGCACATCGTTGGACCGCGCCCTGAGGTCTTGGGGCAGAAGCTCACCTCGCTCCACCTTGAACCAGTCCTCAACACACGGCAGCGGCGAATCACCGGACACCGCAGGCACGTGCATGCCACCGGGCAACTGCGTAATGTCGACGTGGCCGCTGCTGTAACACGCCACCCAACGCCCATCTGGCGCCAAAGTGCGCCGGCGTGAGGCAAGATCAAAGACACCCACCGTCCGGACTGCCTTGCCCGTGAGCCCGTTCACGCAGACCGCATCAGACTCAGGCAGTGCTCGCCCTTTGGCGTCAAATTTGCCCCGCAAGGCCTTCGTGACGTACCAGAGATTGTGGCCGTCGGCCTCAAAAGCCATGTCCAGGACGGGTGCTTTGAGGGTCCAAAGCTTCAAACCCTCTTTGGGCTTGGAGAGGGCCCCTGTCGCCAACGTGGTTTTGGAATGCCAGGCCGCCACGACCTGACCATCTGCGCTGAGGCGAACCTTGGAAGGCGCTGTGCTGACGCTGCCCTTAAAGCGCTCTTTTTTACCCTCACCAACCCGAAAAACACGCACCGACCGACCCGCCACAGTGGCCACGTGCTGCCCAGCGCCGTCCAGTTCCACGACCGTCAACGGCGACTTGTGGGCCGGGATCTCCCAACGCCCCCCACCGTCAAGGTCAAGGACCACCGCGCCGCCGACGTTGTCCACCAGCGCCACATGGTCCCCCTGCTTTGACACCGACACCGACACACACCGCTCAGACCAGAGCTTTTCGTGACGACCGTCCTCAACCCACGTCAACCACAGCCCGTCAACGCAAGACCTCACCAGCGCCCGATCCCCAAGCACCCAGGCCAGCGACGACACATCGCCCTTTGAACAAGGCCCCAGGGTCTGCAACCAATGTCGCTCAGGCACACTCCAGACCTGCACATTTTGAGCGCCCAACGCCCAAACATCCTTATGCCCGCCAAAGGCCCCCCTGGAGCCATACCCAGCGGGCACCATCCCAGGCGGACTGAGCCGCTCAAGGCGCGCGCCTTCCCAAAACCCCTGCGGCTGCCCACCAGGCCACTGTGATTTGTCTGCCATCAGCCTCCAACCCCCTTCATGGGCGCGAACACGACCTTAGGTTCTGTCTGCACCCCACACCGCTCAACTCCAGTAACGCACCATATCGGCCGGGCTCTCGCGCTTGCGCAGCGTCCTGAGCACATCGCCCTCCACCCCGATGACCGCAGGCTGACCCCGGCTGCAATGGCGCGACCACATCCCGAGCGTGTAGGCACCGGTGTCCCGAATGACGATCCAGTCGCCGACCTCAACCTTGGGCAGTGGCACCTGACGGCCAATGATGTCGCCGCCAAAACACAGCGGGCCCACCACGGACCACGCACCGCCGTCGCCCTCCTTGGGGTGTCCCTGGGCGTCGAGGAGCGCAAACTCGTGGAACCAGTCCTGGGGGTTGTAGACCGGCCGCATCAGGAAGTCGGCCCCCAGGTGCACCACCGCCATCTGGGCGTCGCCGTGGCGTTTGACGTACTCGACGCGGCTGACCGCAAAGCCGCACCCGGCGTGGATGGAGCGCCCAAACTCGGTCAAGAGGCGGTAACGCCCGGACATGAGCTGGGGCACGGCCTCGGTGAGCTTCTCCACGTACTTGGCCACCGTGGGCGGCTTAAACCCGGTGCGGTAGATCACCGGCAGCCCGCCGCCGATGTCCAGGTGGGTCACGCGGCCTTGTCCATGCGCGGCCTCGATCTCTTCCACCAGGACCATCAAGCGCTCGGCCCCCAGGATGAGTTGCTCCAGGCTGCACCCTTGAGAACCCACGTGAATGTGCAGCGCCGTCAGCCACGGCCAGCGGCCAAAGGCATCGACGATCTCCTGGCGCGAGGCGTCCAGTGGCAACCCAAACTTGGACACCCTGGCCCCCACGCTGGTCGCCGCGATCTTTCCGGCGCCCACCTGCGGGTTGACCCGCACACCGATCACCGCCGCCGAGGGGGTTTGGCGCTGCGCCATGAGGGCCTCAATCCGGCCAAGCTCATCAAAATTGTCGGTGTTGAGGTGGAGGCCGCGCTCCAAGGCCTGGGCCAGCTCGGCGTTGGTCTTTGCGGGGGAGTCAAAGACGATGTTTTGGGGCTCGGCGCCTGCGGCCAGCGAGAGGTGGACCTCTTCGATGGACGCACACTCCAGGCCCGCACCAGCCTGGACCAGTTCTTTGAGGATGGAGACCACGGGGTTGGCCTTAACGGCCACGGCATGCAGCGTTTGGGGCGGAAAGTGGGCCTGAAAGACCCCCAGGCGCCTGCGCATCATGTCCAGATCATGAAAAAGCAGCGCCTCATGGCCGCTGTCGGGGTCTTCAAAGAGCCCCTGCTCCAATGCGCGCCGCGCGATCTCAGCGCAGCGCTCCACATCCACACGCTCGTTCATGCTTCTCCTTGTCCAATCAACGCATCGCTGTGCACGGTCACAGGTTGGTGTCTTCACATGCGTTCGGGCACAGAGGACACCATTGCGCGGTCTCAGGCAAGGTTCAAAGTGGGACAGGCGTGGTGGGGGAGGGTCAAGGTTCGTCGGTGACGGAGCGGGTCAGGCGCGAGTTGAAGTGGCGGCTGAGGAAGCGCGCAGCCAGGAAGCCAGCGACGAGGCCAAAGAAGCCTCCGATCCAGTAGCCGCCCGAGAAGGGCACGACCGCCAGGATGGCGCCGCTGTACATAAAGCCCACTGCGGCGGCCACGATCATCATCAGGGTGCGGCGCTCGTAATAGAGCCAGGCCAGCAGACAGCCCAGGTAGCCAAAAATCAGCCCGCCCGAGCCCACTCGCTCAATGCCGCCGGGGCTCAAGAGCCAGACCGCGCCGCCGCAGACCAGCATCACAAAGGCCGACACCACAAAGAAGTCGCGTGTGTCGCGCAGCATGACCAACCAGGCCAGCGTCACAAAGGGCACGGCGTTGACCATCAGGTGGGTGGCGTCGAGGTGCAGAAAGTGAGCGTAGAAGATGGCGGGAAGGCCAGAGAGTTCTCGCGGCGAGATCCCGGCCTGGGCAAAGTTCACCCCGGAGAAGAGGCTGTCGATGCCCACCAAAAGCCCCATCACGCCCATCGCCACCGCCACGATGATGGCCTGAAGGCGAAACTCTTTCCATATGCTGGCCAGCTCCTTGCGGTTTTGGAGCTGCATCCGTGTCTTGTCGGTGTCCATGGACCCCTCCTGCGGGTGCGTAGAGTGCAAACCGTATTGTGCGCGTTGCAACCCTCACAACACACCAGCGCCCCAGGCCATTCCCGACACATCGCGGTTCAAAACCAATGCGAAGCGCAGCCCGAAGGGGCGAGCGAGTGAGATGGAAGAATAGAGCGGTGATGATGGGATATGGACAAACGTGGGCGCCTGCCGGGCTCAGTCCGCCAGATGAGAGGCAAGCCACTCCAGCTTCAGGCGCAAATCCCCCAGCGCCTGCTCCAGCCACGCCACGCGATCGTCCATGGTCTGGCCAAGGCGCGCGTCCTGGGCCAGCGCGATGAGCAACACCCCGCCGATGGCCACGCGAAGCGCGCTGCGGCCCTTTTTAGCGCTCAAGACCACCGGCTGACCCAGGTGAAAAGACCGCGAGAGCGCTGCGCGGGTGGCCTCGTCGGCCTCGGGCGCGAGGTGAGCGATGTCTTGGTTGAGGGCCTTGAAGGCCTCCAGGAGCCTGGGCTTGTCAAAGGCATGCTGGGGTTGTCCTGGAGGGTGGAGGCGGAAGGGGTAGACAGTCGTCTTGGACTCCAAAAGACGCATATGGCCGTCGGCCAGCCTTGGCGGCGCCACCGGCAAGACCTCCACGCAGTCCGAATCGCCCAGGATCTGCGGCACCAGGCGCTCAAAAGCGCGCAGCGCCGCATAGCGCCCCTCGGGATCGCTCTGGTAGTAGGCCCGGATCTCGGCCATCGCCGCCGCCCAGCGCAGCAAGAGCCCCAGGTTGGGCGCGTCCGACAAGCACGCACGCCAGCGGGTCCACTCGGTGGGCAATTCGGCGGCCGAAAAATAGTCATCGGCGCCTTGCGGCAGGTCTTCCCCGCCCACCATCTGCGGCGCCATCTGCGGCGGCACCACCAGCGCCCCCGAGAACGGGGGGCCTCCGTAGAACTTCGAGCCCGTGATCAAGACCATGTAGCCCCGATCCAGGACCTCCAAGAGCCCGCGCCGACTAAAGCGCCCTTGCGCGGCGTCGATCATGACGCTCAGCGCTTCGGGATGCTCATCACACAACTTCGCCACAGTCGCCAGGCTGGGGGCATGGGCGCCGGTCTTGCTGTGCGCCACCACGTGCAGCAAGACCTTGTGGCCCGCCGCCGCCGCGCGCTCCACTTTGCGGCGCGCCTCGGCGTCCAGGTCCTTGGTCGAGCGCATTTTGCCATCATCGCAGCGCAGCTCAATGGTCTCCAACTCAATCAAACCATCAAGCCCGCCTGCCAGCGGCGAACCGCTGTCGGTGGCACCGCCTCTGGGCGTCAAGGCCGAAAAATGCCGCCCCGAGGCCGCCAGCGTCGTCCCGCTGCCCACCTCCCCAGGTCCCACCACGATGTTGCACAGCCGCTGACCGTCGCCCAGCGCCAAAACCGACGCCAAAATCTCCGCGTCGGTCCCCGAGGGGGTCAACACAAGGCGTGCCTCAGGGATCTGGTCGATGCCAAGGAGCGAGGCCAGCTCGATGCGCAGCCGCTGGAGGGTTTGATGGGCAAAGCGCTCCAGGCCGCCGCGCTGGTGGGCCTGCAAGAGCATCGCCTGGACCTCGCGGGCGGCCTGCACGGCGCGGGCCGAAGGGGAAGAGGCGGTGCAGGAGCCAAAGGGCAGCGCCTGGCGCGGGGCCGGGCCCACGCCGTACTTGTTGAGCCCCGTGTTGGGGTCAAGCTCAAGGCGCGTGTCGCCTCCAGCGACCAGCAGCCGCTCAATGGGGCCGGTCAAGAGGTCGTGTTGCAAAGACATGGATGAAGGTCACGTTGGAGGGGATCGGAAGAAAACGCAAGGCAAAGGCCGCACAAGCAGGCAGACAACCTGAGGGTTCCAGCGCGCTTGCACGATCGGATCGGCGCGGTGAGCCCCCAGACATCAACCAGGGGCACGGGCCGCGCGTGGCGGCCGCAGGTTCCAAAGACAGAACCGGCAGGAGGCGCAAAAGCCATCCGCTCATCTAAAGGCCGATCTCGTGACCGGCCTCCACATGGCCGAAGGGCTTTTTGAAGGAGAGCCGCACCACCAATGGGGACAGCTCGCCTGGGCAACCTCGTCTGGAGGTCGCCCAAAGGCTCAAATCAACCCAGCAGGTCGGAGACCGCTTCGCGCTCGGAGACCAGCTCTTCGGTGGTCTTGGCGATGGCGGCTTTGGAGACGTCGTTGAGCTCGATGCCTTTGACGATCTCGTACTTGCCCGGCTCCGGGATGGCGCAGGGGAAGGAGAAGATCAGGCCTTCGGGCACGCCGTAGCTGCCGTCGGAGGGCACAGCCATGGAGACAAAGTCGCCGGTGACGTTGCCGGTCATCCAGGAGTTGATGTGGTCGATGGCCGCAGAGGCCGCCGAAGCCGCCGAGGACTTGCCACGGGCGTTGATGATGGCCTTGCCACGGGTCTGGACGGTCTTGGTGAACTCGCTGGCGAACCACGCGTCGTCGCCGATGACTTCGGTGGCGGGCTTGCCGCCGATGGTGGCGTCAAAGTAGTTGGGGAACATGGTGGGGGAGTGGTTGCCCCAGATGCCCACGTTGGCGATCTCGGCGACCGGCACGCCGCTCTTGACCGCCAGCTGAGCCATGGCCCGGTTCTGGTCGAGGCGAGTCATGGCGGTGTAGTTCAGGGGGTTGGTGCGCTTGACGTGGCTCTTGGCGATCAACGCGTTGGTGTTGCAGGGGTTGCCGACCACCAGGACGCGGACGTCCTCGTTGGCGTTGGCGTCAATGGCCTGGCCCTGGGCGGTGAAGATGGGGCCGTTGCCGCGCAGCAGGTCCGAGCGCAGCATGCCCGGGCCGCGGGGACGAGCGCCGACCAGCAGCGCGATGTCCACATCGCCAAAACCTTCGTCCAGATCCGAGCTGACCTTGGTGCCGTGCAGCAGGGGGAAGGCGCCGTCCTGAAGCTCCATCACCACGCCGTTGCAGGCGTCCATGGCCACCGGCAGGTCCACCAGGTGGATGATCACAGGCTGGTCGGGACCCAGGAGATCGCCAGCGGCGATCCGAAACAGCAACGCATAGCCAATGTTGCCGGCAGCGCCGGTGACTGCAACGCGCATCGGGGACTTGCTCATCTGCTCACCTCTCATTCCGTAATGTTAACCATTGGGGCCCACAACCTGGACCCTTTGACCATGTCGGGCGCTGGAATTTCCAGCCCCTTTAAACGCAGCGCACTATAGCCGCCCTGTGCGGCCCATACCAGCACGCCGGCGCTTTTCTTCGGCTCTCTTTGGAGCCAAGCGCGAATTTCACTCACCCCAGGGATGACATTCCAAGCCGATAAAGTGCGGGCGGTAAAGTGCGGGCTCATACCAAAGTGCAGGCGAAAGGCTTGCTTTGGGGCGAGCAATAACGGATGGCAGGGGCCGAAGTTCTCAGTCATAAGCCACAGGTTTGGGGCGAGCAATGATGGATGCTAGAGGCCTCAGGACGAGCGAAGCCATAGCAGCGCTATT
>CAKZKQ010000780.1 GCA_937123825.1 uncultured Pseudomonadota bacterium
TCTGAAGGCCCAGCAGGCGCTCGGTGCCGAAGGCGGCGAAGAGGAGAGCGGCATCCCCGGATTGCCCGCGGGCATCGTCCTGCCGCCCGGTGCGATGATCTCGATCAACGGGGTCATGTACACCGCCGAAGATCTCGCCGCAGCCGCGGCCGTCGTGAAGGCCGTCGTCGCCGCCGTCGTCTGCGCAGGCGGTCAGGAGCACGGCCGCGCTGACGGAGAGGGCCAGGAGCCAGTGGGTGTGTCGTGCGTGGTTCATGTGGGGTTACTCCTGGCAGAAGCCCTGGATGCAGCGGCCGCTGTCGCAGGGGGTGTCGTCGTCACAGGTGGTGCATTGGTGGTCGGCGCCGACGCGGTCTTCAAAGAAGCAGCCGCAGGGTCCCTGGGGGGTGAAGAGGCTCAGGTCGCCTGCTTGACCTTGTCGGGACACTTCCATGGCGCAGCTGGGGACAAAGCCCTGGTCGACGATGAGGCCGGTGGCGTCAAAGTCGGCCTGGGGTTCGGTGGGTTGGCTGCGCAGCAGGTCAAGGAGGAAGTCGACGCGCTCGTCAGTCGGCTCACCCTGGTCATCGACGTTGGTCATGAAGACGGCCGGGGCCCACAGGAGGTAGTGGCCGTCGCGGACGTTGCGTTTGTCAAAGCTGGTGGCGTTTGAGTCGGGGTACCAGGCGCTTTGCTGGCCAAAGCCAGCGAAGGCCAGGGATTTGAGGGTGTCGCGGTTGGCGTCGTAGTTGGCGCCGCCGACGATGCCGAGCGTGGCTTCGGCGTTGATGGAGGTGGAGACGGCGTTGATGACGTCGCTGGTTTTGTCCAGGGCCTGGCCTTTCCAGCGCGCGGCGGGGACGCCGATGTGGGCGCCGAAGGTGATTTTGGTGCCGCTGGTGTTGGGGCGCGTGAAGAGGAAGGACTCGTCGGTCCAGGGGGTGACGCCGCCGGCTTGGCCAAAGCCCCAGGCGAAGTAGGCCTCTTCGGCGGTGATGGCGACCTGTGAGCTGGCTGGGGGGGTGACAAAGACAAAGGGCAGCACGGGCCCGTCAAAGACGCCCAGCGAGTCGGGGGTTTGGATGCCGCAGCTTTCGGGGAATATGTCGCTGTGTCCCAGGTCGAGGCTGACGCCCTCGGGGTCGGCGATGCAGCGCCGGGGTGGGGTGTCGGGGGTCCACTCGGGGTCCTCCTGGGAGGAGGGGACGTAGTTGAAGTTGATGGTTTGGGGGGTGTCATTGGCGACGGCGTCGATGATGGAGCAGGAGCGTCCGTCGACGAAGACCAGGGTCATGGGGTTGGCCTGGGAGTCGCGCAGTTGTTGGCCAAGGCGAGTTAGCAGGGGGATGACGGTGCTACCGGCTTGGATGTAGACGGGGTTTTCGAGTTCGTTGCACATGACGTCCTGGGCGTGTGCCTGGGGTGTGAGCAGGACGACGGCGGCGGCTGTGAGGGCGGCGGCCAGTGTGTGGGTGTGTTTGGGCATGATGGGGCGCGTGTGGTGTGCGGTGTGGATATGTGGATATGTGAATGTTCGCATATGTGAGTATGTGGATGTCCACATATAGGTGGCAACCACGACCGTGTAAAGGGCCTTTTGAGGGGTCAGTACGCGCGGTGTGGATAGGCGTTACATAAAAATGCGCGCCTTTATTCGTCGGCGGTGGGATTTTGGGTGGGGAAGTGGAGTTGGAAGAAGCCCAGGTGGATGGTGTCGGAGTCGGGTTGGGCCATGTCGGGGTGGAGGCTGTAGAAGACGTTCTGGGCCTGGCGGCGAGTTTGGACCAGGCCGGCGTTGCGCAGGACGCTTAGATGGCGAGAGACAAAGTGTTGTTCGAGGTCGAGGGCCTGGCAGATCTCGGAGACGCTGCGTTCTTGCTCAAAGAGCAGGCGCAGGATGCCGAGGCGAGTTTCGTTGCCCATGGCCTTGAGGATTTCGGCGCATTGCGCGGTGTTGAGGGTTTTGCCTTTTGCCATCTTTTGTTGTTCTGGCTCCCACGTGTGTGCGCTTTGTTGTCCTTTGGCGTGGGTGTGTTTGTCAATGGGCTTGGTGATGGGAAGTGTGTCGTGCCATCGCGGTCGGTGATGGCACAGCTGTGGAGGGGGCGTTGGGGAGTTGTTCACGCGGCGCTTTACATCAGCGGGGTGCTGGCCAGGAAGGTGGGGCGGATGTGGGCGCGCTCATCCCATTGGGTCAGTCCGTGGGTGACCAGGGCGGAGTCGATGCCAAAGTTGTTGGCGCCCAGGATGTCGGTCTGGAGTTGGTCGCCGATCATGAGGACGTTGCGGGTGCGGAGTTTGTCGACGGCGGCCTCAAAGATGGGGTTGTGGGGTTTTCCAAGGCGCGCAAAAGCGGGCAGGTCGGTGCGCTGGGGGTAGCGCAGTTTGAGGGCCTCTTCAAAGATGAGGGCGACGGCGCCGCTGGTCAGGCCGACCTCGGTGGCGCTGCGGGGGTAGATGAGGTCGGGGTTGGGCAGGATGAGGTGGGTGTTTTTGCCGCCGTCGGTGCGTCGCAGGAGCGTGGAGAGCGTGGCTTCGATGGTTTCGAGAAAGGGGTAGCCGGCGTCGTCGCAGACGGCGATGACCTCAGCGGCGTCGTCGTCGGGGGCGACGATGTGGGCGCCGGCGTCTTTGGCGTAGGCCTGGGAGCCTTCGGGGCCAAGGACGATGGTGGGGGCGCCCTTGAGGTTGTGCTTTGTAAAGTGCGGCGTCAACAATGACCCGGAGGTCACAATCCGTTCGGTGTCGATTTGCAGCCCGAGGCTCTGGTACCACTGGTTGCTTTGGGAGGGGAGCCTGGAGGCGTCGTTGGTGAGGATGAGGTAGGGCTGGGCGGTCTTGTGCAGGTGCGCCATAAAGTCAAGCGCGCCCGGCAGCAGGCCGTCGCCGCGAACCAGTACGCCAAAGGCGTCGATGAGCAGCGCGTCGTAGTTGCCGATGATTTTGGCCAGCGTGGTGTGTGTGACGGGGTTCTTGTGGGTGGTCATGTCGTTCCTCGTTGCAATTGGCTGGCAGGTCGGGTATGTGCTTGTTCACTGCGCCGTGAATAATGGAATATGCGGCGCGTGTGATGCGATTGCTGGGTGTGTGGGCCGTTTGGGTTCGAGTGCGTTTCACACCTGAGTGTGGGCGCATCGAGGTGGACCTTGAGGCCGGGCAAGGCGCGCGTACTGATTGTTGGATGCTGCATGGATGGTGAAGGCGCAACAATCGACAGCCGCTGACCCGCAGGTATAGAGCACGAAGAGCTGGCAAGCAAAGACACGACCACCGGGGGTGGGGGCGGCAGCAACGCCAGGTTGCACCGCTCGGTGATGAAGGTCTGCGACGCAGCCGGGGCGTTCATCGAGTATTGGGGCTTTAAGGCGGTCAATGGGCGCGTGTGGACGCTGCTGGCGCTGCACAAGGATCCGCTGTCGCAAAGCGAGATCGCCGAGTCTCTGGGGGTGAGCCGGTCGTTGATCAGCTCGGTCATCTCTGAGTTGTCGGACTACGGCCTGGTGGAGGCCACCAGCACCCACCGCAACGCCCCCTACCGGGCGTTGATGGACGTCTGGCCGCCCATCAAAGAGGTCCTGCGCACGCGTGAGTGGATGCTCCTTGAGGCCAGCCGTCTGGCGCTGGAGGCGGCCATCGAAGAGGTCGACATCGCCGACAGCGTGGGTCAGGACGTGCCCTTTGACCGCAACCGCATGAAGCTCCTGCTGGCGCTCACAGAGTTGGGTCAGGCGCTGCTTAAGCTCCTCTTTGCGCTCGGCGTGCCCCGCTCGGTGGAGAACGCCAACGAGTGGATCACCCGGGCCTCGACGGTGGTCAATTACTTCCGAAACGCTTCTTAAAGCCTCCGTGCGTGCGTTCGCGGGCGCGATTGTGATGATTGCGCCTTGCCCCGCGCTGGGGATTGACTTACGTTTGCGTTGAAAGGTTTGTTCACACAATCGTGAACAAGTCAAAAGGTGGAAGAAGAGAAGGTGCCCATGACCGCCACAACCACAACACAGACCCACGGCCACGAACTGGCTCCAGGCGCCAGCCACCCATGGGGCCAGGACCAGGCCCAGACCTGCCGCCGCCTGCTGGCCGCGCACGGTCAGGCGCTGGTGAGGGTTCACGTTGCGCTGCCTGACGTGGACCCCTGGGTGATGCTCGACGCCGCGCTGGCAAGTGGCAAGCCCGTCTTTGCCTGGTCCGACGGCAAATCCGGCGCGTCTTTCCTAGGGTGGGGCAAGGCCGCCAACGCCGAGTTCTCACCGGGACAGCGCTTTGCCCAGGCCCGCGCCGTTTGTTCACAGTGGCGCGAACGACAGTGCACCGGCGGCGACCCGCTGCCCAGGAACTTGCCGCTGGCCTGGACCGGCTTTGCCTTCCACAACCACCCCGCCGCGCCCGAAGCCGGCGACACCCCCTGGAAGCACTGGCCCGCAGGATCCCTGGTCATCCCCGAGATCCTCTACTATCGCCTGGCCCCCACCGCCAACCGCAGCGCCAAGGCCGGCGTCATCGCCTG
>CAKZKQ010000781.1 GCA_937123825.1 uncultured Pseudomonadota bacterium
CGTCCCCTTCCAGGGCGACAACTCAGTCCAAACACTGGATCGGCATTTGAGCGCGCAGCCCCCACGGCTCACATCGCGCTTCCCGGTCCCGGTGGCGTTGGAGCCCTGGCTCCGAGCGCTCCTGAGCAAATCCCCACAAGACCGTTATCAAAGGGCGGCGGACGCTGCCTGGGCGCTCTTGATGATGGGCGAACCGGTGGTTCAAGGCCCAACCCACCCGTGGGGGCAACGCCGAGCCACGCACACCCTGCGGCTTGAGGACGCCGACACTCAAAAGCCCCCAAAACACCAGGAGCCGACCGTCAAACTGCCCAGCCAGACCACCGCAGCGCTGGCCCGGCAAAGCCACAGCATAGAGACGACGGCGCCAACCCCCGAACCAACCCCAACCAAACGCCAAACACACCCGCTGCCGCCACTGCCACAAAGCTGGCGCCGCATGCACCGCCCCCCTCGGCCATTGCGCCTTCAAGGCGCCGGGCTTGGACTCTTTGGCCTGCGCGCGGTGCCCATGGTGGGCCGCATTGCACAGCGCGACGCACTCTGGAACGCGCTGCGCGACGCCGCAACCCAACGCTCGGTGCGCCTGATGGTGCTGCGCGGCGGCCGTGGAACCGGCAAAAGCCGCCTCGCCCAGTGGTTTTGCCACCGCACGCACGAAGTGGGCGCCGCACAGACCTTCCAAGCCCGCTTTGACCCCGAAGGCGCTGGCGGTCTGGCCGAAATGCTCGTGCGTCACATGGGATGCGCGCGCCTGTCTCGCTCCTCTCTCATCGAACGCGTCCAATCCTGGCTCCAGGACCACGGCTCGATGGAGGCGTGGGACATGATGGCGCTGGTGGAGTTGATGTCAGAGCAGACCGATCGGCGGATCGACGCGCGCTGGTACGACCCCAAAGAGCGCAGCGGGCCGATCTACCGCATCCTGGAACGCGAAGCCCAACGCCGCCCAGCGGTGGTCTGGCTCGACGACGCCCACTGGAGCCACGAGGCCCTGGAGTTGGCCCGCTGTGCCATGGAGCAAGGGCTCGCGCGCCCCTGCCCCATGGTCATTGTCATGACCGTCCAGGACGACGCCCTTGAAGACATGCCCGAAGTCACACAGCGCTTGGCCGCGCTGCTGGACGACCCCCGAGCAACCCAGATGGGCGTCGGAACGCTCTCCTACAAGAGCCTGATGGAACTTGTCCAGGATGCCCGCGGCCTCGACGCGAAGTTGGCCCAGCAAGTCGTCGAACGCTGTGACGGCAACCCCCTCTTTGCCGTCCAATTCATCGACGATTGGGTCGCGCGGGGGCTGATGCGCCCAGGCCCCCAGGGATTCTACCTGGAACAAGGCGCCCCGCTCGACCTGCCCATCTCCCTGCACCGCGTCTGGCGCACCCGGGTGGCCCGACTGCTCGAAGGCCGCACTCGCCATGACCGGGTCGCGCTGGAGCTTGCCGCTGCCCTGGGACTTCGGGTCAGAGAGCCCGAATGGCGAGCGGCCTGCATGCAATCCATGATACGCCCCAGCAAAGATCTGGTCGCCGAGATGGTCGGACGCCGCCTGGCAGTCTGGGATGAGCGAGGCTGGGCCTTTGTCCACGGGATGCTGCGCGAAAGCCTGCTCCAAAGCGCCAGACAAGCGGGCCGCTTGCCCGCCTACCACCGCGCCTGCGCCGAAATGCTGATCAAACTCTACGGCACCCAGAGACCCAACACCGCCGGTCGCCTGGGCCATCACCTGATGGAAGCTGGTCAGTATGACCCTGCGGCCGATGCGTTGAACAAAGACGCCGCCAACCGCACCGCGCGCGGCGACTTTGCAGAAGCACACCGCGCGCTGGACGCGTCGCTCCAAGCCCTCCAAGCCCTCCAAGCCCCCCCATCCGATCACAGGCGCGGCCAAGCCCAGATGCTGCGCCTGCGGATCGCGCGCCTCCAAGGGCGCTTTGACGAAGCCCAGTCTCTGGCCCGAGCGCTGGACACTGCCGCCGCAACCCACGGCTGGGACCTGGTCCGAGTGCGCGGTCAACTAGAGCAGGGCAACGTCGCCTTTCAGCGTGGCCAGCTTCAGACAGCCATGGAGATCTTTTCCAGCGCCGTCGAACTCTCACAATGGCTCGACGACCCATCGATCACCGCCGAAGGCATGCTGGGAATGGGCGGCGTGTCCTATCGACTGGGACAACGGCGTCAGGCGTGGACCCACATGCACGAGGCGCTGGAACACTTTGAAGAAGCCCGTGACGATGAGGGAATCGCGCGGGCCCTCAAAGGCTTGGCCCAACTGGCCATGATGGACGGCCGTTGGAAGCGCGCCACTGACCTCTACACCCGCGCCATGGCTCGCCATGAGCGCCTGGGAAACCGCCGCCTGTGGGCCAGCTGCCTCAACGGGGTGGCCGAGGTCAAACGCCACCAGGGACAATTGGATGAAGCGCTGGCCGACTACCGCAGAGTCTTGACGATCCTGGAACCCATGGGCGTCTCGGACGTGCAGGTCGTTCAACTCAACATGGCACTCTTGCACGTCGCTCGTGGCGACGTGGTCGGCGCCCGACTGGAACTGACGCGGCTCCTTGAGGAAACCACCAACGCCGGTCAGAGCTGGCTCCACAGCACCATCCACGCCGCCATGCTCGTATGCGCCGCCGACGCCGCCGACTGGGAGGCCTGGGATGAACACATGCGGCACTGCCAGTCCCCCAAAGACCCCAACGCCCTTGTGGACGTGGACTGTGCCCAGAGCATCCAGCAAGCCGCCGAACTGGCGGCCTACGCGCTCAAAAACACACGCGCTCACCAGGCCTACACGCTGGCACTCGAACTGTGGACTCGCCTTGGACTCGACGACCGCGCCAAGGCTCTGCGCCACATTTTGGAAGCCGCCGACCCCTAAGCCCTACTGTCAGGGCCAAATCACACCAGTTGGCGAGACCTTGCCGCCAAGCGCAGCCAACTCCTGGGCACCAAGGAATCGATCGGTGGCCTCCCCGAGAAGCTTGGCGGCGTTGGCCACCACATGGGCCCAGGACTGGTGGTTGATGAAGAGCATGCCATTGACGTCGTACGTCCCGCCCTCGTTGCGGTAACCCAAAGCCAACGTCTTTGCTCCGGTGTCGAGCACCTTGAGCATGCCCTGGATCCTGCCCGACCGCGTGTGGGTCACAAAGAGCCTCGCGGCGACCTCGGGCGGATAAAGATCATCGCGCGTTTCTTGCGAGACAAAGAAGGCCTCCTCTTCAACGCACCGAGGCTCGCTCAGCCGCCTGGGCTCCAGCGCGTAGACCACGTCGTGCGCCACACCGCGCTCTTCGAGCCGCGTGGAGGCTTTAAAGACCTCCTGGAGTTGATAGGCACCAATGGCCGTCAACACCAAACGCGGGTTCTCATCGCGGCGCAGCTTCAACGCCCCTTCGCGGACCAACTGACGCGCCTGCTCGCCGTTCAGCGCCACCGGAAGCACGCGCTTGGGCGCCACGACGGTCCAAAGTTGACCATGTGTCCGGTAAACCTCCTCCATGACCGCCCCGGCGCTGTTGGCGTCGGCGGGAAAGACCACTCGGGAGATGTGTCCTGGCTCGCCCATCAACGCCTCACAGGCGATCGGGTCCTGGTGGGATTGCTCGTTTTTGCCGTTTTCGTAGGTGTGGCTGGTCAGCATCAGCGGCACAGAAAGCCAGCGCTGGGGACGACCGACGCGGTTGCAGTGGTGGGTGAAGATGATCTCCTGGCGCAGCGCGCCGAGCATCTTGGCCCCAAACGCCTCGTAAGTGTGCAGCAGGTTGATCCCGCCCTTGTTGGCCAACACCGCGCAAGCCACCGCTTCTTCGTTGAGCGCGGTGATCACCGCGCCGCAGACATCCTCGGCCAACCCGGCTTCGGGCGAGGTGACGCGGTGCTTGAGTAGATCCAACGTCTTGTTCAGACGGTTGGAGCGCATCTCGTCGGGGTTTCCCACTCTGGGGCGCAGCTCGGGGTTGGCGGCGCAAGTCCTGGAGAAGACCTCATCGACCATGGCCATTGGCGACATGGACTCACCTTCGGGACGAAACTCGGGCGCCACCGGCGTGGAGAGGCTGACGTCTCGGCGCACCAGCGCGTTGTCTCGCTCCAAAGGGCGCTCCTGGTGCTGGTTGAAGCAATCCAGCGCCGCCGCAAGCTCCAGCCAGGGGACGTGCAGCTTTTGCGCTGACGTGTTGAAGCGCTCAATCGCCACCGCGTCCATGGTCTTACCAAGCGGCAGGTTGTGCGCGGCGTTGGTGTCGGCGCCGTAGAACCCAAAGCCCTTGACCGTGTTGGCCAGCCCGTAGGGCAGCGACACCGGGTAGGTGCCGCCCGAGGCCTCCAAACGATGCTCCATCTCCAAAATGGCCCAGACAAAGGCGGCCGGGTCGCGGCCATCAAACTCGATCGGGTCAAAGTGGTTCAACCGCAGGTGATCGCGCAGCCAACCCGTGCCGCCCTGCTGCGCGGTGGTGGTGCGTTGATCGATGCGGCGGCCATTGCAGATCAGGATCGGCGTCACCAACCCGCAGTCCTCTTTGCGCCACCAGCGGGGCGCCCAGTCAGGCCCGCGCTGCTCTTCAAAAGCGCCGTCGCTCAAGAAGGTCACCAAACGCTCGCCGGGCAGCGGCGCGTGAACGTACTGCAACCCGGCAAAGCCCAGGTAACCGCCTTCAATGAGGCCACCAGCGGTATTGGGGTTGACGTGGCTGCCACGGGGAGAGGCCATGGCGCCGCCTGGGGCCATCTCAAAGCTGTAGAAGTCCCGCACAAAGCGGGTCAGACCTTCGTCGTCCACGCTGTAGCGCTCGTGCGCAGGCGTCACGTTGCCCACCAGCACGTTGACCGAGTCGATCCCCGACACCGCGTGGCCCTGACCCGCCATCCAGGCGCGGGTGTGGCCGCTGAGCGCGTTGGCCGCAAGATAGGCCACGTAACCGGGGATGATATTCAACGCGCTGCCGGTGTGTCCCTCGGGCTGCGCCTTGAAATCGCTCGGCAACATGGGCCTGCCATCCAGGTAGACATTGCGTGCGTAGGTGTCGTGGGCGGTCAACCACATCGCCGCGCTGCACAGGCGGTCGGCGGCCATCATCATTGACCAGAACGGCACGCCATCGCCCGTTTGCTCAAACCGGCGTGAGAGCGACAAGACGCGCTGTTGTGTCTGCGCAGTGTGCTCAATGACGCCGTAACCTCGCGCCCAGGCCTCAAACGTCGCTTCCTGGCTCTTTTCCATGACATCTGCTCCTCGTTGTGGGTGGCTCACTATGGCCAAATCCATCAGCAGAGAGCGTGCCAGCGGCGTCCAGGATCGACCCACCCGCGCAGCGCGGACCTCCACACAACCGAGCCCTCGAACACGGACGCGATTTTTTCGGCGAACCCCTCCACAGGCGCGCAAATATTGCGTTTCGTGGTTTAGCTGGGGTGAAGGAGGGATGCTCTAAGAGCAAGGCTGACCTGAAAGATCACTTGCGGCGCTTGGAGGAGACCTCGTGCTCGGCCTCGACCTGGACTTCCTTGGAGTGGTCGGCTTCGCCGAGATCGTCGGGCAACGACATGGAAGGGGTTTCAAGGGCGTCGATCTCATCGGCGAGCATGTCGTCATCTTCGTCGGCGGTCGAGAAGATGATTTCGCCCAGCGACAGGTCCATGGCGTCGGCTTTGAGGCGCGCTTTGTCGGCGGCGCGCATCTCGGCGGCCTGCTCGGGGAAGCTCAACACCCGGTCACCGTTGTCATCGACGTCTTCGATGGCGTTGAACTCCTCAAAGATCGCTTTGAGGGTGCGATCGATGTCTTTGACGGGCACATCGCTCATTTCCGCCATGGTGCGGCGCTCTTCGGCGTTGCGCTTGGCGCCCTTGGGGCCTTTTTTGAGTGTGGTCAGGGCCGCGCGGACCTTTCTGCGCAGCGTCGCACGAGTGATCGGGGCGTCCTGACGGCGCGCGATGTGCTCAAAGATCACCAGCAACGCTGCCCGGCGGATGTTGCGTTCGCGCCGGGCGCCGTTCTCGCCGAGCATCCCCAACCACCGCCCGCCGGGGATCAGAAAGAAGCCCATCGTCAGCATAAACGGCAAGAGCGAGATGAAGATGAACGCGGGAGGGAACGCCAGCGTCAAGGGCATCGACACCACCGACATGATCCCGATAAAGACCGCCATGAGGCTGATGATGCCGTTGCGGGTGAAGGTGTTGCCGTTGAGCTGGGCATCGGGTTCAAAGCGGTGCCAGCTTGGCGGCGCCGGCGAGGGCTCCACGCGCAACTTGCCCGCCTCGTAGGCCGACACGCGCACCTTTTGGAAGGTGTAGAGCAGCTCGCCGTTTTCCTCGATGTCCACCTGACCGTCGTAGCGGACCAAAAGGCGCGTCATCTCTTGCTGGGCGTCTTCGACGCTCAGGCCAGTGCGGGTAATCAACTCGGTGAGGGTGATCACGCCGCGTTGGGCGTTGATCCAGGCCAGAATCTCCTGGTCTTTGGCCTTTGTGGGAGGATCGGGGACCGTGGGCCCAAAGACAAAAGCAAAGATGTCCTCGTGAAAGTGCGGTTTGCGGCTGCGCTTGACCCCGTAGGTGTCGGTGGTGTAGCGCGGCTCCAACTCTCCGGGCGCGCTCAAGGCGCTGGGCATCCCCGCAGCCGCGCGCTTCTGTTGTTTGGACTCATCCCAGAGCACCAATGGGATGAAGACCATCTCGCCGACGTCCCAGAAGACCAGCAGTTCAAAGATCACGCTGAAGCACCCGTCGGCGCCATCAAAGTCCATGTCGACGTCGGCGCCTTCGCCCGCGGTCAAGAGCGCCAGGAAGGCCAGGACCAGCAGCGCGCAGAAGAGCACCACATAGCCCACCAGGACCAACATCATGGAGACTTTAAAGGTGACCACAAAGGCCGACCAGAGCCACTCGGAGGCATTGCTCAGCCACTGGCCCCACTGCCCAGCCGCACCCGAGCGCCGCTCAAGGGCTGGGTCAAAGAGGTAGAGCAGTTCGCCGTTTTCATCGACTTCAAGGTGGCTGCGGTAGAGCCAGAGCATGGTGCGCAGGTCCTGCTCGGTCTGTTCCAGCGGCAAACCGGTCACGCGCACGATGTCCCCCAGCGTCCCGCGCCCTCCAAGCTTCTTGAGCCCTTCATAGAGCTTGCGCTCGACCTGCGGCGAGATTTGGGGAGGCCCGTCGTCTCCCTCGACGACCGCCATCAACACCAGCCAGTTTCCGATGTCCATGGGCTCCTTGGGGGATGCGCGCGCTGCCAGAGCGCGCGGCGTGCAACCGACTCAGTATGGCAGCGATACCAGGTAGGACCAGCCTTCATCGGCAAAGTCCGCCCAGGAAAACCCGTCTTCGGGGCTTCCAGGGATCAAGTAAGCGGCGTCGGCCATGACACGATCGTAACGCAGCCGGTTGATGCTGTCGATCAGCCCTCCGACGCCTGCGCGGGTGTAGAGTTCGTCTTCCGAGATCTCCTTGCCGTGGTCGGGGTGTGGGCCTTCCACAAGGAAGATCAGGGAGACCACGATGTAGCGCTGCTCGTTGCTCAGGCGGCGGTAACCGTCGATCTCGTCGCTGATCTCTTCGTCTTCTCCGGCAAAGGACGCCTCGATCTCGACGACCCACTCTTCAAATTTGTCGCGGGCTGCGCTGCTGTCGGGGACGTACTCAAAAAAGGCGTACTCAAAAAACGGCTCGGCTTCAGCCAGGACGCTGGTCAAGCGTCGATAGAGACGACGCTTCTCTTCGATGGTTTCTTCCCCAGGCGCGTCGATCAGCGCCTGGAGTCTGGCGCGCAGCTCCTCATGCCCGGCGGCGTCAAAGACCACCTGCACGGCAAAAAAGGAGCGGGTGACCTCAGAGCCGCCAAAGATCTTCTTAAGAAACCCGCGCCGATCCATGAACGGCTGCTTTTTATCCGACATTGCCCCTCCTGGGCCATGGCTCGCCCCCAGGACAACCTCGCGGCGGCCCCAGGATATCCCCCTTCACCACCCGCGCTTTTTGACGTGGGTGGCTTCGATCCCTCTTAGCCAAAGCGTCCGCCACGGGAGCGCCCAAAGGAACCAGAGCGACGTCTGGGCCGGGTTTTGGCGCGCGGCGTGACGGACTGAGCCGGGACGCGCGTCGTCCTGCCCTCGGAGTTGGTGCGCGTGGAGACGCGGCCAAAGCCGGTGGGCTTGCGCTTGCCAACCCCTGCCTTGGCGCCCTTGGTCTTGCTTGAGAAGACCGTCTCTCTGGGCGCGGGCTTGTAGGTCGGCTTGGCGGCCGTTTTGGCCGATGGGACGCGCGGGCTCGACGACCACCGGTAGCGGGGCATCGGGAAGAAGAGGAACATGGGGTAGTAGGTAAAGAAGTATGGGTGGTGGTGGTAACCGCCCCCATAGAAATACCCACCGGTGGCCTTGGCGGCCTCATCTGACGCGTTGGGATCCTTTTGAAAAGCCGACAAACTCAGCATCGCCACCTGGATCTTGCTCTCGCTGAGCGCCACCATGGCTTCGTTGAGGTCGTCGCTCTCGTTGAACTTCTCCGACTGGGTCAGGTAGAGCACCCGGCGCACGCCAAGCTTCTTGAGCATGGTGGCGTCAGGGATCTCGGCCATGTACCGGTTGTCGAAGGCGTCGCCCGCGTCGGTGTAGGGGTTGAGCCTGTTGTGATCGAGGATGAGCGCCGCGGGCAACTTCTTGCCTTCCCGCTCGGCGCGCTTCTTGTCGAGTTCTGCCGCATGGTAGAGCAGCGCCCCGAGCGTCTGGTGGCTGGGCACCACGCCGTGGGGGTGGGGCCAGTTGTCCAAGAAGAAGACGGGCTCGACCTGCTCCGCCATGCTGGCCGCCAGCGCCACAGACGCAGGCCCAGGCATGTCCACCACGACGATGGTCCCCTCTGGATCCTTGACGCTGGAGATCAACGACACCAGCGCTTGACCACGGGCGTAGGCCTCTTTCATCTCGGGGGTTTGGATGGGGGTCAGCTGCTCAGCCAAGCCAGTCTGGCTTAAAGACTGAATCAGGACCGCCCGCTCGTGGGCTTGCCAACCGCGCTTGACGGGTCGAATGGCCTCCAACATCCGCGTGGGATTGAGGTAGGTCTTCCAGTCCTCGGTGCTGAGGCTGTCGCGGGTCTGCGGGCTCGACAGCGAGAGCTTGCGCCCCTGACTGCCAAAGTCCCACCCCTGCTTTTGTTGGGTCTCCAGGGCATCTTGCTCGACGATCGGTCCCTGATCGTCGCCGCAACAGCCGGTGGCGCCCAGCAGCCCGGTGGTTCCTGCGACCAGCGCGCCTGCGGCGATGGTCTGCGTGGCCTGACGGCGCGTCAATGACGCCGACCACCACTCGGCCGGCCCTTTGCCCTCGGGGGGATTGTTTTGATCGTTGTTGTCGCTCATTTCTCTCTGGGATCTACAAAGCTGGGCGCGACCAGTGCGCCCTGGTCCGTCATCTGACCAGAAGGAGACAGCCGCGTAAAGATTCCCACCGGCGCTCCACCCACAAGATAGACCCCACAGTTGGGTAGCCAACGGTTTTGTAGCGGCATGATCTTAAAAAACCGCTGCGCCACCCACCTTCCAGGCCGCGCCGCATCCAAAAGCCTCTCCCAAAGCCCATCATCCACGCTGCGCCCCAGGACAACCTCGTCCCCTTCGCAGCCATAGTCCGACTTCAGGACCCACTCGGCGCGCTCACGCATCAAAACCCCCCGGTCCATGTGCTCCAAACGGAAGGTTTGGGGGATGTAGCGGCGGATCACCTCCCGCAAGTCGGGCTCAAACCGATCCTGATGTTCCCAAAAGAAGGCCATCGCGCGCTTGTTCTGTGGCAAGACCGAGCCAAAAGGGTTGATGACGCTGACTTTTCCTGCCTCCTGGGCGCCAAGAAGACATTCCAGCGGCTCGGTCAACGGCTCTGTGTCAAAATAGGGGGCTTCGTCGAGCCACGCGGGCTCACGCTCGGCCCACCAATCGGTCTTGTAGTGCCTCAACACCGAGTCCACAGGCTGTCCAAAGACGCTGACGCCCCCGTCGGGACGCCTTTTGAGGTTGAACGGAGAGCCCATCACGCTTTCCACGCCCCGACTGGCCAGCCAACGGGCGTAGAGGTGGATCAAAGTGATGTCTTCGGGCATCTCGGTCGGGTAGATCAGCCCCACGCGACGCGGTCCACCGGGCACCCCGGTGACCGCCTGATGGAACAACTGCCACGCATCCCAGAGACGATCCTCATAGAGAGCGTTTGGGTCCTCCAATTCGGGGTTCTCTTTGGCCATGAAGGCGTTGTAGAGGATGGCGTCGTCCTGTCCGCTGGGCGTATCGGCGTTGATCTCACAGATCTGGATGCGGTTGCCCTCACACATAAAGCAGTCAAAGCGCGCAAACGTGTGCCAAAGGCCCCCTGATGCGTGCCACATGCGCTTTTGCACCGGGGTCATCGCAAAAAATGAGTCCAACAAGTGCGGCTCATCCCACACGATGTCGACCAACGCCTGGTAGAGACGCCCGGTTTGCGCTGCCGCGTCGTGCAAACGCCCCTCCAGGGCCTTGGAAAAGATGGCAGGGGCCGCCCAAAAGCGCGGTTCCCCTTCAATCCACGGCCCCCACAAGTCGCACGCGGCCAACAAACGATGGGCAAAACCGTCATAATCCGCCTGCGGAGGCTCCAAGATCAGCCCCAAAGGCTCAGCTTCCGCTTTTTTCTCGTCCATCACTCCCCCAAACGGCGTGGCACAGGCGCAACATTGCGCCCACAGCGGCGCAAATGTCGCAAGTTCGAACCGTCCCGGGGACCAATGCCCCCCAAAAGCCCTCCAGACTCGGCGCACGCCGCGCAAAAGCACTCTATAGCGCACCGCCAGCGTGATGGACACACCCAAGACACCGCGCAGACCTCCTGCAGAGGACCACGCGGGCACTTTTTGGCGCCAAAGCCGCCATAGGGCAGATGTGGCTGATAAAAACGATCAGGAGAGGTACTGATGGATGAGGTGGACCGTGTCTGAGGCGTAGCGGACAAAGAGATCTCTGTTCTGCGCGCGCACGTAAGCGTCGTCACCGGTGATCTGACCGGCCAGCAGCGCCGACATCAACGCCTGATCCATGGTCTGCATCCCAGCGCCCTGGCCCGTCTGCATCACCGAGTGCAGCTTGCCCGACTCCCCAGCCCTGATCATGTTGGCCACCGCGTGGGTGTTGATCAGCACTTCCTGGACGGCCACCATCCCGCGCCCGTCCGATCGCCGCAGGAGCTGCTGCGCCACCACCCCCCGCAGCCCCGCCGCCAGCGTCAACCGCGCTGAGGGCCGCTGGGCGGGCTCAAACATGTCCAAGACCCGACCGATCGCCTTGGGCGCCGAGCCGGTGTGCAGCGTCCCTATGACCAGAAAGCCCATCTCTACCGCTGCCAGGACCTGCTCCATCGTCTCGCGATCGCGCAGCTCCCCGACCATGATCACGTCCGGATCCTCGCGCATCGCCGCCGACACCGCCTGAGCATAGCTGCTGGCGTGTATGCCCACCTCGCGCTGCACGATGAAGGATTGCTTGTCATCGTGCACAAACTCGATCGGATCCTCCAGGAGGATCACATGACGCGACGAGCGCGTGTTGATGTGATCGATCATCGCCGCCAACGTCGTCGACTTGCCGCTGCCAGTCGCCCCGGTCACCAACACCAACCCGCGCCGAACCATCGACAAGCGCGTCAACACGTCTGGCAACCCCAACTCGTCGGCCGTGCGCACCGCGTGCGGGATCAACCGAAACGCCGCCCCCACACCTGCGTCCGTCATCGTAAAGCAGGCGCGCACGCGAACCCCTCCAGGGGTCTCGTAAGCGAAGTCTAGGTCTCTTTTATTTATGAATTTGTCCCAGTCTTCTTCAGAAACCAGCTCGTTGAGCACGTTGGCACACTCTTCGGGGGCAAAAACCCTGTCCAATACCGTCTCAAGTTGTCCGTAGAGCCTCATTTTGGGGCAAGAGCCCGAGGCGATGTGCAGATCCGAAGCGCCGCGGCGCTCCAACTGTTCAAAGATTTCATCAAGCCAAGCCATCGCTGCTCCTCGGGCTGGCTTTGAGCAGCCCCTTGTCGCGCAACTCCTGGAGCGAATCCTCAAAGCGCCTCATGCCGCTCTTCTGATCGAGTTGAATGGCATTGGGCAATTGCAACGTCCGGTCTTCGCGAATCAAGTGGGACACCGCTTGTGTGTTGAAGACCAACTCGGTGATCGGCAAGCGCCGACCCGAGGTCCCCTGAACGAGCTGTTGAGAGACGATCGCGCGCAGTGATTCGGCCAGCCCTGCCCGCGCGTGGGCTTGCTGAGAACTGGGGAACGCGCCGACAAAGCGCTCGATGGTGCTGATCGCCCCCACAGTAGGCATCGCCGCCAACACCAGATGCCCCGTCTCGGCCGCCGTCAACACCAGCGGCATCATCTGCGGCGAGCGGACGTCTCCAAAGACGATCACATCGGGGTCTAGCCTCAGGGCGGATTTCAGAGCGGCCTGGTAGGACGAAAAGTCGCGCCCGCGCTGACGCTGGAGAATGTTGGCCTTCTTGGGTTTGTGCAGAAACTCGATCGGATCCTCAAAGGTCACGATGTTGGCGGCCCGCACCTGCCCCAAAAGCTCGATCAACGCCGCGATGGTGGTCGTCTTGCCGCTGCCCGATGGCCCCGTCACCAGCACCAACCCTTTGTGGTAGGTTGCACAGCGCGCCAGCACCGGCGGCAGCCCGAAGGTGTTCAGCGTCGGGGTCTGGGCGGCGTGGATCCGAAAGGCCGCCCCCAACCCGCGGTTGCCCATAAAGCAGTTGACCCTCAAGCGGGCGTTGCCTTCCACGTCCCAGGCCAACGTCACGTCGCCGCTGCGCGCCAGCGCCTTCTGCTGGGACGCCCCCATGAAGGCCTGCAACATGGCGCTGATCTCGGCCGACTCCATGGGCTGGTGGTGCAGGATCTTGAGCGAGCCACCCACACGCATGAAAGGCCTGGAGCCAGCCTGAAGGTGCAGATCCGAGGCAAAGGCGTTCCAGGCCATCTGGAGCAACAAGAGCAGCTTCTTCTCTGGCCCCACCACGTCTCGGTCCGCGGTGCGCGGGCCGAGCGCCTCAGAGACCGCCGGCAGTGACTCTCGGGTGATGGGGGCGCGGCGCGGCGCCTGCTGCACAGGTTGGGGGTTTTGCCGGTAGCGCTCGCGGGCCTGCGCCGCCAGCAGCGCCTCCAATTGGCGCTGGGTGATATAGCCTCGCTCCACCAACAAAGCACCCAGCGGCTTGTCCTGCTCGCCTTTGGTCTGATCCTGAAGGCACCCAAGCAGCTGCCCTTCTGTGATCAACCCCGCCGCCACCGCCAGACGGCCCACCAAACCAAACGTCTCCATGACGCGCCTCAGAATCATACCAAGATGCAGACTCGCGGCGCCCATCCACAACGGAGTCAGGCGCCCTCAACACCCCACCCCATCGGCCCAAAGACCGCACGGCTGCAAAAAGAGAGCCCCAGACGCACCTTGAAAGCATCCCAATGGGGTCCATATTGAACCGGCGATCAATCCAGGGCACCCTTGTGCCCACCTTCATCTTTAAAACACCCCACGGAGTCACCCTCTATGTCTCGATCCACCATCCCCGCGCCCGAACACCAACCCGGACAGGCGCTCCACGGGTTTGTCATCACCCAGGTCACCCCCCTGCCCGACATCCGCGCCCTGGCCTACGAGGCCACCCACCAGACCACCGGTGCCAAGCTCCTGCATGTGCACTGCAACGACGAAGAGAACATGTTCTCCGTCGGCTTCCGCACCCCGCCTGAAGACTCCACCGGCGTGGCCCACATCCTTGAGCACTGCGTGCTGGCAGGCTCCCAGAAGTTCCCCGTCAAAGACGCCTTCAACGAGCTTGGCAAGCGCACCCTCAACACCTTCCTCAACGCCATGACCTGGCCCGACCGGACCGTCTACCCGGTCTGCTCGGCCGTCAAAGCCGACTACTTCAACCTGGCCGAGGTCTACAGCGACCTGGTCTTCAACCCCCTCATCACGCGCCAGACCTTTGAGCGCGAGGGGCACCACCTTGAAGTCGACAAAAAGGAAGAGAGCCCTGCGCTGACCATCTCGGGGGTCGTCTACAACGAGATGAAGGGCGTCTACTCAGACCCCGAAAAATACATCTCGCGCGGCCTCCAGCAGTCGCTCAGCCCCGACAACCCCTACGGCGTCGACTCCGGCGGCGATCCCGCCGTCATCCCCGACCTGACCTACGAACAGTTTGTCGCTTTCCACAAACAATACTACTCGCCGTCCAACGCCCGCTTCCTCCTCTACGGCAACATCACCCTTGAGGAGAACCTGGCCTTCATCGAGCGCGTCCTGCAGCCCTTTGACCGCATCGAGGTCGAGTCCACCATCCCCGACCAACCCCTCTGGGATGCCCCGCGCACCAAGGACCTGTCCTACCCGGTCGGCCCAGAAGACAGCACCGAGGACAAGACCTACGCTCTGCTGGCCTGGTTGACCGGACACAGCGCCAACCTCGAAGAGAGCCTCATGATGGAGGTCATCAGCTTTGCCCTCTACGAGTCGCCCGCCGGGCCGCTGCGCAAGGCTCTGATCGACTCCGGGCTGGGCAAAGACATCTACCCACGCTACGGCTTTGGCTCTGGGCTGCGCCAGTCCTACGCCAACTTTGGCCTCCAGGGCACCAACCCCCAGCACGTCGAGCAAATCGAGAACCTCATCCTCGACACCCTCAAAAAGGTCGCCGATGAAGGCCTCGACGCCGACTTGATCGAATCGAGCCTCCACCAGATCGCCTTCCACACCACCGAGATCGTCCCGCCCTTCCCGCTGATGATCCTCTACCGGGCCAACCCCCCGTGGTACTACGGCGGCGACCCCAAAGACGGCCTGAGCTTCTCCACGGCCATCGAAAACATCCGTCAGCGCTACGCCCAGGACCCCGACTGCTTCAACGCCGTCATCCGCCACAAGCTCCTGGACAACCAGCACCGCCTGCGCCTGGTCGCCACCCCCTCCAACACCCTCATCGATGAGTGGGAGCAGACCTTCAAGGAGCGCATGACCTCGCTTCAGGCCTCTTTGGGCCAGGAAGACATCGAGGCCATCGAGCGCAACACCGAAGCACTGACCCAGGAGCAAAACACCCCCGACAGCCCCGAGGCGCTGGCCAGCCTCCCCGCACTGGCGCTCGAAGACATCCCCCGCGATGTCCGCACCATCCCTGTTCAGAGTCGCACCGAAGGGCAGACCGAGATCTTTGAACACGAGGTCTTCTCCAACGGCGTCGGCTACGTGGGGCTCTCGTTCGACACCCGCGACTTGAGCGAAGAAGACGTCATCCTGCTGCCCTTGCTGGGGCGCGCGACCCTGGGCATGGGCGCTGGTGGGCTGGGCTTTGACGCCATGGCCACCCGCGTGGCGCGCCACACCGGCGGGCTGAGCTACCAGACCTTCAGCGGCCGCAACCTCGACAGCGGCGACCTCTTTGAGCGCTTCGCCGTTGACGGCAAGGTCCTCCAGCACAACGCCCAGCACCTCTTTGACATCCTGACCGACACCCTGACCGCCCCCGACACCTCAGATCTGAAGCGTCTGGGCGACCTCCTGCAAGAAACCTCGGCCCGCGCCGCCAGCCGTGTCATCCCCAGCGGTCACAGCTTCGCCTACACCCGCGCGGCGGCCTCGCTCGACCACACCCTCTGGCGCCGCGAACAGTGGTCCGGCATCACCCAGATCAAGCTCTTGAAGTCGCTGGCCGCCGACAAAGACGGCGTCGCCAAGCTCGCCGAGCGTCTGGCCGACCTCCAACGCCGGATCTTCACCCGCGCCCGCATGGACATCCGCGTGGCTGGCGACCCCGAGATCGTCCAGCAGACCCGGCCCATGGTCGACAAGCTCCTGGCCAGCCTCCCCGCAGGCGAAGCCGTCGTCGCCAGACAACACGGCGCGCCGCCCGTCAGCGCTGGTGCGGGCATCGTCATTCCCGGCCAGGTCAACTACGTCGGTCAGGTCCTTCAGGTCTCCAACATGCGCTCTGGTGACGCGGCCGCCCTGGAGATGCTCTCCCAGGTGCTCAGCTCCGAGGTCCTCTACGCCAAACTGCGCGTCCAGGGCGGCGCCTACGGCGGCTTCTCGTTCTACGTCCCCGACGCCGGGCTCATCCCCCTGCTCTCCTACCGCGACCCCAACCTGCTGGAGACCTTCAACGTCTACCGGGATCTGCCCGAGCACATCAAAACGCTCGGCATCACCGACGACACCATCGAGGCCTCACGCATCGGCGCCATTGGCAGCACCGATCGCATCCTCTCGCCCTCGCAGCAGCTCCAGGCCGCCCGCTCGCGTCATCTCAAAGGCATCACCGACGATGACCGCACCTCCATGCGCCAGGGACTCTTCAACGTCTCGGCCAAGGACGTCATCGAACGCGCCGTGCCTGCCCTCTCCGAGGCTCTGCAAAAGGCCCCCATGGCCGCGCTGGGCTCCATGGAACGCCTCCAGGAAGCCAACGAGGCGCTCGACAACGCCCTGGAGATCATCACCCTCGAATGATGACACAGGGGTTACGACGGCGTCAGCGCACCAACCCTGACGCCGTCAATCCAGCGTTTCCAAGCGAACGTTGTCCATCAAGAGTTGCTGGTCCACACCCGAGCGGTTGTTGGTCAACCCGGCCTGAAAGGAGTTGTAATCCAGCGCCTCAGGCCACTCGACCGTCGCATCTGGAAGCTCCTGCGCCAGCAACTCCAGACCCGCCTGACGATCCAGGAACGTGGTCCCCTTCTGACGCATTACCATCACCGACGGCTCACCGCGCGGCTGCACCCACAGCTCGCACCAGGCCTCGGTCTGCTCGGCGTCAAAGGTGTCGTCGATCGGCCCCTGAGTCGAGCGCTCCACGCCCACCCCCAACTTGATCACCGCCTCCACACGCACCCAGACCCCCACCGGCAACACATGATCCGAGGACATGTTGCCCAGTCTGAAGTGCGGCGGCTCGCCTGCGTCCGAGCCCAACAACTCACCTCGATCGAGCGCCAACTGCCCCGCCGCGTTGGTGCGCACCCGCAAGCCTGCCCCAGGAAGCTGCCCGTCGATCGTCAAATCGTCGGTGTCCTCCAAATCCAGCAAGGTGTTGTCGGACAAAATCCCGCGCTCGCCCTCCACAAAGAAGTCCGCCCCCAAAACGACCACGTCGCCCTGTGCCAGCTCAAAACCAATCCCCCGGCCCAGGTCCATCTTGGAGGCTTCTTCTCCCGGCTGACCTGCGGCAAAAAAGCGCAGCACGTCCTGACCATCTTCCGTGGCGTGCGCCGCCCAGTTCTCCCCCGGATGGGTGTTCTGAATCTGGGTCCATCGCGACCCGTCCTGGGCAAAGAGCGCTTCGGGCAACGCAGAAGGGGGCTGGTCGTGACCTTCCACGTAGGGCGGCCCCAACGCCTCGAAACGATCTTCAAAGAGCAACTCTCCCTGCTCCCTGCGATCGCCGTCGGCGTTGTTCTCAATCCCATCGCCATCCACAAAGCCGTCAGACACCGTCTCCTGCTCTGCGCCGCAAGCGGCAAGGACACTCAGCCCCCAGCCCAACAACACCATCAGGACCTGCTTCTTCACCATCACCGTCCCACGGACACAAACCGCCACGTCCATCATCCCCCGCACGCCTCCAAACCATGTCCAACCCCAAACACACACGGTGAAACCTTCCCAAAGGCCCGCGAAGGTCACCAAAGGGTTGGAGTGCCGCCCCAAAACCCCTTACGGTGTACGCTCTTTGCATCGACAAGGACGATCCTACCACAGCCAAACATGGCAAGGCCCCAACCGGGCCTCTGTCCCAGGACAATGACGTGAAGAAACACCGACCCATCACTGGTTCGCGCCAGTCTCGGCAGTTTTTCGACCACCACGTGGACACCACGGCCCCCTTTGGAGGACGCAGCGCCTCTCTCCAGGCGCTCGATGACTGGTTGAACACCGGTGAGCACCCTCTAGGGGTACTTTGCGCGCCTGCGGGACGAGGAAAATCGACACTTTTGATGCACTGGGCCAGTTCGGTGGTGGAAAGGGAGGGGCACGAGGTGGTGGTGGTGCCCATAAGCGTCCGCTTTGGCACCGCATCGCGGGCCCACACAGTCCGTTCGATGCTTCAGGCCCTTCAAAAGACCTCCCACGGCGATGAAAAGCCGTCGATGGACCCACAAAACCCCGGGGAATCTCTCCAAACGTACCTCTCCACACCGCGCAGTGCCTCTGCCAAGCCGCTCCTGGTGGTCTTGGACGGCCTGGATGAGGCCAGCGACTGGTCTCCGGGGGAGTTTCTTGGGTCTTCTGCGGCGCGAGACATCAAAATCCTGGCCTCGGCGCGGCAAACCGCCACAAGGAACGGCGATGATTGGCGGCGCATCTTGGGTTGGCGCACCGAGGACTGCGCGCTCTTTGAGCTTTCGCCACTGGATCGGGGTGGCGTTGGGGAGGTGTTGGTACAGAAGGTGCCCGATGCGGCGGATTTCGACGCCTTTGTCGAAGCGCTCTACGCCAAAACCCAGGGGGAGCCGCTGACCTTGCGGCTTTATTGCGACGATTTACACGCGTCGGCCACCGCATCGCAGCTTGCTGACTCACCTCCGGGGCTTCACGGCTACTTCCAGACATGGTGGGAGATGCAAAGATCGCTGTGGAAGCAGAGCAGCAACGACGTCGCGCGCCTTGAAGAGGCCTGCAAGGAAGTGATGGGGGTGTTGTCGGTGGCGTTGGGGCCGCTCTCACCCAAAGACATCCAGTCCATACTGCCACAAAGCAATGTCCAGGAGGCTTTGAATGGGGTGGACCGCTTTGTTGTCCGCACTTCTGATGACGAGCGATGCATGTTGGCCCACCCCAAGCTGGCCATTTACATCCAGGAGATGGGTTGGAGACGACTCGACGCGCTGATGCAGTGGGCCAATGGGCAACTGGAGGCGCTGACGAATGGCCGTTTGGCACCAAACGCCCTTTCAGAGTACGTCTTGAGGCATCTTGGGGAGCATTTGGAGGAACAAGGCGACGTCAAAGGCCTGCGCGCGCTCCTGACACAGCCCTGGAAAGAGGCCTGGGAGCATCGAGACGGCAGCCTGGAAGGCTTTTTGGCGGACGCCGAGCGCGCCTGGCGTATGTTTGAAGGGCTGGAGGCGCCAGATGGCGAACAAATGGTTCGACTGGGCGCCAGATCCGCGCTGATCCGCGCCTCTTGCGCCAGCAGGACGCGACAACTGCCCCCTGAGCTGCCCGCACTCCTTGTAGAAGACGATCTGTGGAGTGACGAGGTGGCGCTCTTCAACACACGGCACCCCTCCAGGGGCTACCAGGCCGAGACGTTGTCCCAGATGACGCCCCACCTCAGGGGTGACACCATCGCGGAACTCTTTGAGGACCTCACAGGGCTCAAAGTCTGGGGGGAAACCCCGGGGCAGGCGTTGGCTCAGATCATCCACAGGGCCCATGCGCTGGAGTTGGTCGATCTACAAGGCTGTATGGACACTCTGGCCAGCATTGAGCCTGCAAAGATACGCGCTCAGGCCGCGGCCACCCTCTGCACCAAGGCCAGCTTCAAGGCCGCTGGCGCCCAGCTCTCAGAACGTCTCCTGGCGGACCACAAAGGGGTGGATCGAGGGATCCACGCGGCGGCCATGCTCATCAAAGCGCTCAGGGTCGCCCCAGCCGCGCTCAGGCCCCGGCTTATGAGGACCATCGATCATCGCATATGGGATGACGACGAGGGCCACGACAAACGCACGCTGGGGTGGATGGCCAAGGGCGGTGAGGTGGATGCGGCGCTGGATTTGGCGCTCAAGCAGTACTCGGCCTTTCCAAAGATCAACGCGCTGGCCGCAGTCATCCCCCACCTCCCCTCTGGCGCTGCAAAAGACGACGCCTATGGCGTGTGGTGGAGCACGCTTGAAAAGGAGGCCACCCACCACCGCTTTGACCAGTTTGGCGTCCCCCTCCCGTTGGAAGCGCCGTGGCAAGACCGCTACCTATCCCTGATGCAGACCGTCGCCAGCCCGGCCGTCAAGGCCATCTGCCTTGCTCGCCTCGCCCGGCACCACCCACAACGGGTCGAGGAGGCCTGTCTGGCCGTCGAAGGCGTTCAAGGCGGGTTGTTCAGGGCGTTTGCGGCAGACTACATGCTCCCAGTCATAGAAGCGGAGCGCCGCGAGACGTGGTTGACCCAGGGCGTGACCACGCTCTTTGACGATTTGGAAGGAAGTCGTGGTGACAAAGTCCGCAAAGCATGGCAGGCGTGGCCCGATGTGCGGACAGAACCATTGGAGAGTTGGTGGTTCAAACCCTACGTCTCCATAGAAACGCACATTTGCAGGCTCCTGCGGGGTCAATCCTCAGCAATGCGGCGCCAACACCTGCTTGTTCTGCTGGGCCGCGCCCATAAAATCGACGACGGGCACAATCAAGCAGGCATGGTGGGCCGCTTGATGGAGGACATCGCCCCAAAAGAGCGGCCCAAACTGCTCAAAGAGGCCCTCGAACGCACCAAAGGACACCCCAAAGGGGCCTTCACCATGCAATGGCTCCTGCCATACACCCCCAACGGGGCCCAAGAGCGCCTGTCCATGGCATGCATCGACGCGCTTCCGGACAAAATCGAGGGGAAAGACACCGCGCTGGCCTTCATGGTGCCCTTTGTCCCGGGCAAAGCGCGGCAAAACATTCAAAAACGGGCGCTCGACGCCTGGTACGCGCGCACCGTCAACACGATTCCACCGCCGGTGGCGACCCTATTGCGCCGCCACGCAACGCCATCCGAGCTTGAAGCCATGCTTGAGAGCCTCAAAGGCCCTCTAAAGGCGCGCAACAAGCGCCAGAACCCGCGGCATCAGGGGGATATGGTGCTGATGGCGCTGGAATTGGCCCGCGAGGGCACAAAGGAACACATCAAACCGTGGCTGAAGCCGGGTATGAAGTGCGCCACGGAGCGCAAGCTGCTCTTTACCCCCATCATCTCCTCGCCCATCGTCTCCCAAATGGCCCCCGAACTCGAAGATGGGCAGTTGGAGGCGCTCGTCGAGCACTACTTCCCCCAACATTCACCCCAGATGGAGCGTTTCCTAGGCAGCAAGGGGCTGCCCTTGAGGGCGCAAGCGGCCATTCTCAAGGCCATCGCAAACCGCGGCGCCCCAGAACGTGCTTATGCTTTGGCTCGTACGGTCCCACGAGACCACAACAAGACCGCTTTGATGGCTCCAATCGCCGGTTTCTTGCAGGGAGCCCCCCTTGAAGAGGCCACGCGGTACGCATTGGGGACATTGGGGCGTCACGCCGTGGGTCCAGGGGGCAATGTGTCGCTCTTGAACACGGTCATCCAAGGATTTCTCCCCTCACAACCCGCGCTCTGGGACACATTCCACGAGTTGGCCCACCGAGAACGCCCCCAGGGGGCCTCTTTGGAGACGCTCGTGCTGCTCTACGACCACGGCGCGGCGGCCCAGCGCCTTCAAATCAAAGATGCCATGGTCAAAGCCTACGCGCAGTACCAGTTGAGCGGCTTTGGAGACACAAAACGGTTTGACGCGGTGGCGCAGCTGCTGACCCAGGCCCAGATCGAAGCCCTCTTGCTCCAGGAACTGGCTCAGGGCGCCAAAACACACCGCAGCCGGCTCTTGATGGATCCACATGCCTGGAGCGGCGCCCACAAGACCACCTCCAAGGGCACGCTGGCATACTGTGCCCAGCGCCTGGGGCTAAGCCGTGCGCTGGCCGAGGAAATCCTGGACGTCTGCCGCTGGCTCCCCTGAACGCTCAAGGGGTCACGCTGACGATGGGCGTCTTGGCTCAGAAAGCACGAGGGTCTTGAATGCGCTCATACCAAAGTGCAAACTAGGTCGGACGTCTGCACTTTGGCATCAGTCGCGCCAGAGGGCGATGCCGCCCAGGATGCCGGCGGAGTTGTCGATGACGCTGATGTCGTCGGGAAGCTCCAACGTGAGCTTCTTGGCGTTGCCGCCGCCAATGTAGAGGTGATCAAAGAGGGTCAAGGTGCGCAGGTTGGCGATGGCCTTCTCAACGCGCTTGTTCCACTTCTTGTTGCCCACCGCCTTGCGGGCCGCGTTGCCCAGGTGCTGATCGTAGGTCTCGCCTTTGCGAAACGGAATGTGGGCGATCTCCAGGTGAGGTCCAAGCCGACCGTTCTCGTAGAGCGCCGTCCCAAAGCCCGTGCCCAACGTGATGACCATCTCCACGCCATTGCCGTTGACGGCCGCCAGCCCCTGCATGTCTGCGTCGTTGAGCATCCGCACGGGCGCGCCCAACGCGTCGGAGAGCGCCTTGGCCAACTCAAACCCAGACCACGCCTCGGTGCTGAGGTTGGGGGCCGTCAGCACCTTCCCCCCGCGCACCACACCAGGGAAGCCCACCGAGATCCGCGAAAAGTCGGGCAACGGCGATGTGTCCTCCAGTCCTGGAGCAGTCCCTTTGGCCAGACCAATGAGCAAAGGCACGACCGCCTCTGGGACGGCTGGCTGCGGCGTGGGGACGCGACGGCGAGGAACCACCATATTGCCTGCCTCATCAAGGACCGAGGCCTTCAGGCCAGAGCCTCCGATATCGATCGCCAGCGTATTTTTGTTCCCAGGGGCCTGATCAGCTTGTGGACTGCCCATGATTCCTCCTCTTTGAGTGCGATGTGAATGCTCGAATGAAGCATCCTATCCCACAGGGACCTTTTAAGCGACCTCTAGACCAAGTCCCGCTCAAAACGAGCCAGCCAGGACGGCTCTCGCAGCCCATTTCTTCGTCGTCGATGCTCGATGAACCCCCGGTTCATCTGTGCTCTCCTCCTCGAACTGGACTGCGATTTCTCGCCCTTGCAAGGCTCGTTTTAAACGGCACTCGGTCTGGGGATCGACGCGGGGATCGACATATCATAAATTGCCAAAACCAGTGGTCCGGAGACACGCGATGGGATGGTGGGACCGCCTTCTGGGGCGTTCAACGCAAAAACCAAGGCAGACAAAGGCACCGAGAGGCCGCCATGGGGTGGTGTACAACCCCCCAACCCCCATCCACATCCAGGGCAGCGACAATCTGGTGCTCTCCAAGCTCCGCGATGCCCTCCACAGCCCCCCGGGGGGACACTCCTGGGCCCTGATCTGCACCTGGCTCGAAGAGGCCCACACGCTCGAATGCCTCGACATGGCCCTCGACTACGTTCGGGAGCCGCTGACCCGATGGGATGCTCGCCTTTGCACCCTCCCACCACGGTGGTTTGGACGCCTGCGCGCAGGAAAAATGCCCCCAGAACTGCTCAAGGTGGTGCGCTGCGTGGACTTGAGCCACACAGACGTCGGCGCTGGCGGCATCTCCCACCTCCTCAAGCACCCCATGATGGCTGGGGTCGAGCACTTGAACCTGCGCAACAACAACATTCATTCCACCATCGCCCACCACATCGCCGAAGGGCCGCCCTGGCAACACCTCAAGACCCTCGATATGGCCTGCAACCGCGTCGATGCACCCATGGCCATGGAGCTTTTTGACATTCTGGAGCTGCGCGGCGTCTTTAAAACCCTGGAAAAACTCGATCTAAGCTCCAACAACATCGCCCCACCCCACACCGATCGCCTCCAAAAGCACCTGGGCATGGTCGCGCCATCGCTGGAAGTCCTCCTTGATGGCAATGGAGACCCCAGACAACGGCCCGACGGAGCCCTCCACCGCATCCCCAGCCGCGCGCTGGGCCAGGAATTTGTGCGGATCACCGCAGAACACCATCAAAATGGCCGCCACAGCATGTCCACAGGCATGGCGATACGCTATCTGACACACGCAGCGCTGCCCGAAGAACGGCTTTATGAAGTCCAGACCATGCTCGAGGTGCTGCACGAAGGCCTGGAACCCCAAAATGACTCCAAAGTGCTCGCCGTGGCCCGCATGGCAGCACGCGTCTTTGACGACATGAGCCGCGAAACCACGCCTCAGCCCCCCAAAGAGCGCCAACCCTCGCCACAAACCCTCCTGGATGAGCTTCAGTGGATCGCCGATCACCTGGGTCATAGGCGTCGGCCCAGGTGGACGGCCTATCTGGCCTTGATGGATCACCTCATGGCGCCCGATGAGGCGTTTCAGAGAGAGAGTTTTGGGGTCTTTACCATCGCGGCGCTGGCCGCGCTGCCGCCCCAACGGCGAAACGACTACCTGAGCGTGCTCCTTGAACACCACCAGAGCCCCTTCATACGCGCGCAAGCCGCGCGTGCGCTCGCATTGGACCGACCAGAGGCGGTTGAAACGCTCCGTGGACTGCTCAATGAACCTGACGCGGGGGTTCACGATGCCCTCTTCTTTGCCATACCGCGACAACCTGCGCTGAAATACCCCGACACCCCCACCTTATTGGCGCTTCTGCGTGAAGACGCCCTGCCCTGGCACCGCACCCAGTTGCTCGAAGACGCCATGTGGCGCGCTCAGAGCCCCGAAGAGATCTGGTCCTGGCTTGCACAACACGCCCAGGAGCTTGCCCCGTCGCTTCTGCGCCACTGGATCGTTCAGTGGCTCAAGAACCACACCCCCCAAACCCTGCAAAATTATGAAGCGCGCCTGGATGAGCTGCCCGCACACCTGCGCCAGGCACTCAAGACCGCGTTGGACGATGAGTGGCGTCGCATGCCTCCCCCCTGAGCACATCCCACCCCAAAGAAGCTGCAAAACATCCAAGCTGCATCCGCTCCAACGGGCCTGAAAAATGCCTGGGGCGAGCGCGCCACATCGAGGCATCGGCACAACAACTCAGGTGTGACAAAAGCTCACACTTGGGCCCTTTGGGGGCCGTGGGCGCCGTTGGTCCACCTTTTGCGGTGGTGGGGTGCCAAGGTTTGGCAAAAGGAGCAGGCCATGCAAAAGACGATGATTGCGCTGGCTTTGGTGAGTGGGGCGCTGGCTGGTTGCCAAGCGGCCCCCACAGACGCACAAGACACCGAGAGGCAATCGGGGGCCGTCATCAACGGCACCCGTGAGCCCACCAACGTTCCCCTGACCCCAGGACAGCAGCTTGGCGTGGTGTACATCACCTCGCCGGGCAACCCGGGCTCTTCATGGTGCTCGGGGACGCTGATCGCCCCTCGTCTGGTGTCCACGGCCAAGCACTGCGTGGGCAGAAACCGGATGGCGGTTGGCTTTGGGCGAGATCCTTCTCGCTCGGATCCGGTGATCGCTGCCTCGCAGGTGCACAACCACCCACAGCGAGATGTGACCATCCTGGTCCTGGAGCAAGACGCCACCGTGGTGGTGCCGGAGGTGGAGATCATCCCCATGAACCGCCGCATCTTGTCTCAGACCGACATGGGCGCACCGGTCGAGGTGGGGGGCTATGGGCAGACCAGAGACAACAGCCGCCGGGGGCGGTGGTTTGGTGGTTTGAGCATCGCCAACATGACCCAGGGCAACTTGACCGTCTACGCCAACCGAGAGCGCAACTTTTGCTTTGGGGACTCAGGCGGACCGGTATTTATGAACGATCCGCGCGGGGGCGCGGTCACGGCGGCGGTCATCTCGGCCATTCAAGACGATGGGACCTGCCTGGGTTATGGCTACGTTGAGCGTCTGGACTACCTGATGGACTGGGTGGACGGCATCGCCGCGCAGGCCACGCCCGATGGGGGCTGCGCCGGGATTCCGTATGAGGGGCGCTGCCAGGGCGACGTGGCCCAGTGGTGCGAAGGCACGACGGTCATCGAGCAGGACTGTGGCGCCAGCGGCGTGCAATGCAGCTTCATCAATGAACAAGAGGGTTACGGCTGCGGCTGCGAAGGGCTGGACCCCGCAGGCCAATGCACCAACGAGGTGGCCCAGCGATGCCAGGACGGCCGCCTCTTTGAAGAAGACTGCCAGGTGCAGGGGCTCTTTTGCGACGCCGGACAGTGCACCGATGCCCCACCGTGCGAAGAGGGGTCTTCGTGGTGTGAAGAGTCCAGCGCGGTCACTTGTGTGGGCGGGGAGCTGGTGCGGGAAGACTGTGCCCCCATGGGGGCCATCTGCCGAGGCGGAGCGTGCGTCTCGTTGGAATCTGACGACCCGGCGGACCCACCCGGACAAGGCGCCCCTGCACCCCCGGGCGAACAAGACGATGAAGGCTCGGGCTGGGTGGATGAGAGCGATGGCGGTGACGCGCTGGGCTGGGCCGATGAAGGGCAGCCCGAGGGTGAGGTGGGTTGGGCACCCGATGAACCTCAGGAGCAGTCGGAGCCGCTCCAGGACAACCTGACGTGTCAGACGACGTCCAGAAGCACGACCCCAGGGATGTGGTGGACGATGTTGGCGCTGATCAGCCTGGGGCTGGTGCGGCGCAGGAGGTAAAGCCCGCCCGTCCGCCAGCGGAAGTCGTGTTCGAGTCCGTGGGCACCCTTTCTTGTCCCCTTTTGAGCGGTTTGGCTCCAAACGTACCGGATCAAGTGCCCCTCCAAACGCACAAAGCTGGCGTTTGTCCCCCTTTTGACGCCAGGATGTCCCTGGACGACATCGGGGTGCCAAACCCCGCCGTCGATGTGAACTCTATGGAAGGCCAATGCGGGGTCCCAGCGGCCTGCGCAGCGCTTTGGAGGCGTTGAAGATGTGGAAGAAGGTGGGTTTGGTGGCGTTTTTGGCGGCCGCGCTGGTGGGATGCAGCGGTTCGGGTCCGATCGGGCATCGTTTTACCAATCCAGAGAAGCTCTCCAAGCGCTGGGACAACCCTTCAAGGGACGAATGGCAAAAACCCAACGAGGTGATCACCGCCATGGACATCCAGGAGGGCATGACGGTGGTCGATCTGGGGGCTGGAACGGGATATTTTGTACCGCATCTGGCGCGCGCGGTGGGCGCGACCGGAAAAGTGCTGGCTTTGGACGTTGAAGAACCCATGGTCGCGCACCTTTCGGCGCGTTTTGAGGGCGCTGCGCTGACAAACGCGTCGGCAAAGCTGGTCCCATACGAGGATCCGCAGCTTCAACCCGGCAGCGTGGACAGGATCCTGGTGGTCAACACGTGGCACCACATCCGAAACCGCGGCCAATACGCGGCAAAACTGGCCGCAGGGCTGAAAAAGGGCGGGGCGGTGGTGATTGTGGACTACGCCAAGGACTACGACGGCCCAGGTCCCCCCATGCACATCCGCTTGAGCCTGGAGAAAGTGTCCGAAGAGCTGGCCGCAGGCGGCCTGAAAGCCGAAGTTTTGACCGAAACCCTGCCCAAACAGTACATCATCGTCGGTCGCAAGTGAGCCGCGCGCTGCTGGAACCCCCAAAGCGCCCCATGGTGGGTCGAAACGCGCTCTATTGGGTCTTACGCTTGCGCTGACACAGGCCCTTCAATCTTCGGAGAGCAAGAAGCCCGCGACGGCGCCGCCCTCAATCAAGCGCTGAAGCTCATCCAGCACCGGTTTGCGATCAAATTCACCATAAAGCCCCTCCAAAAACGCCCACCCCGAGGCCAATGGGCTGCCGTCGTGCAGGTGCGCCACCATCTGAGCCAGCATTGGTGTGACCTGGAGGTGCTTGAAGCGCTCATTTGAAGGGTTTCTCCACGCCACGATGAAGGCCGGGACCGCCAAAGGGGCTGGCCAACCGTCGCTGCGGCGGTCAAGGGTGTGCACCGGGTGCTGGTAGATGGCCAATCGGGCGCTTGGATCGAGGATCATCGCCGCGCGATCATCAATGTCGCGCCCCAAGACCGGCGATGCAGGCAGGTCTGGGGCGTTGATGACGTCTATTTCGAGCACTTCCCAGTGGATCAACTCGGCAAAGGCCGGGTGAGGGACCGAAAGATCGGGGGCTGAGCCCAACCAAGCGGCAAATTCGCCCGCGATCTGCCAGTAAAGCCTCGACTGGGGCGGAGATTGCTCCAACCACACCCCCAAAATCCGATTGAGGTGCTCGGCAGACGTCAAATGGGTCGCCACAGGGATGGCGCGCCGCACTGCGCCCAGGATGCTCTTGCGCACCTGGCGCCTGTAGAGGCGCTGCGCACGCTCGTCCATCCCCTCAAAGAGGCGGACATCCTGGTCGAGCAGCATCTTGCGGACAGATTCCTCAAGGGCGGCGTTCATGAGGCGGCCTCCATGATGCTGCGCAGCCTGATCAACTCATCCTCAAGCTCACTCAAGGGCGGAAAGTTGCCGTCGCGCTCCAAAAGCACCGGCACATCACGGGGCAAGCGCTCCATGGTGTAGGCGAAGAGGTCGTAGACAGGATCGGCGATGGGCATCGCGTGCGTGTCCAACAGAATGTCGGGGGCTTCCTGGAAGTGACCGGCCACGTGGATCTGAATCACGCGCTCCAGCGGCAACGCGTCGATGTAGTCCCTGGGCTCGAAGCCAAAGTTGAAGGCGTTGACGTAGACATTGTTGACGTCAAGCAAGAGCCCACAGTCCGCCTCTTCCAAGACGGCGGTGACAAACTCGGGCTCGGTCATCTCGCCGCCGGGCATGTCACCGTAAGCCGAGACATTCTCCACCGCCATGGGCAACTCCAGGAAGTCCTGAACCTGACGCACGCGCTGCGCAGTGCGCCGCACGGCCTCGCCGTTGAAAGGCAGCGGGAGCAACTCGTGGATCTCTGCGCCCGCGATGTGGGTCATGCACAGATGGTCGCTGTACCAACGCGCGCCGACCTCTTTGAGCATCGCTTTGACCTGGGTCAAAAGCTCCATCTGCATCGGGGCAAGACCCGCCAGGTCACCACAGAGACCGTGACACACCACCGGCCAGCGCTCTCTGGCGGCGTGCAGGAGCCGAGCGCGCCGACCCCCCACACCCACATAGTTTTCAGGGCAAACTTCAATAAAGCGGGCCTGGGACTGCGGCGCGCTGAGCATGGCGTCGGCCAAACCCAGGCGAAAGCCAAGCCCAACGCCTTCAATGGCGTCGATGGGTTGTGTCATGGTCCTCATCCAAAAGGGACTGGCGCCAACCATCCAAAGCGCTCAGGAGGGTCTGCGCCACACAGAAACGGCCGCCGCTCGGGTTGTGAGGGGCGACCGTTGATCAATCGGTGTTGTGGGGATGTGGTGGAGGCTCACCTCAAAGCGAGCCTCTAAGGCGCGTGGAAGCTCACAAGCCCCCAACGGCGAGCCTCAAAGCGGCTCACCCGCCGCACTTGCCCTCACCGCATTTGCCTTCACCGTCTTTCTCGGCACCGTCGGCGCCCTCTTCGGCTTTGTCACCACCGCACTTGCCTTCACCACACTTGCCCTCACCGCACTTGCCTTCGCCGTCTTTCTCGGCGCCATCGGCTGGCGCAGCGTCAGCGGGGGCGGAGGCGGGGGCTTTATCAGCAGGGGCGCTGGCCGGGGCGCTGGAGGGCGCGTCGGCGGGTTTGGCATCAGCGGGCTTGGGGTCAGGCGTGGACGCGCATCCGGTGACGACCAGGGGAGTGGCCAGCAGAGCGATCGAAGAACCAAGGCTGATGAGGAATTTGTTGTGTTTCATGTTTGTCGGTCCCTATGAGATTTGAGGTACATGGCCCCAATTCAAACACCTGAAGCAAGCTCGGCCTGGCATAGTCGGAGTTGGTTCGGGTGATGTGGGGCACTGCCAAGGAGCACATTACCACAAAAATGTTGTAATGCGATCCAAACGCGGTCGTCCGCTCAACAAAAACGGACGCTGTGCTGCGATCTGAGCCCCTCCACCACGGGATCATCTCTTCCCGTGGTGGGGGTTCTCACCACATGGTACGCACCAAACCAAAGAGCGTTTCATAAAAAGTCGCCGGAGGGACTCGAACCCCCTTCCTCCTGCTTGAAAGGCAGGCGCTCGACCTGTTGAGCTTCAGCGACCTGTTGCGCGCAGACATGCTATGCAAGACCGCATCGCACACTGTGCACACAAACCATCATACACCAGAACCCACAGCCGCCGGAGGGGCTCGAACCCCCATAAACAGATTAGCCATCCGCTGCTCTGACCTGTTGAGCTACAGCGGCGCAATGTGGAAGGGCTTTGGCGACGCTGCGCCAAAACATCCAAGCCGCCGGAAGGAATCGAACCCCCAACCTATGGTTCCGAAGACCATCGCTCTGTCCTGTTGAGCTACAGCGGCGCAGTATGTGTTGTATGCGCGCGAATCAGACGGCGCAGCGTTTGTCCCCACACACAGTGACAAAGCCGCCGGAGGGATTCGAACCCCCATAAGACGGTTTTGCAGACCGCCTGCCTTTCCTATCAGCCACAGCGGCGGGGCCCCTAAGCCATAAGCATTGGACAACGGCATTATATGGTCACGCTCTGGCCCTTCCACAAGACCTTCGCAGTGGCTTTGCCCCCCACCGGGAGCATTTCATCAGAGGACAAAGGGGAAGATGGCGCGTCGCTGCGCCGGATAGTCCTCAAAAGTCTCCCGATACCACCGGTGGTGGCTCAGAGCGCGGGGGACAAGGTTGGCGGCGGTGTAGATTGCGAAGGCCAATCCCCCAAGAGACCACGACGCAAGGGCCCAACCGCACCATTCGAGCACTTCTCCAAGGTAGTTGGGGGCCGTCACCCACCGGTAAACGCCCCCTCGGGGGATCCTGTAGCCCGTTTCACCTGGCGCGCGGAGGTTGAAGAGGACATTGTCGGCGTGAACGTTGACGCCAAAGCCCACAAAGAAGACCAACGCCCCCAGAATAAAGCGTGGATCGTAGAGCCAATCGCTTTGATAGACTCCAAAGTGGCTTATCCAGCGCGCATTGACGTAGGCGTTGAGGACGTTGAAGCACACAGCCAGCGCTGCGACCAGGACGGGCATGGTTTTGCCCTCCGATCGCATGCGAAAAGGGAATATGAAGGTCCTGTGAATGTAGTGCCACTGCCACATGCACAGCAAAACAAGCGGCGCGAGCCCCGCGCTGTGGTCTCCCATGGCAAAAATGGCAGCAAAGACCACCACTGCGGGGCTTTCCATGAGGATCCAGCCCAGACGAGCAGGAATGACAGGGCCCCAGCGACCCGGTTTGTGGTGTCTGCCATAGGGCGCCGTGATGAAAATCAGCGCGATGAAGGTCAGCGCGGCCAGAATGACCTCCAGCGCCACCATCGATGTGTAGAAATGGCTCTCTGTCACGCTTTCATTTCACCAGACACATGCCTTGGACGTTCATTTGCCGGGTTCCAACGACCGTGGGCTCGTTCAAAGTCCCTGTGACCTGCACAGTGAGCCCTCTTTTGGGCAAGGGACAACACACCAACGAGTCATCACCGCCGCAGGCCAACTGCGTGCCATCGACTGCGCCGTTCAAATCGAGGTCTCCGAGTTCAGCAAAGCCTGGAGAGTCCGCGTTGTTGCTCATAAAGAAGCTGCCGCCGCATCCATTGCAGCAACTTTCGATGGGCGAACAGGCCAATTGGGTGCAAATGCCCGCAGTGGCCAGCAGTGGGCCTTGCACGGTGACGATCTGGTCGGCGACATCGCCCAGTTCAGCCAGTTCATCAAGGTTGATGACCCCATCGGTGCCTGAAGCGCACGGTTGAAGCTCGATTTTGCTGGTGTTGCTGCACCCCCCGTTGTCTGCCAGGCACGGCTCGCCCAAACAACCCGACACAAAAAGGGACAGGCCCCCCACCAGCAAACACACCGCCGTCCATATTCTGCTTTGCACTGTCTCTCCCCCTCACTTTATCGCAAGGCAAGCCGCCAAAGATGGCTGCCGCCCACACTGGCTTTTGTGCTCAAAGAGAGAGTGTGACGAGCCAGCACAAAAAAATCCAACGCGGGCGTGCAAACCGCTGTTCAGGTTGGGAAAGGGGAAGGCGGTGCGCCGCTGGGGGGATTCGAACCCCCACCCTCGGAAATTATGAGTCTCCGCGCTCTGCCTTTGGAGCTACAGCGACGCGCCGCCATCATCACGCGCACATCTGTTGGAGTCCAGCGCGGGTTTCCAGCACGGGGCTTCAGCGAGGGGCTTGGCGCAGAGTTCAACGCGGGCGGATGTAGCGGGCAAAGGGTTGATTGTGGAGGTAGACCTCGTCTCCAAAGCGGCGCATGGCCTGCTGTGCTTGTGCGTCCATGGTTGGGCGCCGCAGGACCTGGAGGTTGTGTTGGAGCTGCGCCAACGTCTCGGGCGCAGAGAGGCAGGCAGAGACCCCCGGCTGACTGAGCACATACCGGTAGGCGTCGGCGGCCGAGGGAGGCGCGGGGGCCTGGGGGTGCGGGCGCTGGAGCATGCGGCCGTAGCAAAGGTTGGAGAAGGACACCAATCCCGCCCCGTGGCGGAGCACGGCGGGCAAGACCTGACGCTCCACGCCACGGTGGGCGGCGTTGTGCCGGATCATGATCAGGCGCCAACCTTGCTCCAGCGCCTCCAATGCCAAAGAGCGCTGGTGGGTGGAGATGCCGTAGGTGCCAATGAGCCCTTCGGCCTTGAGGTCCTCCAGGTCCTGCATCAACGGCGCGCGCAAACGGCCACTTGAGCGCACCCAGAAGATCAAGAAGACCGGCAAGACATCGAGCCTCAACCGCTCAAGCACATGCTCAATGTCCCGGCGCAGCTCATCGGCCGTGGTCCCCATCGAGCCCGACATCACCACCAGATCACTGCGGCGCTGCGGCTCAATATGCCTGAAGAAGCGGGTCATGCCGTTGTAGGGCGGCTCCCAGAAGAAGAAGTTGCACCCGGCCTCCGCGGCCTGCGCAAAACCCTCGGCGGACAACCCGTAGTGCCCCGTCACCCCCATGGGCGTGACCCAGGGCCCCTGGGGACACAGTTGACGCATGCCCGCAGGCGCTTCAGAAGGCCAAAGCACCGCTCGATCACGCGAAACAAGCGACGACACCGAGATCGCCTTGGATGACGGCACCAAATCGCCCAGCGGCCGCCGAACCCACCGGGCCACCGCACGCAACACTCGCCAGGAGGTCTCCAAATCCGGCTGCGCCCAGACCTCACGGGCCCGATCCAGGGTCAGTGCGGCCTCTCGCACCCTGTGGTCGTGATCTTCCTGCAACAAAAACAGCTCGGGGCATGAGTGGGCGTTGGCGTTGAACCAGTCGGCGGCCAATTTGCGCACCTTCCAAGCCCCATCTCGGGCCATGTCCTGCCAAAATGCCATCGTTTGGACCCCATGGGGCGCCGACGCCAAGGATCTGCACAACGCCAAACGCAGTTCGACATGCCCACAGGCCTTTTTTGACACCCATGAGAGGTCAACAAGGAGCGCATTGAGAGAAAGAGACCCGAGACAGCGCGCCAATCCCTGCGCCGAGAGCCCTTTGCGCGCCTTTTGCCACTCGGCGACCTCCTCATCCCCCTCTAAATCGTGGAGAACAAGCCCCATCGCCCTCGATCTAATGTCCTCCACGGGGTGTTCGAGGAGCGCCCGCGCCAACAAGCGCGTCTCGTCATCGACTTCAACGCCCAAAAGGTGGTCCAAGGCCCACAACAATGCCCCTTTGGAGGGCCGGACAGCGAGGACCTCGCGCGCCAGCGCAGCGCGGCGCGACGCCGTCAGCATGGACAAGAGCTTCAGCACCCTCCCAGGGCGCCTCCTGGTGTCACCAAACACCTCCAAAACCGCCGCCAGCATCGACGTCGAACCCCATTTCACCAAATGGTTCGTCGCCGCCCTTGCCACGCGGTCATCCGAGTGGTCCAGGAGCCCCACACAAAGCCCCACATCGCGCCTCGCGTCGTCCTTACACAAGGCGCCAAGGTTCAAATGCAGCACCGCCGGGTCATCGTCCCACCACGGCGCACCATAAGCGGGCAGTGATGGGGACTGCGGCGCTGGAAACCGGGTCAAAAAGCCTTCGCGCTGGGCCGCTGGGGTCAAATGAAAGCGGACATAGCGCGCTGTGGCTCTATAAAGGGGCGTGCTCTGCTGCGATTCGTCGAGTCTGGCCACCACATCGGCGACATTGTCAGGCTCAGACCTCACCCACTCGATCACAAACGTCGCCGCCGCATGGCGAACTCGCCAGAGCGGATCATCAAAGGCCTCAAAAAGGAGCCATCGCCACGATTCAGGTCCCCTGAACCAGGCCTCGACGATGGTTCTGCGCACCAACCAGGCCGATTCGAGACAAAAAAGGCGCCGAAGGAGATCTCCCAGGCCCTCGTGAGGCACACGGACAAGCGATCGAATGGACTCCTGACGCACAGAGAGGGCCGGATGGTGGCCCGCAGCGTCGATCAACGCGTTGCTCGCCACCTTGGCCTCACTGCCTGCCAACAAAGACGCCGCCTCCAAAGCCCCGCTCAACGATCGCTCGGGCTCAAGGAGGTCACACAAGCCCTCCACAACCCCCTGCGGCAAGGTTTCCAGGGCTTTGAGCCGCTCGATCGTCGCCAAGACCGTCTCTTTGCGGACCAAACCATGGGCGAGCACCCGCGCTTGGGCGCCGTTTGGGTTGAGGGGAACACTTTCCACCGGCGCACTGGCGGTTCCCTGACTGTCCAACACCGCACCGGGGCCCAACAAGCGCTCCGAGGCCGCCAGGACATCAGGGTGTTCTTCGAGCTTGAGCGCCAAACGGATGGATGCTTTGGGGACGAGCGCCCCCAGACGCCCCAAGGACCACAGCGCGCTGCGGCGAACCTCCCAGTGCGGATCCTGCGCCACCGAGCGCAAGAGCGCCTCAGGGGACGACTTCAAACGGCCCAGCGTCACCACCGCCGACTGGCGCACCTTCCACTGCCCGTCCCCAGCCGCCAACGCCACCAACGCCCCCACGCTCTCGATGGCCTGTGGACCACACTGGCCCAAACCACGGGCCGCCGCCGCGCGGGCATCTGGATGCGCGGCCTCCCGGGCATTTTCCAGACGCACCACCGAGCGCAGTTGACCCAGCGCCCAGGCGGCGGCCTTGCGCTGGCTCCAACGCTGGCTGTGACGCAACCACCACCCAAGCGACGGACCCAAGACACCGTCCCCCAAAGACTGCACGCGACGCAGCGCCCCCTCGCGCCCCGGCCCCACCACCGCCTGGGTCAACCACTGCGGGGTCTGCGCCGGGATGTGACGCGCCATCAAAGCCTGGGCGCGGCGCTGCAACTGAGGTTCTGCACCAAAAAGGATTTCAAAGAGGAGTCGCCCCAGGGTCTCTTGCGGCAACGCCTCGGCGCGCTCCCACTGGTCCAGGTCGGCAGGTGTCATGGCATCAAGCTCCAAAAGTCGGCAGCGCGTCCTGGTGACCCCTTTGGCGCTCAAGTTCGCCCAGGACCTCCCAAACCGCGCGGAGCAGCTCGGCCGGGGCCTGCGGCGCCGAGGACTGGAGCCGGGGTGGATGCGGCGAAGGGAGTTGTGGGGTCTTCAGTTCGCATTGAAAGCGGATTCGGGTGGTTTTGGCCAGGAGGGTGACCTGGAGGGTGCAGTTGTGCTTGTCGATGGGCCACCACCCCAGTTGAACCACGCTGACCAGACGCAAATCGATGCTTTGGGGCGGTTGGTCGTCCAGAGTGAGGCTCAACACGGTGTTTTGGAGCGTCGCAGCGCCGTCGGCCCGGCTTAAGGTGCGCTTCAGGCCCCTTTTGTCGTGGTGGTGCAGCGACCAACGGCGCTCTTTGGGGTGGTTGGTCTCAAACGGCAGTGGGGGATCGCTGGGGTGCAGCCGGTGGTTTCCGTCGGCGGCCAGCAGCGATTGGCCGTGGGTGTTGAGTTGTTTGGCGTCGGGGTTCCAGCGGCGCTCCAGATCAAAAGGGCTCAGCGTGTGCCCTGTGATGGCGGTGACCATGGCGGGGATGTAGTCCACATGAAGGTCTGTCAGCGCGCGCCGAATCTTTCGGTTGGAGCGCAGACCAGCAAGGATCGCCAGCAAGGCGGCGCCGTGAACCAAACCGATGCATTCAAAGCCAGGGAAGAGGATTCCAGCCTCCATCCACACAAACCCAGCCAGCCCCGCCGCGATCAGGAGCGGTATGAGACCGAGGGTGAGCCCTATTGAGCGGCGGCGGCACCTCTTGAGCTCAAGCATCACATCGGGACGCAAAAGCGCCACAAGTTCATCGGTCAGCGGCTCGGGGTTGGGGGGAGGTGTCTTTTGAGCGATGTCCATGGCCACTTCGGACACGTGCACCAGCGCCTTTGTCATAACCGCGTCGGGCACAGCGCGGGTCAGCTTGTAGTGGCGATCGAGCTTTTGCCTTCGGATGAGATCCAACGACACCCGCTTGAACGCGTCGTGGTGGAGATCGAAGCGAAAAAATGTGTTCACCGCCCATGGCATCACCAGGACGATCGGCAGCGGGATGAGCGCCAGATAAGCGAACCAGATGATGTCCAATCCGGGTAACAAGACATTCCTCCTAAAGGTTGACAGCCTTTGGGACATGATTAAATCGCCGGCCACCCAAATCAAGACACACAGGACCTACCCACAAGGGGTCAGGCTATGGGGTGCTCTGCGCCTGCTGATGGGCAGAGGTGCATCTGGAGGGTCGAACGATGGTCGCAAAAGCCGCAAAGATCAAAATCAAAAATGGTGAAGCGTTTGACGTGGTCTTCTACGCCAACCCTCGCAAAGAGAGCGCGTACCGGTTTCGGGCCACGCACATCGGCGAGCATCGGGCGCCGAAGGTGATCCTCTGTGACGATGGGCGGATTCAGCCTGGGAAGCTGACCAAGGTGCGGGTGGTGTCGGTGAAGAAGCCCGCCAGCCGCGATCGGGGCTTCATTGAGGTGGAGTACTTGAGCCAGGTGCGTTTTGCGCTCGACGACGGGATCTATGTGGACCGGATGTTGGCGCTCAAGCTCCAGGCGTTGCTGGAGAGCGGGTTGAACATCCTGCTCGATGGCCCACAGGGCTGCGGCAAGACGGTCTTGTCGCGCAAGATCGCCAAGGCTCTGGGGTTGGAGTACGTCTTCTTCAACTGCAGCGCGGTTTACGAGCCCACGGACTTTCTGGCCAGCCTCCAGGTCAAAGCCAACGACGCGGGGCAGGCCGAGACGGTGTGGATCCCGACAGACATCTTGCGTGCCTTGGAGGCAGCGCACGCCGAGCCCAACCGCCGGTTCCTGATCTTCCTCGACGAGTTCAACCGCTGCCGTGAGATGGCCCGCAACGGCATCATGCCGGCGCTGGATTCGACCCGCAAGATGTTCAACCCGCTGACGGGAAGCTCGATGATGATCCCGGACAACGTGTTGTGGATCGCGGCGATCAACAACGGGGCGCAGTTTACGGGCACCACGAGCGTGGACCCGGCCCAGTTGGATCGTTTTGCGCCGTTGAAGATCGGCTACATGCCCGATCAAGAGGAAACCCGGCTTCTGGTCCGCCGCAACCCCAGCGTGCCCCGGGCTCAGATCGTCAAAGTCGTCCAAGCGGCCAACGCCGTACGGAGCGATGACGAGTTGGGCGTCGATTTGAGCATGCGGGCGACCGAAGAGGTCTGCACGTTGCTGGGTCACCCCAACTTTATGAGCAAAGAAGGTCAGGATCCGGTCCCCGAGCTGCTCAAGTCGAGCTTTTGCGGCCGCTTTCAGGGCACCTGGGACGATCCGACCTCGGATGCGGGCCTGGTCTGGCAGACCATTGTCCGCGCATTGGGGCTCTAGGCCCTGTCTGACCGCTGTCAGACACGGCTTTAAGAGCACGTTTGCGCCTTGCGCGCAGACCAAAAGGCCTGGAGGGCCTGTGTCATGGCTGGTTTTGAGCACATTGTTGATCTGAACGCACTCCAAACGCTGGCGTTGGCGCACAGCGCGGACCCAGAGACGCTCATTTTGGTGCTTGAGCGCGTCTCCAAGGTGGGCACGCTCGCCGCACAGCCCATCTTGCAGCACTGGTTTGAGCACACTCAGGACCCACGGGTCTTTAGAGCGGCGCTGAATGGGCTGGCGAGCGTGTGCGATGACCGCGCCGAGGCGCTGGTGGATGGTGCGGTGGGGGAAAAACGCTTTCTGAGGGAGGTGTTGGACCACGTGTGCGCCGATCTAGCCCGTGGTGGCAAGGGCATCTCGCGTCTGGTGGTCAAATTCACAGAGGACAACCCGCAGTTGCGCCGCTTGTGCGTCGATGCAGTCCTCAAAGAGGGTGTCAAAACGGGTTGGGAGCGGTTGGAGCCAGCGATTGAAGATATCGGCTGGGAGCATGACGCGCTGCTGCTGGCCGACATTGGCGCGTGGGTCAGAGATTTGCCCGAAGGCGAAGCCAAATCACGACAGTTGGAGGCCCTCTGGGAGGTCTTGGGCAAACGCTTTACAGAGTTGGACGACGACGACGGCATCGGAACGCTGGAGACGCTGTGGGAATGCGACTGGCCGCTGCGCATGATCGCGGTGGAGGACATGCTGAAGTCCGAAGAGTACGACGCGAGGGTGTGCGCGGTGCAACTTTTGGCCACCACTGGTGATGAGAAGCACCTCAAAGCGCTGCTGGAGGCGGCCAAGCTCGATTCTGATGACGATGTGCGGTGCGCCGCCCTGCATGCGCTCTTTAAAGTGAACCACGAGATCGCGCTGAAGACGGCGCGGCGCGCGCTCAGGCGCGACAAGAACGCCAAGGTCCGCGCCGAGGCGTGCAAAATGCTCAAAGATCACGGCGACGCGGCGCAAGATCGGGAGCGTTTGCTCAAACTGTTGCGACACGATCAAGAAGAAGCGCCTGCGTTGGCTGCGTTTGAAACGCTGAAGCACCTGGTGCCCAACGAAATGTTGGAGGTGGCGCTCGATTTGCTCGGCGATCAGCGCAGTTTTGTGGCCAAGGAGGCGCTGGCGCACTGCGATCAAGCCGACAGCGTGGACGAGACGTGCGAGGCGTTGACCAAAGCCCTTAAAACGGCCACACCTGAGTTGGTGGATGCAGCCATAGCGTGGTCAAACCAACGTGCCCCCAAGAAAACCAAGGCGCTGGTGAGCTCTGCCATGGAAAATCCGGACGCCAAGGCGCAGTTGAAACTGAGTCAGGCGCTGGAGTCCATTGGAGACAGGCGCTTTATGGGTCTGCTCAAGCAACAGGCTCAGTCGGGCAACGGCCAGATCCGCGTTGCTGCGCTGCAGGCCATGCGCAAGGTGGCACCGGAACACAACCGGTCACTGACGGAGCCCTTTTTGGGGGACTGTAACGCCGCTGTGCGCGCCAAAGCGGTGGCTGGGCTGGTGGATGACGAGAGCCGCTGGGCGTTGGAGGCTGCCCTCAAGGCAGCGCGAGACGAGAGTATGGACGTCCGCATCGAGGCGCTGCGTGCGATGCGCAAGTTTGATGATCCGCGCGTCTTTGCCGAGTTGGTCTCTTCGCTCAACGATGTGACATCCAATGTCCGCGACATCGCAACGGGCATCCTCACGGGCGCACAGGGGCCAGTGCCGTCGCTGGATCGGGTTCAGATGCAGTGGGGCCGTGGTTCGCAGCCCGTTTGGGAGGTGGTGCGCCGAAGGGTGGAAGCCATCAACCGTTGGGCGGTCTTTATGGGGCAGGAGCTGCTTGGCAAACCTGTGGTTGTGCACCAGTACCGCCAGGGTTTGGGCCGAACCCACGCCGCCAACCCCTCCACTGGAACGGTGGAGATCGAGGTGTCGGACACGCCGGTCACCAGCGGCCATCCGCACGGCGAGGAGGTCATGAAGGGGCTGGTGCTGCACGAGTTGGGGCACCACCTGTGTGACATCGGGGTGCGTGGGCACCACACGATGCGCAGCATCGCCCGCTCAGCGAAGATCAAGGATATCTACGACATCCTGATCGACGAGCGCCTTGAGCGGACGCTTCGCTCTCGGCGCCCGGCCTGGGGGCTCTACTTCGACCGGCTGGCGTCGTACGCCTTTGCTCAGGATGAGCATCGGATGGGTTTGGAGCAGTTGGCACAGCTCATTGGCCGCGACGATGTGCGCCAGGTGCGCGACGAGATCATCCAAGGGGTACTGCCTGGGCGGCTGGTGTCACCTGAAGACGGGTCGTTGGGCGAAGATGCACAGGTGGCGCTGCGCGACAGCGATCTTCTGGGGCTGCCAGGGGTGGTGCCGCTGACGATGGGCTTTTTGTGGTGTCTGCGCTGTGGGTTTGACCCCAGGCTGCACCATGATCCCAGGGTGGCCGAGGCGGTGTCGCTGGTGCCCACCGGTCTGCGCCACATCAACCACGCCGGGGTGCTGAAGGTGGCCCGGGAGGTGGCGCGGGTCTTGGAGCACGAGGACGGTGAGGCGCAGGAGCAAATGCAGCGCATGACCCGCCTTGGTCAGTGCGGATCGCTGGGGAGTGTGCTTGGTCGTCTTTCGGATGCCAACATGCTGCCAGAGAGCCACATCCAGGACGGCGCTAACATCCGCCAGACGCCAGAACCCAAGGTGAAGATCGTCACCGAGACCAAACCGCCGGACAAACGGCGAGGTCGCGGGGGTCAGACGCTTAACCTGGGCGATGACATCGACTTTCCGCGTCTGAAGGAGCGCCGCCAGCCCAAAGGCGATGCAGGGGCGGAGTCGCATCTGGTCGCAGGGGTGCGCAAGCATGTGCGGCGCTTGAGGGGTTATATGGAGCGGCTGGGCCGCGGCGAGGTGGAAGAGTACGCTTCGCGTCGCGGTCGTCGTTTGGATATGGCCCAGGCGCGCAAGGTGGCTTGGAGCGGTCGGCCCAACCTCCTGGTGCACAACCGCCAGGAGATCGACGCCGATGCGTACATCGGGCTCTTGATCGACGCGTCGGGCTCGATGAGTGGTCGGCGCTTGCAGTTGGCGCAGTCGTTTGGGGCGTTGGTGACGGAGAGCGCGCGCGGTTTGCGTGGCCTTGAGGGCCGCGTGGATGGCTTTGACGACCAATTCTACTACGAGTTGGGTGATTTTCAGCGCCACAACATCAGCGCGTTGGAGTCAGGAGGCGGCAACAATGACTCGGGGGCGCTCCTGGTGGCGGCACAGCACGCGCTGGCCAGCCGCAAGCGCAACCGCTTGCTGGTGATGATCAGCGATGGTTCTCCGAGCGCTTGCACGGTGGAGTCGCTGCGTCGGTTGGTGGGGCGCTTGACGCGTCAGCATGGGATCATCTGCGCTCAGGCAGCGGTGGCGTCCATCGATCATCAGGCCTTTGCCCACAGCATCGACCTGACGGACGTGGGGACGGACGTGGCGGTGGCCCGCTTTGGGGCCATGCTGATGCGCTTGACGCGCCGCTGGCGGTAGGTGGCAGGGCGGCGCCAGCTCGCCCGGTCACCCAAACGCCAGCGGTGCACCAAGGTCACCATGGAGCAGGCTCCGGTCAGACCGGGCGAGCTGACGCCGGTCTGGCCTTTTCTTTAGGACGAGGGGTCGGCGGGGGCGGAGGCCGGTGGGGCCGGGCGAGCTGGCGCCGCCCTGGCCTGTGGGGTCGGTGTGTCACTCCCCTTCACCGTCCATGCAGCGGAAGGCGGTGTAGTCGTTGCCTTCGAGGTCAACCTCGGGGTAGTCGATGCAAACCTGACCGCTGGGGCAGTCGCCGAAGCCGTCCACACCGCACTCGCCGTCGCCTTCGGTGTCTTCGCAGCGCCAGATCGTCTCGCCGTCCTCGCCCAGCGGGTAGGCAAAGCAAGCCTGACCCAGGGGACACGCGCCGAACTCGTCACCGCACAACTCCTCACCGTCCCCTTCGCCGACCATGCAACGGAAGGCCGTGTACTCCTCGCCGTTGTTGTCGATGTCGATGTACTCGACACACACATCGCCGTTGGGGCAGGTGCCAAAGCCGTCCACACCACACTCGCCGTCGCCCTCGCCGTCCATGCAGCGGAAGGCGGTGTACTCCACGCCGTCGGCGCCTTCTTCGGGGTAGTCGATGCAGACCTGACCATCGGGGCAAGCACCAAAGCCGTCGATGCCGCACTCGCCGTCGCCTTCGGTGTCCTCACAGCGCCAAACCGTCTCTTCACCGTCGCCCAGCGGGTAGGCGAAGCAGGCTTGACCGTCGGGGCAGGAGCCAAAATCGGCGCCGCAGGTCGCCTCGGCCGAGATGCAGCGGTTGATGAAGATCTCGTTGCCTTCCTCGTCGATGTCGTTGAAGTACGCCTCGCAGATTTGACCGGGGGAGCAGTCGTCGTTGATCTGGCATTCTCCGGCGTTGTCACCAGGACAGGGGCCTTCGCTGACGATGTTGATGCCTGCGCGGGCAGCCTCGCAGGCATTGTTGTAGCTGGTCCCGTCGCACCCGCAGAAGGTGTGGGCGTGCTCCAGGCAGTTGTCGGGCAGCGGGCGGCAGGTTCCGGCCGTGTCCGAGATGCCACAGGCCAGCACCGGGTTGGTGTGATCGTAGTGGCAGTACTCGCCTTCACCGCAGAACTCCAATCCAAACTGGGAGCAGGTCCTGTACTCGACGTTCTCGCAGTCGGGGTCGGGTTTGGGGCAAGCGTTGTCGCACTCACCGTCGCCGTACCAGCCGTTTTCTTCGCAGTGATCCACGACGTTGGCGTCATCGCCCTTGCCCACGCGGTTGTCGAACACTTCGTCCTTTGAAGGGCCCGACGGGAGGCTGGAGGCTCCCTCATCGGTGGCGGTGTTCTGAACACAAGCGGCCAGTTGAGCGGCGATGAAGACGATGGTCAGGGCGGCAATCTTGTTCATGGTGTTGTCACTCTTGGTGTGTGGATCAGCCAGGGTCTCGAATCCTCACAAGCGGTGCCTCGACTTGCGATGCTGGCCTGAAGAGCAAATTGCGAACCACATTCGCGAACAAAGTTCACTTTCTATAAAAACATCGAATTGGCGGCCCTTCACGTTCTTAAAGTGCCGGGATGAGAGACAAGGGAAACGCCGCATCCGGATCCTGGAGTAGCCACCTGAAGTGGTCAGTGGCCTTGGTGGGTGGTGACAAGTGTCCTCAGGAGCGCTCTGGCGGACTTTTTGAGGGCACGGGGGTTGCGCAAGGCGCGGTGATGACCAAATACACGTCTCCCAAAGTCGCCTGGGGGTGTGATTGAGCAACGCACCCAGGGGAGACGGCGGGTTGGCTTCGGGCGCTGCGCAATGTCGCAGCGCGCCCCTCCGGCCAGAGGCCTTGTGCTGGCGCTCCTGGCGTTGGTAAAGGGTCGATGAAGGCTCGGGTTCAAGGGGACAGATCGGTATCCTGCTGGAGGTTGCCGGCGTCGGGCGAACAGATCCCTACAGAATAGCCACACCAGGCGTTCGCAAGATCAAATCTGTTCATGGACGTAAAACTGCTCAGGTGACGCGCTGGTAAGAAGGCGCGTGACGGTCAGGCGCGGGGCCTGGATAAGCCAACACCGCGCTTGAAAATCCGCCAGCGCTCCTGGCGGATGGGCTCTGGAACGATCGGGGTGTTCGAGGGAGACCTCTGGCGACCCACCAGAGCAGCCCACGGGGAGTTTTCCCTGTATCGGGCCGCCCTGACCTCTTATGAAGTCGGGGTTGATGGTGCATCCAATGCGGGTGCGCCCCGGATCGTCGTCCTCAACCTGCGCGGGTCTCTTTTGGGGCCGAGCGTGGGTTCAAGGTGCAACACGCGGAGAGTGTTTGCAGGCTTTGTGGGTTGGCGCCCGCAAGGCGGAAGGGGGTTGGCGCAAGCCGCGCCCCTTCCCGATCCCCGCGTTGAGGCAAGACCGCAAGGCTCAGACACACGGACACCTGAAGGTTGTAAAAGGGGAACTGTGCCGTGTCAGCCAGGCGAAGAGGCCCACAATATTGTGGGCTGGTCCAACGCGCGCCGCTGTGGATCACAGCCGTGTTTGATGTCCGCTGCCGTTAAGGCGCCGCGGGTGTTGTTGCACCGACCAGGCAAAAGCAAAGAAGCAAGACCCGGATCACGGCCATGATCCGGGTTTTGTGCTCTGTGGGGTTTGCATTGGCGTGTCTCCAAATGCGGCTTGCACAACTCTGGCACACACTCTGCGCGCCATCTTCAAAACATCGCCGTCAGCGGCGCACAGCCAGCCACCACAATGGGATCGTCAAAGAAGGTTTCTTATCAAGGAGGCACTGATGCACCCCATTTTGCGCATTGTTGGTATCGGATGTGTGTTTGTGATGATGACGGTGGCGTGGTTTGTCCTGGGCGGGATCATGGTCGAGCGGACCAACTCGCAGCAAAACAAGCTGCGCGGCCAGGTCTCGGACCTGTGGGGGAGCCCGCAGGTGCAGCAGGCCCCCGAGTTTACCTTTCACTGGCAGACGGAGCGAACCGACGTCAGCACCGAGAAGGTCGATGGGGTGGAGAAGGTGGTGCACCGGATGGTGACCGTGCCGCACAAGGCCTCCAAAGACCCCAACTCCACCAAGGTCAAGGTGGGGATGGTGCTGGATCAGCGCCTCAAGGGGTTGATGTGGTACTCGCTCTACGACGTGGACTTTGCAGGTCAGTGGACGTACACGCACGAGGGCAAACACAGCGGCGAGCTGGATTTGAGCTTCGCGTTCCCCAACGCGCAGGGGCTTTATGACAACTTTCAGTTTGTGGTCAACGGCCAGGAGCGCGCGGACAGCCTCAAGCCGGAGAACGGAAAGGTGTCGCTGCGGATGCCAGTGGCCCCGGGCGATGAAGTGACCCTGGAGGTGCGCTACAGCAGCCGCGGCATGGACGAGTGGCGTTACTCACCGTCGCGCGGCGTGGCCAACCTGGAAGATTTTGAACTGGCGATGACGACCGACTTTGATCGGATCGACTTTCCGGCCTACACGATGTCGCCCTCCGAGCGCACACAGCGCCCCGAGGGAGGCTGGTCGCTGGCGTGGCGTTTTGAGCAGGTGGTCACCGGCCACGGCGTGGGCATGGTGACGCCGCAGCAGCTCCAGCCCGGAGAGATGGCGTCTTCGCTCTCGTTCTCGGCGCCGATCTCATTGGCGTTCTTCTTTGTGGTGCTCTTTATCCTGGGCACCATCAAGGGCATCGACCTGCACCCGATCAACTACTTCCTGCTTGGCGGGGCGTTCTTTGCCTTCCACCTGCTCTTTAGCTACTCGGTGGATCACCTCCAGGTGGTGCCGGCCTTTGCGCTCTCAAGTCTGGTGAGCGTGGTCCTGGTGATCTCTTACCTGAGGTTGGTGGTGTCGGCGCGCTTTGCCTTTGTGGAGGCGGGTCTGGCCCAGTTGATCTACCTCATTGGCTTTAGTCTGGCGCATTTCTGGGACGGCTTTACGGGTTTGACGGTGACGGTGCTGTCGATCATCACGCTCTTTGTGGTGATGCAGTTGACCGGGCGCATCAAGTGGTCCGAGGCGATGAAGCGCAAGGGGCCGAACAAGCCCGAGCCACCTGCCCCGGTGACGGCTGTGCGGGCCGGTCAGTTTGAGATTCCGTCGTCTGGAGAATAAATGCCCTGCGTGATAGAGGTTCCAAACCTGGAGCCTTTGATCACACAGGAGCCTTGACCATGCCCACCGCCCTGCCCCATCCCGTGCGCCGCGCCGCTTTGTTGGCCCTCTTGCTGGCTTTGACGTCTCTGGCCTGGGCGTGCAGCTCATCGCCTGCGCGCCGCCCCACTGCCAAACCCACCGCCGCCGAGCAAGCCCCGGCCACCCCCGACGGTCGCCTGGATCTGACCGCCGAAGGGGGCTTGAAGCTGACGGGCGAAGGGCTCAAAACAGGCGGCCTCTACCACGTGCGCGACGCAGGCCCCTGGCCCGACCCCGATGCGTCTGGCAAGCGCCACGCGCCGATCTCGGCAGTGGTCACCGTGGACGCCCAAGGCGCGGCGTGGCTGGTCCATGACCGCGCTGGCTCCACGCTGCAGAGCGCCGAGGTCTTTGCGGCCGTCCCCAAAGGCAGCGCCTACCCGCGCCGCGCGGCGGTGGGCGGCGAAGCGTTTGTGATGGACCTGACCACCCAAACGCCGATGGCGCTCAAGGCTGGCGATCGGGCGGTTCTGGTGGACGCGACGGCCTCTGGGCCGATCAGCTCACGCGTGGTGGGGATGGCGTACGCCAAAGGCGACAAGTGGCGCGTGCAAAAGAAGGTGGCGGGCAAAAAACCGCTGCTGGTGGTGCGCGTCGACAGCGTGGACGACACCAAACGGGCCACAAAGCTGGCCGTGAACCTTGAGGCTGGCGACTGCAACCAGGCCCAACACGATCCCTGGCGCTCGGGGCTGTCCCAAACGACGGGGATCGACGAGTTGGATCGCCTGAACCTCGACGCACAGAGCGACGTGCGCGTCTCGGCCGTCATGATCGACTGCAAAGGGGCCAATCCGCGCCTTGAGCTCCAAGCCCCCGCTGGTGGCCGGCTCTTGAACACGCCCTTCTGGTCGCCCGAAAAGATAAAAGTCTCCAACCCCGACGTCGCCCGCGCGGTTTTGGCCGCCTACCGAGGCGATCGGGCGCTGGCGATGGCGCTCTTGGCCGACGCACCTGAAGGCGATCCGTTTGTGCAGGCGGCGTTGGCGCTGGAGCTGGGCTGGTCCACGGACGTCCCGGCGCTGCTGTCGGCGTCCAACAACACGCTGGAGGCCAAGCTCATTCGCGCGGGCGCCGCCTACGAACTGGGCGCCCTGGAGGCCGCCGACAAAGAGCTTCAGAGCGTGGGTGAAGACACCGGCTCGGTCGATGGCAGGACCGAAGCGCTGCGCGCGCGTGTCTTTATGGCCAAAGCCGCCGTGGCGCTCTCAAGAAAAGAGCCCGGCAAAGCCGTCGAAGTGTTGCGCGCCGGGCTGGAGGCCACCAAAGAGACACTCCACGAGTGGACTCTGGAGCTGTCCATGGCCGAGGTCTCCATTGCGCGCGGCGACTTTGAGATGTTCAAGAAGTCGGTGGCCCGAGTCGTGGCCCAAAAGGATCTGACCGTGATGCAGCGCGGCACGGCGCTGCGCTACCAGGCAATGATCAGCCGCCTTGAAGGCGACGTGGCCTCTTCGATGAACACCTACCAGCAAGCCGCCGAGGTCTTTGAAGAGGCCGGCAACCACCGTCAGGCTGCCCTGATGTGGCGCTTTGTGGTTGAGGTGGCCATGGAGAACGATCCGTCACGGGTCGAGCAGGCCATGACCCGCGCCGAGGGTGCAGCCGCCAAGAGTTTTGATCGCAGCACCACCAGCACCATCGCCAGCGAGCGCTTTGTTCTCTTTTGCATCCAGCACGTTCAGGACGAAAACCCGCCTGTGGAGTTGGCCCGGACCCTGGAGGAAGCCGCTGCTGACGCCGCGCTGCGTGCAGGGCGCTACGGAGAGCTGGCCAAAGTCCGCCGCTACGGCCTGCTGGTCATGGCCCCCAACGCCGACATCGACGCCAAAGCCCGTCAGGTCGAGAGCGCCCTGGACGCCGCGCTGGCCACCAACGGCATGGAAGAGATCGTGATGCTGATGAGCTTGATGGCACAACTCGAAGGGGCGCGCTTTCGCTTCAAGCAGGCCGAAGCGCTGCTGAACCAGGCGCTGGCCTTTGCGCAGACCAGCGGCGACGCCGAGCTTGAGGCCATGATCAAGGCCGAGCTTGAGGCCATGTCCGAGCGCTGAGCGCCCCTGCGGCCTTTACCGACGCCGGACGATGGTCTGGAGGAAAGGCATCGACTGACACACGATCCCATACTCCTCATCGCTGGTGTACTTCGGCGACTCCCCACAGATCATAAACGCCGCCCCCTGGAGGCTCTCCGAGAGGGACGGGTGTGCCTGAATGGAGTCGAGCAGCAAGGTGTAGGGCAGGCCGTGCTGGATCATGATGGAGACCTCGCCGATGACCGAGTCCACCCCATCGCCGACGCCTCGGGCGCCCAGCACGCGATCGTCACCTTCGGGCCCGACGATGAGCTTGACGAAGCCCTGGAGGCTCTGCTGGGTGTGGGCGCGGTGGTTGCGCACGTGGGCAAATTTGCCCACCCGGATTTTGTCCCCGTAGAGCTCGCGGGCCTGGGTTTCGTTGAGCCCTGCCCCCGCCACCATCGGCAGCGTAAAGACGATGAAGGGCACGTGGACGGTCGAGAGGGCCTCGCTCTCCCCGTACATGTGTTGGATGGCGGTGCGCCCCTCGGCCTCGGCGATGTGGACCAGGCTCAGGTCATGCTCAGTGTCGCGCAGGCCAACATCGCCCACCGAGTAGATGTGCGGCACGTTGGTTTGCATGGCGTCGGTCGTGGGGATGTAGTTCCACTTGTTGAGTTCAACCCCGGCGATGTCCAGCCCCATCCCAGAGGTGTTGGGCACGCGGCCGATGGCCAGCAGCGCCATGTCGGACTCAATCACGCGGCCGCCGCGTAAGCTGGTGTGGACCTTGCCGTCGACCAACTCCATGGACTCGGCGCGGGCGGAGCGCAAAATGTCGATGTCGAGCATGTGCATGGAGCGCTCAAGCATCTCGCTGATGTCGGGGTCGTCGTGGCTGAAGATCCGCGCCTGGGTGTCGATGAGGGTGACGCGGGTTCCCAGGGAAGCAAAAATCGAGGCAAACTCGCAGCCGATGACCCCGGCGCCCAGGATCAACATCGATTCGATCGGGCGATCGATGTTGACGACCTCGTCGCTGGTCAGGATATGCTTGCCGTCGGGCTCCATGCCGCGCAGGTGCCTGGGCGAGGTGCCGGTGGCGATGACAAAGTTGGTGGCGGTGAGGGTGAGTTCGCCGCCAGCGGTCAGATCCACGTGGAGGGTGTGGGGATCGATGAACTTGCCCCAGCCGTAGTGGATCTCAACGCCGACCTCCTGGAGTTGTTGGGCGCGGACGCTGCGAAGGCGCGAGGCACCCCCTTCACTCTTTTGGTAGATGGCCCCAAAGTCCACGCGGGCTCCGGTGACCACCCCTTCCCAGCGGGTGCGCAGGATGTAGAACTCGCGGGCGATCTCGTACATGGTCTTGGACTTGAAGGCGCCTTCAAGTCCGTAGCCCATCAGTTCTTTGGCGTTGACGAGCGCCACCTTCTTGCCGCGCAGCGCAGCCGAAGTGGCCGCCGCCACACCGCCGGGGCCGCCGCCGATGACGATCAGATCATATGTGGGGGTGTTCAATGGTTGTGTTCCTTTATATGGCCGGAAAATACCGCGTCCGTTGGGGCTTTTGATAAGCATTGACGCTGCCCTGGCGAGGGCAGGATACACTCTGAGACATGCAACAAACAAAATGATGCCTTGACGCATCATCTCAGTGCGGACAGGCTCTACTTTTGGCGAATGGCGGGCTCGTGGTTCACGACGTGCCTGAAAACCGCCACATTCAAGGAAGAATTTGGACAAGGGGGCAGAAGATATGGCGCAGAGCGGCGAGGCTCGGAGCAAGCGGGCGGTTTTTGTGGTCTTGGACAGCGTGGGCATTGGTGAGATGCCTGACGCGGCGGCTTTTGGAGACGAAGGGGCCGACACTCTGGGGCACATCGCCCAGACTGTGGGCCTGTCCATGCCCAACACTCGTCAAATGGGACTGGCCAACATCCGCGCGCTGCCGGGCATGGGCCCGGTGGACCAACCCACCGCCGCGTTTGGGCGCATGGCCGAGGCCAGCCAGGGCAAAGACACCGCCACGGGGCACTGGGAGTTCTGCGGGGTGATCACCGCCGAAGGGTTTGCGACCTTCCCCGACGGCTTCCCCGACGATCTCATTGAGGCGTTTTGCCAGAAGATCGGCGTTGAGGGCGTGCTGGGCAACAAAGCGGCCAGCGGCACGGCGATCATCAAAGAACTGGGCCAGGAACATGAGCGCACGGGGTGGCCGATCGTCTACACCTCGGCCGATCCGGTCTTTCAGATCGCCGCGCATGAGTCTGTGGTCCCCCTGGAGACGCTCTACCAATGGTGCGAGGCCGCCTACGAGTTGGTGGTCCCACGTGGCTTGAGCCGGGTGATCGCCCGGCCTTTTGTGGATCAGTGGCCCAGCTACACCCGCACGTACAACCGCAAGGACTACGCCGTGCCGCCGCCCCAGGCGACGCTCCTTGAGAAACTCGTCGAAGGCGGCGTGGAGGTGACCGGGGTCGGCAAGATCCCCAGCATCTTCTCTCACCGAGGGATCACCCATGAGGTGCACACCCACGGCAACGATCACGGCATCGAGATGACCATCGAGGCCATCAAGTCGGGCCGCCAGGGGCTGATCTTCACCAACCTCGTTGATTTTGACGCCCTCTACGGCCACCGGCGCAACCCCCAGGGCTACGCCCAATGCCTGGAGGACTTCGACAAACAGCTCCCCGCGCTGGTCGATGCGTTGGATCCGGGCGATCTGCTGATCCTCACCGCCGATCACGGCAACGATCCCACCTACAAAGGCACCGATCACACCCGCGAGTACGTTCCGCTGCTGGTCCACGGCTCCGATGTGTGCGGCGGCGTGGATCTGGGCACTCGCCAGACCTTTGCGGACATCGGCCAGACGCTGGCGTCGTTCTTTGGCATTGCGCCGCTGGACGCCGGGACGTCCTTCCTTGATCAACTGGCGGGAGGCTGAGCCCATGCGCGTGGTGGACATGATCCTGCGCAAGCGCGAGGGTCAAGCGCTGGACACAGCGCACATCGCCGAGTTGATCGCCGCCTACAGCAAAGACCAGGTGCCCGACTACCAGATGGCGGCGCTGGCCATGGCGATCTACTTCCAGGGGCTCAACCGCCAGGAGCTGCGGGCCTGGACTGAGGCAATGCTGGACTCGGGTCAGCGGCTGAGCTTTGAGGTCGACGCCCCCCTGGTGGACAAACACTCGACCGGCGGCGTGGGCGACAAGGTCAGCCTGATCCTGGCGCCGCTGTGCGCGGCGGCGGGTCTCTGCGTGCCGATGATCTCTGGGCGCGGCCTGGGGCACACCGGTGGCACGCTGGATAAGCTGGAGTCGATCCCGGGTTTTGACGTCGCCCTGAGCCCTGAGGCGATGCGCCAACAGATCGATCGGTTGGGCGTGGCGATCGTTGGGCAGACGGCGCAGATCGTCCCTGCCGATCGACGCCTCTATGCATTGCGGGACGTGACCGGGACCGTGGCCAGCGTGCCGCTGATCACCGCCTCGATCATGTCCAAGAAGCTGGCCGAGGGTCTGGACGGGCTGGTGCTGGACGTCAAAGTCGGCTCGGGGGCGTTCATGCGCAACGTCGAGCACGCCCGAGAGCTGGGCCAGACCATGGTGGCGCTGGGTCAGGACATGGGCGTCGACACGCGGGTGCTGCTGACCGACATGGATCAGCCGCTGGGCAACACGGTGGGCAACGCGCTGGAGCTCAAAGAAGCCGTGGAGACGCTGCGCGGCCACGGCCCAGACGATCTGGTCTCACTGGTGTGTGAGTTGGCCGCCGAGATGATGCACGCAGGCAAGCTGGAGGATGATCGCCAGCGGGCCCAGGAGCGCGCCAGATCGCTCCTAGGCGACGGCAGCGCCCTGAACGTCTTCAAGGACATGATCGCCGCCCAGGGGGGCGACGTGGCCTACGTGGACGATCTGGCTCGCCTGCCAAGCGCGGCCAGGCGCACGGTGGTGAACGCCAAGGTGTCGGGGTTTGTGGATCGCTTTGCGTGCCTTGAAGTGGGCGCGGTGGCGATGGAGTTGGGCGCGGGCCGGGCCAAGTCCAGCGATCAGATCGATCACGCGGTAGGGCTGGAGTTGCACGCCAAGCGGGGCGATCGGGTTGAAACCGGCCAGCCGCTGGCCACCTTGCACCACCACAGCCACCAGGATCCTGCGGCGCTGGTTGAGCGGCTGCGCGCGGCGATGGTGATCAGCCCACAAGCCCCAGCCGATCACCCGTTGGTTTTGGAACGGCTGTAGGGGCAAAGCACAAATGAGGGGGCGGCCCTGAACGTCCAAGAAATGCAAAAGCCGGATAGAACAATCTATACCGGCTTTTGCATTGTCTGGAGCAGTGCGCGGCCACCCTCCGAAGAGGGCGACGGTGTTCACTGCGCAGCGCGGGCAGAGATCATTTGATCTCGGCGGAGGCGCCGGCTTCCTCGAGCTGCTTCTTGAGCTCTTCGGCGGCGTCTTTGGCGATGCCTTCCTTGACGGGGCAGGGAACGCCTTCGACGAGCGCCTTGGCTTCTTTGAGGCCCAGACCGGTGATGGTGCGGATCGCCTTGATGACCTGGATCTTCTTGGCGCCGAAGCTGGTCATGATGACGTCAAATTCGGTCTTCTCTTCTTCGGCAGCAGCACCTTCACCAGGGGCAGCCATGACGACAGCGCCACCACCGACGGCGGCCTCGACACCCCAGGTGTCTTCGAGGTCTTTGACGAAGTCGGCGAGCTGCTTGATGGTCATGTTGCTGAGGAAGTCTTTGACCTGATCGAGAGTCACATCAGCCATGGTATTACTCCTTTTCTTTCAATGGCCCGCGCGTTGAACATTGGCGCGGGAGGTTGTTGTCATCCAAAAAAGCGTTTTGCGGAAGCGGTGTGTTGTGCGCAGGCGATCAGGCCTCGCCACCTTCTTCCTTGAGTTTGTCTTCGTAGGCCTTGAGCACGGCGAGGAACTGACGCTGCGGGGTGATGAGCAGCGCAAGGAACTTGCCAGGGACCTGCTTGATGAGCCCGAGGAGCTGGGCACGAAGCTGGTCTTTGCTGGGCATGTCGGCCAGGGTCTTGACGGCGTCTTCACCGGGGATGGCATCGCCATCGATGTAACCGCCTTTGACCGTGAAGTTTTTGTTGTCTTTGAGGAAGTCCTTGACGATCTTGGCCGGCAGGGAGGGTTCCTCGGGGTGCCACGCCAGCGCGGTGGGCCCGGCGAGCATCTCGCCCATGGCCTCGGCGGGGGTGCCTTTGACGGCCAGCTTGACGAGGGTGTTCTTGGCGACCTGGTACTTCACACCGGCCTTGCGGAACTCGGCGCGCAGACCGTTCATGGTCTCCACGTCCATGCCGGACAGGTCGGTGAGCAGGATCGAGGCGGCGCCGCCCAGCTCGGTGGTGAGATCGGCGACGATCTGTTCTTTTTCGGCGCGCAGCATGGCCGAACCTCCTGGTTTCGTCATTGCCCCTCAAGGCCGCTTTGCGATCTTGCTGGGGGATGACCGTATTGAATCACAGGCGCTGTGCTGGGCAGGTCTGACGTTTGGACAATAAAAAACCCTCTGGGCGGCGTGTGGTGTTCCGCGGCAGAGGGTCGTGGGTCGGGTGGCGTTGCCAGCTTTTGTGCACACGATGCGTGTGTGGGGCAAGGTCCAGGGACGACTCTGACTCTCCGCAGGGGCCAAGGCGTATGCCAGGGCAATTAGAAACCCACTTCTCTGAGCTTGAGGTGTCTTTTATTATGTTCGCGTCAAGTCAGCCTTGTCAGCGTCATCCTTATCTGTGTCATTGGCCGGTTTGGCCAAGGCCGTGGGCCACTTTATCAGCGGCGTTGTGCGTCACATGGAATGTGGGGCACAGCGGGACGCTAATTTGCAGCTTCTGGCCGGGAAGTCAAGGCCAATCCTGCTTTGAGGCAGCGATCGGGCCTTTTTCTTCACGCTTTGCTTCAGGCCTGCACGCCCTGAGCGTCGGCGGTGTCGATTTTGACGCCGATGCCAATGGTGCCGGACATCGTGATGGACTCGATGTAGCGGCCTTTGGCGGCGGCGGGGCGCAGGCGCGTCAGGGTGTCCATCAGAGCCTGGAAGTTGGCGGCGAGCTTGTCGTCGTCAAAGCTCTTGCGACCCAGGGGGCAGTGGACGATCCCGGCTTTGTCAACGCGGAACTCGACGCGACCGGCCTTGAGGTCACCGACAACGCGGGTGACGTCCATGGTCACGGTGCCAACTTTGGGGTTGGGCATCAGACCACGCGGCCCGAGGATACGACCGATGGGGCCGACGTAGCGCATCTGGTCGGGGGTGGCGACGACTTTGTCGAAGTCGAGCCAGCCATCCTTGATCTTGGCGACCAGGTCTTTGGAGCCGACAAAGTCGGCGCCAGCGGCCTCGGCCTCTTTGGCCTTGTCGCCTTCGGCGAAGACCAGAACGCGAACGCTTTTGCCGGTGCCGTGGGGCAGGACCACAGCGCCACGGACCATCTGGTCGGCGTGGCGAGGATCGACACCAAGGTTGACGGCCACATCGATGGAGCAGTCGTAGTTGGCGTAGGTGGTCTGCTTGGCCAGCGAGATGGCCTCAGCAACGGGGTAGCGGGCTTCACGGTCGACCAGCTTGGCGGCCGCCTCGTACTTTTTACCTTTCTTGGTCATCAGGGAACCTCACCACATCTTTAAGAAGTCAATCAAACCATTTGGAGCATCAGCGCGACGCCAACATCAGGCGTCGATCACCGTCACGCCCATCGAACGGCAGGTACCGGCAACGGTGCGCATGGCCGCTTCAACATCGTCGGTGTTCAGGTCAGGCAGTTTGATCTCGGCGATCTTGCGCACCTGCTCCTGGGTGATTTTGCCAACTTTCTTACGGTTGGGCTCACCGGAGCCGCCCGACAGGCCCAGTTCCTTCAGGATGAGGACGGGGGCCGGAGGGGTTTTGGTGATGAAGCTGAACGACCGGTCGGCGAAGACGGTGATGATCACAGGAATGATCATGCCCATCTGATCGCGGGTGCGGTCGTTGAACTCCTTGCAGAACTGCATGATGTTGACGCCATGCTGACCGAGCGCAGGACCGACCGGCGGCGAAGGGTTGGCCTTGCCGGCGGGAACCTGAAGTTTGATCTGTCCAGTAACTTTCTTGGCCATGACAGCGCGTCTCCCAAATTTACATGTAACATCGTGGGGTCATCATCGCGCGCCGCACACAAGGGCACCCATCCAGACCCGCATTCCATTCAGCGGCGGACTTTCTACACCGCCGTAACCTATAAGGCAAATCAAATCTTCTCGACCTGGGAAAACTCCAGCTCGACGGGCGTGTCGCGCCCAAAAATCTGGACCAGCACCTTGAGGCGCTTCTTCTCCTCATCGACCTGCTCAACGCGGCCGCTGAAGTTGGAGAATGGTCCGTCGATGACCTTGATGCCGTCGCCCTCGGCGAAGGAGTGGATCATCGTCGGCTCTTTCTGACCCTCTTCCATGCGGTTGGTGATCCGCCGCACTTCATCTTCGCGCAGGGGCACGGGCGCAACAGCGTTGCCAACAAAGCCGGTGATCTTGGGCGTGTTCTTGACCAGGTGCCACGTCTCGTTGTCCAACTCCATGTGGATGAGCATGTAACCGGGGAAGAACTTGCGGGTGGACTGACGGCGCTGACCCTTGCGGACCTCAACGACCTCTTCGGTGGGGATGAGAATCTCGCCGATCCTGGCCGCAAGGCCACTGGTCCGGGCACGCTCTTCCAAGCTCAGCTTGGCGCGGTTCTCATACCCGGAGTACGTGTTGACCGCGTACCACTTCATCTCACCCATCCGTCACCCCTCCAACAGACTCACGCCTTTGTTGTGCTTGCTTTGCGCCGTTTGACGATCCATCCACAGCCGATCGCACTGCCCTCAGAGCAGGATCAGGTCCGTGAGCCACTTCCAGAAGAAGTCGAAGATCGCCAGAATGCCCGACAGGACCAGCGAGAAAACAATCACCACGATCGTGTGCTGCTTGGTCTCAGGCCATTTGGGCCAGGTCACCTTGGACAGCTCCACGGCGATCTCTGAGGCCCAGGTCTGGACGTCCGCCCGGCTCCAGGCGTAGAAAACGCCGCCAGCGGCCAGAACCAGCCCCACAACCCCTGACAGACGGATCGCCTCACCGGCGATCAGCATGTCGGTCGTTCCCGCGGTGTCCAACGCCAGCGCGGTGGCCTTCTGGAAGATGACCCAGAAGATCAGCCCCGCCACGACGAAGCTCAAGTTGATATAGCGTGCGTACTGCATACTTGTTGCATTGCCTCCAAACTAAAGGACCTCCCGAGCACGCGCCCAGAAGGTCCTTCAAACAGGCCAGGCAGGACTCGAACCTGCAACCTCCGGATTTGGAGTCCGGTGCACTGCCAATTGTGCTACTGGCCTATGCAGCCCAGATGTTTTTGATGGGTCGCCTTGGCGATCGCATCCACACCCGGGCCATACCTGTCTGGTCTCTTCAACCCGCAACCCCTCGGACTTATGCCCGTTTGTTGTTGCGGGTTAGAGAGGCCGCCGACCTCACTCGTGGATTTCGGCGACGACGCCGGCGCCGACGGTGCGGCCACCTTCGCGGATGGCGAAGCGCAGACCCTGCTCCATCGCGATGGGCACAATCAGCTGCACGTCCATCGTGATGTTGTCACCAGGCATGACCATCTCCACGCCCTCGGGCAGGGTGATGGTGCCGGTCACGTCCGTGGTGCGGAAGTAGAACTGGGGACGGTAGCCCTTGAAGAATGGCGTGTGACGACCACCCTCTTCTTTCTTCAGCACGTAGACCTCACACTTGAAGGAAGTGTGGGGGTTGATGCTGTTGGGCTTGGCCAGAACCTGACCGCGCTGGACTTCTTCTTTCTTGATGCCGCGAAGCAGCAGACCGACGTTGTCACCAGCCTGACCCTGATCGAGCAGCTTGCGGAACATCTCGACGCCCGTGACGGTCGTCTTGTCGATGCTGTCCTTCATGCCGATGATCTGGACTTCTTCGCCGACCTTGATGATGCCGCGCTCGATACGACCGGTGACGACGGTGCCGCGACCGGAGATCGAGAAGACGTCCTCGATGGGCATCAGGAAGGGCTTGTCGATGTCACGCTCGGGAGTAGGGATGTACTCATCGACGGTGGACATCAGCTCAAGGATCTTCGGGGTGCCCAGCTCGGAGGAGGTGCCCTCGAGGGCCTCCAGAGCCGAACCCGCGATCACGGGGGTGTCGTCGCCGGGGAACTTGTAGAGGTCCAGCAGTTCGCGGACTTCCATCTCGACCAGCTCCATCAGCTCCTCGTCATCGACCAGGTCCGCCTTGTTGAGGAAGACCACGATGTAGGGGACGCCGACCTGACGAGCGAGCAGGATGTGCTCACGGGTCTGGGGCATGGGGCCGTCAGCGGCGGAGCACACCAGGATCGCGCCGTCCATCTGCGCAGCACCGGTGATCATGTTCTTGACGTAGTCCGCGTGACCGGGGCAATCAACGTGAGCGTAGTGACGGTTGTCCGTCTCGTACTCAACGTGGGCGGTGGCGATCGTGATGCCGCGCTCGCGCTCTTCGGGGGCGTTGTCGATCTCGTCGAACGCCTTGAAGTCAGCACCACCAGCTTCCGCCAGAACCTTCGTGATCGCCGCGGTCAGCGTGGTCTTGCCATGATCGACGTGGCCGATCGTGCCAATGTTCACGTGCGGCTTATTGCGGACAAAAGTCTCTTTAGCCATCGGAATCCTCCCTCGACAACACTACGACGGATCGCTCGGTTGCTTGGATCATCATCAAGTATACCCCGACCACGTTTTGATACACCTGTCCCCTTGAAAACTAAACAAGGGGATCAAACCATTCAGGCCATCAAACCGCACCGAGGCGTTTCAGAATTTTCTTCCGATCGCCCTGACACAAACGCCAGGCGCGACGAAAAGCCCATGACCGGACTTGAACCGGTGACCTCATCCTTACCAAGGATGTGCTCTACCTGCTGAGCTACATGGGCATGGTTACAAACGAACCAAGGAGCGGGAAACGAGACTCGAACTCGCGACATTCAGCTTGGAAGGCTGACGCTCTACCAACTGAGCTATTCCCGCACCAGAACCAGCTTCCAAAAGAAAACCAATTCAAATCGAACCATGGTGGGAGTTGGATTCGAACCAACGTAGGCGTAAGCCAGCGGGTTTACAGCCCGCCCCCTTTAGCCACTCGGGCATCCCACCGAGTAGAAACATCTGCCCTGACCCATTCATTAAATCCAGACAACATCAAACAGCCTGGTCAGGACGCATGCCTCTTTATGCGCATTGGGGTGATATGTCAAGAACCGACGCCGCCGATTTTTGAAGCTGGCGGTGGGACTCGAACCCGCGACCTGCTGATTACAAATCAGCTGCTCTACCAACTGAGCTACGCCAGCGCGTTCTTACATCACCCAGACCCCACTTGCACCGTCGAAACAGTGAAGTACCCCGTGGGGCCGCGGCGGACGATGGATATAAGCGAAGCATGTGGGCATGTCAAGCCCGATCTGGCGCATTATTGCACTTTCCGCCCTGTCCACCCCTGCTGACGCCTCACTTCATAGATCAACATCGCCGCCGCTGCAGACACATTGAGGCTCTCCACACCCTCCATCAGCGGCAAGGTCAGGTGGTGATCGCACCCCTTGGCCACCAAACGCCGGATCCCGCTGTGTTCCGAGCCCATCACCAACGCCACCGGGCCTTTCAGATCCACCTGCCACGGCGATCGCCCCGAGCGCGTCGCCGCCCCCGCCACCCAAAACCCTTCGGCCTTCAGGCGCTCGATCGTCCGGCTGAGGTTTCCCACGCGGATCACTGGCACCTTGCGCGCCATCCCCGCGCTCGATCGCACCGCCGTCGGGGTCACCGGGCTCGCCCGGCGCTCCGGGATGATCACCGCCTCGACACCAAACGCCGCCGCCGATCGGATGATCGCCCCCAGGTTCATCGGATCCTGCACCTGATCAAGGATCAGCACCAACGGATCCACACCCTCGGCCCGATCTCTGCTCGCCGACGCCAACCAATGATCAAAGCCCACGTACTGAAACGGCCGCACCTCCAACGCCAACCCCTGATGGTTGCCGCCCCGGCTGCGCTCATCCAGCTCTTCGGGAGAGATCGGCGAGATCTTGATCTTCGCCTTGCGGGCCGCTGCGGTGATCTTGTCGAGGCCTTTCTTGCGGCGGCTCGACACCCACAACCTCAGCGCCCCTTCGGGATCCCCCTCGAGCGTCTCCATCACCGGACGCATCCCGTAAACCCAATCCGTCATCTCACTGACCCCCTCTGGGCGCAGGCACCAGGCGGCGCACCAGGTACACCAGTGCCCCGATCACCGCCACGCCCGCAAACACAGAGATCAACACAAAGTCCACTTCGTACGTGCCCGCAAGCCAGTGGCCCCCGTCGCCGCCTCCAGACGCCCCAGAAGGCCCCGAGCCTCCCACGACCCCCTCAGCCCCCTGCAAGCGCAAGCCTTTCGTTAAAGCGCCCTCCAGGAGCAACCAAAGCACACGACCCATAGCACGACCTCCATCGACTGTTGTGCGCGTCACATTCAAGGCCCCTACACTCCCACGGAAAAAAGAGCGGGTCCAGAGGCCACAAAAACCACAAAAGGCCAGCGCGCCGCCCATCAATAAGAGCAACACACCGGCCCCTCGCCTCTCCAAACCATCTCCCAGTCGTGACAGACCACCCCGTGGGGGTGGCCTACGCACGCGGTGGGAATGGCTCAGTAGTGGCCGTGGCTGTGGTCGTGACCACCGCCGCCCTCGGCTTTCTTCTCGGGCTTGCTGGCGATCATGCACTCGGTGGTGAGCATCAGACCAGCGATGGAGGCCGCGTTCTGCAGCGCGCTGCGGGTCACCTTGACGGGATCGATGACACCGGCCTCGACCAGGTCCTCGTAGGAGTCCGTGCCGGCGTTGTAGCCAAAGTGGCCTTTGCCCTCACGCACCTTCTGGATGACGATGGAGCCTTCGACGCCAGCGTTGGCGGCGATCTGACGCAGCGGAGCCTCAACGGCGCGGCGCACGATCCCCACACCGACCTGCTCGTCGGCATCGGCGGCCTGAACGTTGTCAAGACGAGAGGAGACGCGCAGCAGAGCCACACCACCACCAGGGATGATGCCCTCTTCGACGGCGGCGCGGGTGGCGTTGAGGGCGTCCTCGACGCGGTCCTTCTTCTCTTTCATCTCGACTTCGGTCGCGGCGCCGACTTTGATCACCGCCACACCGCCGACCAGCTTCGCCAGACGCTCCTGGAGCTTCTCGCGATCGTAGTTGCTGCTGGTCTCTTCGATCTGGGCGCGGATCTGACCCACGCGGCCCTGGATGGCTTCGTTGGAACCGGCGCCGTCCACGATGGTGGTGTCGTCTTTGGTGATGGTGACGCGCTTGGCGGTGCCGAGCTGGCGCATGGAGGCGCTCTCGAGCTTCATGCCGCGGTCTTCGCTGATGACCTCACCGCCGGTCAGCACGGCGATGTCTTCCAGCATGGCTTTGCGGCGGTCGCCGAAGCCGGGGGCCTTGACGGCGGCCACTTTGAGCACGCCGCGCAGCTTGTTCACCACCAGCGTTGCCAGCGCTTCGCCTTCGATGTCTTCGGCGATGATCACCAGGGGACGGCTGGACTGCGCGACCTTCTCCAGGACGGGCAGCAGGTCCTTCATGTTGCCGATCTTCTTGTCGAAGAGCAGGATGAAGGGGTTCTCAAGCTCCGTGCGCATCGAACCGGAGTCGGTCACGAAGTAGGGGCTGAGGTAACCGCGGTCAAACTGCATGCCCTCGACCAGGTCCAGGGTGGTCTCAAGGCCCTTGGCCTCTTCAACCGTGATGACGCCGTCGCGGCCGACTTTGTCCATGGCTTCGGCGATGATGCCGCCGATGGTGGCGTCGCTGTTGGCGGAGATGGTGCCAACCTGGGCGATCTCGGCGTTCTCGCTGATGGGGCGCGAGAGCTTGGCCAGCTCGGCGATGATCTCGGCGACGGCTTTGTCGATGCCGCGCTTGATGCTCATCGGGTTGTGGCCCGCGGTGACGATCTTGGCGCCTTCGCGGTAGATGGCCTGGGCCAGGACCGTGGCGGTCGTGGTGCCGTCGCCGGCCACGTCGCTGGTCTTGCTGGCCACTTCCTTGACCATCTGCGCGCCCATGTTCTCAAACTTGTCTTTGAGTTCGATCTCTTTGGCGACGGTCACGCCGTCCTTGGTCACGGTGGGGGCGCCCCAGCTCTTTTCGATGACGACGTTGCGGCCCTTGGGACCGAGGGTCGCCTTGACGGCGTCGGCCAGGGTGTCCACGCCGTGCATAATGCGGTTGCGGGCGTCGGTGCTGAACAGAAGCTCTTTAGCAGCCATGATCTATATCTCCATTCACATCAGGTTCTGGGTTGAGAAACATTGGGTGAGGGCCAGCGGCCTTCTCAGTCCTCGATGATCGCCAGGACATCGTCCTCTTTGAGGATCAGCAGGTCTTCGCCACCGATCTTGATCTCGGTGCCGGCGTACTTGCCAAAGAGGATGCGGTTGCCCTCGGCCACGGCCAGGGGCAGCAGGTTGCCGGACTTGCCAGCTTTGCCCGGGCCAGCGGCGCGGACGACGCCCTCAAGGGGCTTCTCTTTGGCGGTGTCGGGGATGATGATCCCACCGCGGGTGGTCTCTTCCTGCTCCAGGCGCTTGACGATGAGGCGATCGCCCATGGGCTTGATCTTCATGGTGCACTCTCCATGTATCTTGATGAATCTATTTTGTTCTTGCTTCTAAATGTGTTCGGGTCCCGCGGCCCAGGCACCCGAGGGTGCCCTTGCGGCCGCAAGCTTGAAGGTGTGGTCAGACCACAGGGGACAGGTCAGGCTCAGAAGCCCATGCCGCCCATGCCGCCCATTCCACCCATGCCGCCCATGCCGCCCATGCCGCCCATGTCGCCACCAGCGCCGCCATCCTCTTCAGGGATGTCGGAGATCATGACCTCGGTGGTGAGCATCAGGCCAGCGATGGAGGCCGCGTTCTGCAGCGCGCTGCGGGTCACCTTGGTGGGATCGACGACGCCGGCCTCGACCAGGTCCTCGTAGGTGTCCGTGCCAGCGTTGTAGCCCATGTTGCCGGTGGCGTTGCGCACGTTCTGAATGACGATGGAGCCTTCGACGCCGGCGTTGGCCGAGATCTGACGAAGGGGCTCTTCCACGGCGCGGCGCACGATGTTGACGCCGAAGCCTTCCTCTTTGGAGACCTTCATGCCGTCAAGCACAGCGCTGGCGCGAAGCAGGGCCACACCACCACCAGGGACGATGCCCTCTTCGACGGCGGCGCGGGTGGCGTTGAGGGCGTCCTCGACGCGGTCCTTCTTCTCTTTCATCTCGACTTCGGTCGCGGCGCCGACTTTGATCACCGCCACACCGCCGACCAGCTTCGCCAGACGCTCCTGGAGCTTCTCGCGATCGTAGTTGCTGCTGGTCTCTTCGATCTGGGCGCGGATCTGACCCACGCGGCCCTGGATGGCTTCGTTGGAACCGGCGCCGTCCACGATGGTGGTGTCGTCTTTGGTGATGGTGACGCGCTTGGCGGTGCCGAGCTGGCGCATGGAGGCGCTCTCGAGCTTCATGCCGCGGTCTTCGCTGATGACCTCACCGCCGGTCAGCACGGCGATGTCTTCCAGCATGGCTTTGCGGCGGTCGCCGAAGCCGGGGGCCTTGACGGCGGCCACTTTGAGCACGCCGCGCAGCTTGTTCACCACCAGCGTTGCCAGCGCTTCGCCTTCGATGTCTTCGGCGATGATCACCAGGGGACGGCTGGACTGCGCGACCTTCTCCAGGACGGGCAGCAGGTCCTTCATGTTGCCGATCTTCTTGTCGAAGAGCAGGATGAAGGGGTTCTCAAGCTCCGTGCGCATCGAACCGGAGTCGGTCACGAAGTAGGGGCTGAGGTAACCGCGGTCAAACTGCATGCCCTCGACCAGGTCCAGGGTGGTCTCAAGGCCCTTGGCCTCTTCAACCGTGATGACGCCGTCGCGGCCGACTTTGTCCATGGCTTCGGCGATGATGCCGCCGATGGTGGCGTCGCTGTTGGCGGAGATGGTGCCAACCTGGGCGATCTCGGCGTTCTCGCTGATGGGGCGCGAGAGCTTGGCCAGCTCGGCGATGATCTCGGCGACGGCTTTGTCGATGCCGCGCTTGATGCTCATCGGGTTGTGGCCCGCGGTGACGATCTTGGCGCCTTCGCGGTAGATGGCCTGGGCCAGGACCGTGGCGGTCGTGGTGCCGTCGCCGGCCACGTCGCTGGTCTTGCTGGCCACTTCCTTGACCATCTGCGCGCCCATGTTCTCAAACTTGCCTTCGAGTTCGATCTCCTTGGCGACGGTCACGCCGTCCTTGGTGATCGTCGGAGCGCCGAAGCTCTTCTCGATGACGACGTTGCGGCCCTTGGGCCCCAGGGTCACGCGCACAGCGTTGGCCAGCGTGTCCACGCCGTTGAGCATGCGCTTGCGAGCGCCGGTGCTGAAGAGAATATCCTTAGCCATGGTGTCTCCTCCCAATTTACGGGATTTGTGTGAAAAGTACTTATTTCAACAGCCGCCAAACTCTGCTTGAGGTCCTTTGCTGACCCGACACGGTCGGCGACTTGTGTGCTGTATGGAGGTGCAAAAGCGTTTTGGGGGTGCTGGGGCGCAGCGCCTGCGCGCCCGCTGCACCGGCCGTCATCACTCGTCTTCGAGCACGGCCAGGATGTCGTCCTCTTTGAGGATCAACAGGTCTTCACCGCCGAACTTGATCTCGGTGCCGGCGTACTTGCCAAAGAGAATGCGGTCGTTGGCGTTGATGTTCAGAGCGCGGAAGGAGCCGTCCTCTTTGCGGGCACCAGCGCCGACCGACACCACGCGCCCTTCGAGGGGCTTCTCCTTGGCGGTGTCGGGGATGATGATCCCACCACGGGTGGTCTCTTCCTGCTCCAGGCGCCGAACCAGAACGCGGTTGTAAAGCGGCTTGATCTTCATCTTCTCTCTCCACTCATCCAAATCAATTCAATGAAAGCCCCACCCATTGGGGGCCATTAGCACTCTCACTGACAGAGTGCTAGCTGTCGTTCGAACGGGGGTTGTATTAGACACCTGCTCTTGGGCGTCAAGCTCACCGTTGATTTTTTTCTGGCAGCGTCTCCCACCTCCCAAAGCCAGCCCGTCAGCTACGACATCGACCACCATTAGTGCGATCAATGCGCGCGAGGGCCCTTCCAGTGGGCCACGCTTTGCCCTTTTGCTCTCTTCTGCTACGTTTGAGGCTCGTGTTGTGTGCGCCAAAGGGTGCAAACCCCCGCAAACCCCCAAAGCCGGGGTGCGACAGGCCACCGACACACCCACAAAAAACGGAAACCCAGACGCGCGACGACCCACACGTTGCCATCACCCCTCAGGGCTCATATGTGTGCCCGCACACAAGGGGTTGAATGCACCGGGTTGTCATAGACCGCTTTGCAAGCCCCAGGCCCCGGACGCCTGGAGAGGACCATGAAGAGACACAGCCTGTTGATGCTCGCGACGCTGCTCGCCGTCGCAGCATGGCCAACCACAGAGGCCGAAGCCTTCTCCAACCGGGTGGCGCAGTTCCCCAACGGCGACTGCGACCACTGTCACGTCTTCCCTGGCGGCCCGCGCACGGCCTTTGGTCTGGACGTGGCCCGCACTCTCCAGAACGGTGCTGTGAACTGGAGCGCCCTCTTCAGCCTTGATTCTGACGGGGACGGTTTTACCAACGGCGAGGAGCTTGGCGATCCCTTTGGTCAGTGGCAGCGCGGCAACCCCGACCCGGATTACTACGGCGGCGACCCGGCCTACGACAACATCTTCCCGACCCCCTTTGGCAATGCCCCGGTGCTGCAGGACGTGACCGTCACAGTGGAAGAAGACGGGACGTACACCGGCACAGTCACCGCAGAGGACGCCGACGGCGATGACCTCTACCTGCGCGTGGTTGCGGAGCCTGAGTACGGCACGCTGGACTTCGACGCCGAGACCGGCGAGTTCACCTACACGCCCGACGCCAACTACGACGGCGATGACAGCTTCGCGTTCCAGGCCTGGGACGGTCGCAACATCTCTGGCGAGGTGGTCGATGCGCTCTTTGTGGCCGATCCGGGGGTGATCACGATCGACATCACGCCGGTCAACGACCTGCCTGAGATCACCACCGAAGGCGATCAGACCGTCAACGAAAACGGCCAACTCTTCTTCTCCGTCAGCGGCGAAGACCTCGAAGACGGCGACGTGACTCTGGGCGCGGTGGATTTGCCAGAGGGCGCCACCTTTGATCCCGACACGGGCTTCTTCAACTGGCAGCCCAACTACTTCCAGTCCGGGGTCTACACGATCTCCTTCACCGCCACGGACAACGACCAGGGCGTGGCCACCGAAGAAGTCGAGATCGAAGTCATCAACGTCAACCGCCCCCCGGAGATCGAGGAGATCGGCGGCACGCTCGAAGGTCAGGAGGGCGACGCGCTGACGCTCAGCGCAGTGGCAGTCGATCTCGACAACGAAGAGCTGACCTACACCTGGAACTTTGGCGACAACTCCGAGCCGGTCAGCGGCGTGGGGCTCTCCGAGGTCACCCACACCTTCGTCCAGGACGGCGACTTCACGGTCCTGCTGACGGTCTCAGACGGCACCGACAGCGACTTTGACACCATCGAGGTGGTCCTGACCAACGTCCTGCCGGTGGTCGAGGCGGGCCAGCCGCAGACCGCCCCTGAAGGCACCCCTGTGGCGCTGGTGGGCAGCTTTGTGGATCCGGGCATCAACGACAACCACGACTATCTGTGGGAGTACGGCGACGGCGGCACCAACGACAACCTTGAGGTCAACCACGCCTACGGCGACGACGGCACCTACACGGCCTCTTTGACGGTTTTTGACGACGACGGCCAGGGCGAAGACTCGGTCCAGATCACGATCACCAACGTGGCCCCCGTGGCCAACGCTGGCGGCGACCGCACCATCGATGAGGGCACGCCCTACACCTTTGACGGTCAGTTTGAAGACCCCGGCTTTGACGACGAGCACACCTACCTGTGGAACCTGGGCGACGGTCAGACCAACACCAACCGTCAGGCCACCCACACCTACGCCGACCAGGGCACCTTCACGGTCTCCTTCCAGGTCAGCGACGATGACGGCGGCACCGACACCGACACCATCTCGGTGCAGGTCAACAACGTGGCCCCCTCGGTCGTCAGCGAGCCGCCGCTCTACGCCATCCTTGAAGAACTCTACGAGTACCAGATTGAAGCCTTCGATCCGGGCGATGACACCATCAGCTACACCTTCATCACCGGCCCCGATGGCATGGAGATGGACGAAGGCGGGCGGATCACCTACACGCCCCCCGAAGAGGAGCAGGACAACGTCTACACCGTCACCGTCAACGTCAGCGACGAAGACGGCGGTGTCTACGAGCACTCCTGGGAGTTGCTGGTCGGCCTGCCTGACCGCGACGGCGACGGCGCCAGCGATGAGTGCGAGGAGCAGTACAACCGACTCGACCCCGACGATCCCACCGACGGCCCGCTGGACTTTGACAACGACGGGCTGACCAACGCCTACGAGTGCCAGAACGGCACCAACCCGATCGTCAGCAACGCCCCCAACGCGCCCAGCATCAACCGTCCCTTCGACGGTCAGTTGGTCAACACCCCCGACGTGAGCTTGAGCGTCAACAACTCGATCGACCCCGACGGGGATCGGGTGACCTACTTCTTTGCCCTCTACAGCGACGCCGCATTGACCCAGACGGTCCAGGAGTGGGAGCAGGTCAGCGAAGGCGACAACATCACCACCGTGGACGTGATCGCCAACCTGACCGAGGACGGCGCCTACTACTGGCGCGTGCGCGCCTACGACGGCAACGGCTACAGCCCCTACAGCGACGTGGCCCAGTTCCGTTACTCGCTCTTCAACGACGCCCCCTCAATCCCGCAGCCGCTCAGCCCCATCGGCATCGTCCAGATCAACCCGGTCATCTTCAGCGTCTCGGAGGCGATCGACCCTGAGGACGAGCTGCCGGTGACGTACGACTTCCAGGTCTTCAACGAAGAGCAGGTCTTGCACGACTCGGCGCTGAGCATCCCGGGCCGCGGCCCGCAGGTGCAGTGGGTCAGCACCGTCGAGTACGAAGAGAACGCCACCTACACCTGGCGCGTGCGCGCCAACGACGTGCGCGGCATCAGCTCCGTCTGGAGCGACTACCAGACCATTCAGATCAACCAGGTCAACTCGCCGCCGCCCACCCCCTCCCCTCTGGCCCCCGATCAGGGCGCCACGGTCAACAACCCGGTGGGCCTGCGCTTTGTCGCCGATGGCGTGGAAGACGAAGACGGCGACGTGCTCTCCTACACCTTCCGCCTGGCCACCGAGAACACCTTCGCGCCAAACAGCATCGTGGCCCAGTCCGAGCCCATGCCGGCGGGCCCTGGCGATCAAGCCGCCTGGGCGCTGCCCCAGGAAGTGACCCTGGAAGAGAACCGCACCTACTACTGGGACGTGCGGGCTTATGACGGCGAGGCTTACAGCCCCCAGGCCATCCGCAGCTTCCTCTTTAGTGTGGAGAACGAGGCGCCGCTGAAGGTCACCGTTCAGAGCCCCGCCGACGGGGTCAACCTGACGGTCACCGACCCGACCTTCTCCTGGATCAACGTCTCGGACCCCGAAGGCAGCCCGGTCACCTACATCCTTGAGGTCTACGGCGACGAGCGCCTGGGCCGCCGCCTGCGCCGCCTTGAGGGCATTGAGCCCACCGGCGTCGAGGGTGACCTGACCGAGGCCAACGTGCAGCCTCTGGAAGATGAGGGCGGCGCCTTCTGGTGGCGCGTGCGCGCGGTGGACGCCGACGACCAGCGCGGTGAGTGGAGCGACGTGGCCGGGTTCACCATCAGCGTCACCGGCGAGCCGCCCACGGCCCCGGTGGTCCTCGACCCCAAAGACGATCAGGAGTTCACCTTTGGTGACGAGGTGGTCTTGACCTGGGAGAACGCCACCGACGATCAGGGCGCGGCGTTGGTCTACACCGTGGAGGTCCTCAACGGCGCTGGCGCCCTCTTCACCAGCCAGACCGTCGATGAAGACGCCAGCGGCACCACGTCGGCCACCGTCAGCCTGGCGCTGGCCCCCGGGGACTACTCCTGGCGCGTGCAGGCCAACGACGGCGAGCTGGACAGCCCCTGGAGTGACTCGGGCACCTTCAAGGTGGCCGAGGTGGTCGCGCCGCCGCAGCCGACCCAGACCAGCGGCTGCGCCCAGGCCCCCGCCGAGCGACCCGCTGGCCCCGGCGGCCTGGCGATGATGCTGGCGCTGCTGGCTTTGGGCTTTGTGATCCGCCGCCGCTGACCGCCCCTCTTGTGAAGCCTGAATCCTCAGGCCCCGCGACCCCATCAGGCCGCCCCACTACACGCGGCCCGATGGACACCACCCCCAACTCAAATCATTGCCCAGGTTCCTGCTCCTATGGCCCTCTGTGCGTCAAACCACACCCGGCCATGTGGGGCGGCATTGCCGTTGGTAAACGACGGCACATCTGCCAGTAGGCCAAACCGGGCCCAGCCCGACCTGCCGATGAGGCATATTTACCACCACGCCACCATTACATGATGTTGGGCGACTTGACGTTTCACGTGAAAGTTTCGATATTCTGTTCAGGCCGCTATCCATGAAGGTCTGACACTCAAACACCGAGCCAGGAGACGGGGCAGAGAGCCTGTGTCCCGCGCTTTTCCCAGGATTTCCGCAGTGAGCATGGCCAAGCCTCTCATCACGACCAATCGTCTCCAACCAGGGACGATCATTGAGGCGCGCTATGAGGTCACCGGTTATCTGGGCTCGGGAGGGTTTGCGCAGGTCTACAGCGGGCACATGCTCTCAAACGGCGCGCCGGTGGCCATCAAGCTGATGCACCCGCGCGAAGGCGCCCCCACCGACCCCACCTTTACCGAGCGTTTCATCCAGGAAGCCCAACTCGCCGCGCAAATTCAACACCCCTGTGTTGTGGCCGTTTACGAGTACGGCTTTAGCGGAGAGCGACCGTACATCATCATGGAACACCTGCGGGGGCACGACCTCGGCAAGGAGTTCAAAAAAGAGCAGCCCATGGGCCCGGCGCGCATCATCAAGCTCGTCTCGGGTGTGCTCGAAGCCCTGGGAGAAGGGCACCGCAAGGGCATCGTTCACAAAGATCTCAAGCCCGCCAACCTCTACCTCCACATGCCAGGCACCCACGAAGAGCGCCTGACCGTGCTGGACTTTGGCATCGCGCGCATGGACCAGGGCGAGTCGCATCTGACGACCACTGGTCAGTTGATGGGGACCCCCAAGTATTACGCCCCGGAGTACATCAAGACGCAGACGGTCACCCCCTCGCTCGATGTCTACCAGATGGGGCTCATCATCGTGGAGATGTTCACGCGCAAGCCGGTGGTCGATATGGATGACCCCTACTTGTGCCTGATGAAGCACTCCATGGGGCAACTCGACCTGCCGCAGAGTTTGATCAGCAGCCCGCTGGGGCCGGTGCTGCGCAAAGCGTTGGCCCTTGAGCACACCGATCGGTACAGCGACGCCAACGAGTTTCTCCACGCCCTGCGTCAGCTCAACCCCGCGACCATCTCACCGGTCCAGGCCGGTGACCCGGTCTGCCAACTCAACGAGATCTCGGGCAACCACCAGTCTTTTGCCGCGCCGCCTGGCAGCAGCTCCCAGACCGGACCACACAGCGCCCCTGGCAACACCGGGCCGCTGGGCGTGGCGCACCTGTCGGGCAAAAACAGCTCCATTTCCAGCGGCCGCGCGCGCATCAGCATCGGCGCCAGAAAACGCAGCACTGGCTCACACAAGGCGCTGGCGCGAAGGGCCCCCAAGGGCGCGCAGCCGCGCAGCCGCACCCGACTGATGGTCACCGTCGGGGTGACCGTCGCCATCAGCGTGCTGATCGGCCTGGGGCTGACTGCGGCCTTCTACATCAAAAACAATGAGGCCGTTGAACCACCGCACACCGACACCAAAAACAACGACCCGAACCAAAACAAAACGCTGACCAAAGACACCAAGGGACCCATCGAAGATGACGTGGACTTCATCATGGTGCCCGCCGACGCCATCACCGTCACCATCGACTCCAATGTCCCTGGTGCGGACGTCTTTAAAGGCTCGGACAAGATCGGGCAGACCCCCATGGAGTACACCTTTGACTCCGACACCGCCGATGCCATCGTCTTGACCATCTCGGCGGCCGACCACCAGGCCCAGATCGTCGAGGTCTCCCCTTCAAACCGGCCCAAACTCTCTGTCACGCTCGACGCCCGCAACAAACCCAAGGGCGACAAACGCAGCAACGGCAGCAATGGCAGCAACGACAAACGGCGCAACACCAGCCCCTCCAACCAGCCTCCCCCTGGCAAAGAGACGCGCACCAACAACAAAAAGAACAACGCCGGCTCCAAGAAGGACAACGGCGGCAAGAAGAACAACAACGGCGGCCAAAAGAATGGCAACGGCGGCGGCTTTGTCATGCCCTCGCTGGAGTGACGCATCATCATGGCACACCCCACACACCTCAAAGGCCCCGCGTCCCTCTTGATCGCCGCTGCCGCGCTGCTCCTTATGGCCCAACCAGCCGCCGCGCAGGACGAGGTCTTTCTGGAGCCGACCGAAGAACAAATCGCACTGAGCAGGCAGGCCCTCGAAGCCTTCAAAGACAAAGACTGGGACCGAGCCATCGAGATCTACCAACAGGTCATCGATCTGGCGCCGCTCAACTCCGCCTACGCGAGCCTCGGCTACGCCTATTTCAAGGCCGGACAATGCGAGTTGGCCATCGAAGCCTTTGATCAAGCCGAGTTGGCCCCCAAGGTCTCCAACCCACCGCCAGAAAAGGTCGCTGAGTTGCTCGCGGGCTACCGCACTCGCCTCTACGAGACCTGCCCCGGCACCGTCATCGTCCAATGTGAGCAAGAAGGCGTGCAGATCTCGGTGGATGGCCTGCCGCCCAACCCCTGCACTGGCAACGCCCTCTTTTTGCTGCCCGGCGACCACACCATCACCGGCACGCTGGGCCAGCAGCGCACCACACAAGACGTGACTGTGCTCTCCATGAGCACCATCACCATCACCGTTGATTTAGAGACCGAAGACGTGGTGACCCCGCAGCCGCCCGTCGTCACCACGCCGCCCCCAGAGACGCCCGCTGGGCCGCTGACCACCGCAGGTTGGTTGACGACGGCCGCTGGCGGCGCGCTGATGGCCACCGCCCTGGTGGTGGATTTGACCGTGCTGACCCCCACCTTTGAAGACTTTCGACAGGCCTCGGCGCAAAATGATCTTGAGCGCTATGACAGCCTCAAGCCCTCGGTCGAATCTCAACAAACGCTGGTTCAGGGGTTGCTCATCTCGGGCGCTGCGGTCACGGCCACCGGGCTGACGCTGGTCATTCTGGATGCGCTGGGGGGACCCGACGAGGCCCCCCAACAAGGCGCTGACGTCTCGACCTGGGTTGGCGCACAGAGCGCTGGGGTTCAGTTCACCACCAGTTGGTGACGGAACACTCCCTCAGGGGCACGCAAGACACCCATCCACATCGGCCTGGGCATCATCGGGCACACACAAGAGCGCCTCTGGGCAGGTCTGCGCCCCTGGGCACAGGCTGTGGACCGGCTCTCCAATGCACGCGCCCTGACCATCACAGGCGTCCAACTCGGTGCAGCCCAGACCATCGTCGCAAGGGGTGTCTGCGGGCGCTTGTGGGTTGTCCTCGTCCAGGCGGCAGGTGAACCCCGTGGACGCATCGCAGACAAACTGGCGGCACTGGCTCTGCGTGTTGCAGTCCTGGGGGCTTTGGCACTCGCAGTCGGCGGTGGGGATGTGGTTGACCTCGCGGGCCTCTTCGTCGCACACCGCCGTGGTGCACGCAACGCCGTCGTCCTGCGCCAGCGGCGATGGCCCATCGACGCACCCTTGCGAGGGATCGCAGGTCTCGGCGCCGTTGCAGAAGATCCCGTCGTCGCAGAAGCTCTGATCGGGCGAGCCGACGCATTGGCCTTGATCGTCACAGGTCGCGGCTGCGGTGCACGCAATGCCGTCGTCGCACGGCGCGCCGGGGGCCAGCAATTCGACCTGACAGACAAAGAACTCGGGGTCACAGGTCGCCGACCCCAGACAGGGCGACTCACAGCCGGCCTGACACCGGCCGCTGTGGACGCACTCGCAGCCCACCGGGTCGTGGATGACGCGGCGCTGGGCTTCGTCGCACGAGTCGACCGTGCAATCGACCCCATCGTCGATCAGGTCCTCGACCGATGAAGGCACACAGCCAAACGTATCGGCGCTTTCGTCGTCGGGGGCGCAGCGCTCGGGACCATTGCAGAAAACCCCGTCATCACAGCTCTGATCGCTGGAGCACTGGGGGCGCGCCACACCGTCCACGTCCGAAAAAGCCTCACAACCCGGCGCGGCCCACACGCACAACGCCGCCGACAGGACCAACGTCCAATCCCGGCCAGCAAAACTGCGTGCCTCACCCCACCATGTTGTCTTTTTTGTGCCGGTTGGGCTCATCGATCGCCTCTGAAATGACCTTGACCCTCTCCACGCGCAGCCAAGCTGCGCGCAGAGCCAGTCGGGGACGCGCCTGTGGATCCTTGAGAGTGGGATTGTAGCGCGCGTGCTGTCTTTCGGACACCTTTGTTGTGGGTAAAGGTTTGCCACCACGCCGTCAAGGCGCCCCCACACATGCGCACAGGGCTCAACACGGTCGAGGCGCGCCCAAAAACCAGGGTTTCATCGTCGGCTCGGTTTAGGTCTGGGGGCGCATCTGCTACCCTGCATCGATGTTGGCACATCCCCTGATCGGTGGCCCCATGAAGATTGCTTTTCCCGTTCTCCTCCATGCTCGCCGCAGCACGCTGCTCATTCTGGTGGCCATGCTTGGCGGCCACGCCTGGGCTTGCAACGCCCCGGCTGCGGACCCGCAACGTCCAGCGCTTGAAACGCATCGGGCGGCGCTGGCGCCGGTGGCGTCTGGTCTTGACGTCAGCACCCAGGAAGACACCCCGGTGGAAGACACGCTGCCGGGCAACGACGACGATGGTGACGCGCTGACCTTCGCCATCGTCTCGGGGCCGTCCAACGGACAAGTGGAGATCCTGGACGCCACCACAGGGCTCTTTCGCTACAGCCCCAACGCCGACTTCAACGGCGCCGACAGCTTCACCTTCAATGTCACCGCCAACGGCGAGACCTCGGACGCGGCCACGGTGAACATCGACGTTCAAGCGGTCAATGATCCGCCCCAAATCGGGGCCATCGAGGCCAGGCAGGCCACTGATGAGGGCCAACCGCTGGTTTTGGAAGTCGAGATCAACGATGTCGACAATGACAACGACGCCCTTGGCGTGCTTTGGGACTTTGGCAACGGTCAACAGCGCAGCGATCAGGCCCTGACCCGCGTCATCCAAACCTACAACAGCCCTGGGACGTTCAACATCACCGCGACGGTCTCGGATGGTGACCAGAGCAGCTCTGTGACCCACACGGTGACCGTCGCGAACGTTGCGCCGACTTTGATCGCCTTCCAGGCCCCGGACGCGGCACAAGAAGGACAAACGCTCGCTTTTTCGGCCACCGCCATCGAACCGGGCAGCACCCCACAGTCGCTGACCTACAGTTGGGACATGGGCGACGGCAACACCTACAACGGCCAGGGGCTGACCAACGTCAGCCACACCTACGCCAACGACCGCGCCGAGCCCTACACCGTCTCGCTCTCCATCTCCGAGCCCGAAGGAGCCTCCATCTCCAACCAGGCCCAGGTCACCGTCAGCAACGTCGCCCCCAGCGTGCGCGTTGGCAATGTCGCCGGGCAAGAAGGCAGCGCGATCGCGTTGACCGCGCTGGTCGATGATCCAGGAACCGAAGACCCCCTGACCTACACCTGGAACTTTGGCGACGGCTCGGAGCCGCTCAGCGGCGAAAACCTGACCAACGTCACACACACCTACGCTGACGACGGCGACTTTGACGTCACGCTCGCTGTGGCCGATGGCACCGACACCACCAGCGTCCAAGCCATCGCCGCCATCGCCAACGTCGTGCCGCTCTTGCAACCGCTGGTCGCCGTCACAGGTGTCGAAGGCACCCCCGTGACCCTCACAGCCGCCGCCAACGATCCCGGGGCCGACGCCCTGGAGTATTGCTGGAACTTTGGCGACGGCTCCCAGGAGGTCTGCGGCCAGAACTTGACCGAGTTGGCCCACACCTACGCCGATGATGGCGTCTACGCCGTGTCGCTCACCGTCAATGACAACGATGGGGGGACCGCCGCTGCGGGCACCACAGCCACGATCAACAACGTCTCCCCGACAGTCGAAGCAGGGCCCAACATCACCAGCACCGAGGGCCAGAGCGTCACATTCACCGGCAACGCCACCGACCCCGGCGCTGACCCCCTGGAGTATTGCTGGAACTTTGGCGACGGCTCGCCCCGGGTCTGCGACATCGACCTGCTCCAGGTCAGCCACACCTTCACCAACGACGGCCAGTTCAACGTCATCCTGCGCGTCTTTGACGGCGGCGACCAGCCTGGCGTGGACACACTCGTGGCCACGGTGAACAACGTCGCCCCAGAAGTGACGCTGATCACCCCACCGCTGACGCTCCTTGAAGGCCAACGGCCCACCCTGGAAGCCACCGCCGAAGATCCCGGCGCCGACACCCTGGAGTTTTGCTGGGACATTGAAGGAGACGGCCAGGAAGAAGCCTGCGGCGTGGATCTGACCCGCTTTGAGTCGCCCGTGCCCTACACCCAGGACGGCAACTACAGCGCCACGTTGACCGTCTTTGACGGCACCGACACCACCACCGAAACCCTGAGCGTCACCGTCGAAAACGTCAGGCCGCGCATCGTCACTGCCCCCACGGTCTACTTTGACCCCGCACGGGACGGCGCCATCTACCTCTACCAGGCAGAGGCCCGCGACCCAGGGCCCGAAGACACGCTCGACTTTGTCCTCGATGCCCCAGACGGCGCCAGCGTCAACGACGAAGGGCTGGTGGCCTGGCTCAACCCCGTTCCTCAAGACGAGCCCTACACCTTCTCGCTGGCCGTCTCAGACCCCCAGGACGCCTTTGACGTGCAGGTCTGGAGCCTCCAGGTCGGCTACGATGACACCGACGAAGATGGGGCGCCAGACGCCTGTGAGGCGCAATACGCCCTGCTGGACCCCAACGATCCCTTTGATGGTGGCCTGGACTTTGACGGGGACGGGCAAACCAATGCCCAGGAGTGTTTTGGGGGCACCAACCCCCTCATCAGCGACTCGCCGCCACCACCCACCGTGGCCAGCCCGCTGAACGGGCAGGTGATCGTTCAACGCCCGGTGCAACTGGCCGTCAACAACACCCTGGGCGGCCAACCCGGCACGGTCTACACCTTTGAACTCTTTGACGACCCCTCGCTCTCCAACCCGCTGGCCGTGTGGCGCGATGTCCCAGAGGCCGCCCAGTTGACCGCCGTCACCGTCGAAGATGGCGATCTGGTCGAAAACCAGCACTATTACTGGCGCGCCAGCGCCTTTGACGGACAAGATCGCAGCGCCAACACGACCGTCTCCACGTGGATCTTCTCAGAGACCCCAGAGGCCCCCTCTCTCCCCGAGCTGCAAACCCCCCAGGGACGCATCACCTCGCCCCAAGAAGACGAGTTTGTCCTGAGCAACCCCACCGACCCCGAAGCGCAGCCCCTCCACATTGAAGTGGAGATCTTCGCCGAGGGCGAAGAGGAGCCCATCCACTCGTTGACCCAGGACGTCACCCCCGGGGATCAGACCACTGTCCCCATTCCGGTCACCGTCTTGACCCAGGAAGATCAGGCCTACACCTGGCGCGCCCGCGCCGTGGAGACAAACGGCGACCTGAGCAGCCCCTGGTCCGATGCGCTCAGCTTTCGGATCGACCTGCAAAACGACGTCCCCGACGATCCGCGCCCTCTTTCGCCCGGTTTCCTGGCACAGGTCGATGACGCAGGGCTGGTCTTGATCGCCCGCGCGCCGCTGGACCGAGACGAAGAAGAGCAAGGCCTGCAATACAGCTTCAAGTTGGCGCAGTCCCCCGACTTTGACGACCCACAAAACATCGTCGCGCAGATCGAGGGGCTGGAAGCCTCGCCGGGCGCAGAAGTCGTCTGGGATCTGCGTCAGGAAGCCCTGGAGTTGACCGAAGACACCGTCTACCACTGGGAAGTCCAGGTCCGTGACCGCGAAGGACTCGGCGGCCGCGCCACCAGCCGCTTTGTCTACAGCAACAACGACGGCCCCCCGACCCCCGTGCAGCCCCTGGCGCCCACCTCGGGTGCGGTGCTCACCACCCAGGTCCCCGAGCTGCGTTGGACCCAGGCCACGGATCGTGAAGGCCAGCCCATCACCTACACCGTGGAAGTCGCCACCGACGCCAACTTCAACCAACGCGTCGCCACCGCCAACGGCATCCCCGACGATCAAGGCCCCGAGATCCGCTGGGCAGGCGCCCAACTGGAAGACGACGCCGAATACTTCTGGCGCGTGCGCCCTGTCTCCAACGCCCCTGGTTTCTGGAGCGCCCCTGCCAACTTCCGCATTGATCGCGGCAACGATCCGCCCGCCGTCCCCACTCTGGGCGCCCCAGAAAACGGCACCGCGCTCGCCCCGCAGTCCCCCATCGTGCTGGCCTGGTCCACCGTGGTCGATCCCGAAGGCGCGCAGGTGATCTACTCCGTGCAGGTCTTTGATGCGCTGGGTACGGCGGTCTACGACGCCGAGATCACCAACGCCCCCGAAGACGCGGCCCAGTTGAGTCAGTCGTTCGATCCGTTGCCCTCGGGAGGTTATGTCTGGCGCGTGGCGGCCAGCGACGGCACCCTCCAAAGCGCCTGGAGCGCGCCAGGCACCTTCTCGGTCAGCACCGAAACCGCCGATGACAGGCCCGCACCCCCGATCCCCAGCACCTCCCAGCCCCAACCGTCGGGCTGCGCGCAGAGCGGTCAGAACTCGCCAGGGCGCACCCCGTGGTGGCCTCTGATGTTGGGGTGGTGTGTTTGGATGGGTTGGCGCAAACGTCAGCGCTGATGCAGCAGCCATTGAGGCGCGCTGGATGCACAGATGATGTTCGCCTTGTCCTATGGTGGACGGCGCTCACAACATCTTCAAAGGTTGTCTGGGAGACAAAAGGGGGGCATGAGGGGGCACAGCCCCCATAGCACACTGCCACCGTCGCCAGCGTTTGCGCGGCGCCCCGATGGCTTTTGGGCCTCAGCGGCGACGGCCGCGGCGCTTTTTGCTGCGCTGGACCTCAAGGACGTCCAGGACCTCATTGGTGAAGTAGACGTTGCCCTGGGCGATCTCGCGCAGCGCCAGGACGCACTCTTTGTTGTCGGCCTTCACCATGGGCTCGTCATTGTCAATGCGGATTTCACGGGCACGCTGGCTGGCCAGGTGGACCAGCGCAAAGCGGTTTTCGACCTTGGTGAGGCAATCTTCAACGGTAACGCGGGCCATAACAGCTCCTGTATTCTTCAGCTCTGCGTGTCGAGTCCACCCCGATACCTTTGCCGGGGTGAAGACAAAGCACAATAGGCACCTGGAGGCCGTGCGTCAAGAAGCGACCACCCCTCGCAGCGCCCGGACGCGGGATCCCAACGCGCCATCGCCGTAAAGCAAGAGCGCCCACTGCTCTTCATCAAAGCTCAGACCCTCGGCCCCAGCCAACGCAATCAGCGTTCGATCGTGTGCGTTGATGAAATCCTCCAGGCGATCCACCCCGACCCCCAACGACAGGCGCACCTGGCGCTGCTCATCGGTGGACCAGCGCACGCAACCGGCCTGAACCAGCAGCCGCATCACGCGCTGGAGCGACGCGGCGCTCAGGGCCCCCGTCTGCGCCTCCAAACCAAGCTCATCGGCCAGCATGGCCTCAAAAAGGGCGTCGCCCTGGCGCCAGACCTCGTTTAAAAGCCGCTTGTGGATCGCGCCCAACACCCTCGGCTGAAGATCACTGCCCAGAAAGCGCACCTGTGAGGCGGCCAGCGCCTGATCCAGACGCTCACCAAGCCCCAGCGGCGTCGGCGCGTCCTCCTGGACCCCAGGGCGCTGAATCAACACGTTGCCAAAGCGCCGCCCAGCGATCTCAACCTCGCCCTGATGACGCGCTTGTTGCAGGTAATCCTGGAACTTTCTAAAGCCAAAGAGGCGCTGATCAAAGTCCGGGTCGAGTTGGAGCATCATGTCCTTCAACTCGGAGCTGCGGTGGGGCGGCGGGCGATCCTTGCCCAGGCGATCGAGCGCTTCGCTAAGGAGTCCAAAGTCGAGCAGGGGCTCGGAGCGGCGCGAGATCGGCAAAAGCTGCGATGACACCCCCAGCGGATCATCCTCAAAGTCCTGCCTGTCGGGCAAGACCAGCAGCTCATCACAAAACTGCTCCAGGAGGTGGCTGGCCACGGCCTCTGCGGTCACCACGATGACATACCGGCCAAGCTCCCGCAGCCGCTCGATCAACGGGATGAAGTCGCTGTCGCCCGAGACGATCACAAAGACGCCAAGTTCGGGGCGCGTGATGGCCAACTCGATGGCATCGACGCTGACTCGGATGTCGGTGGAGTTGCGTTTGCGTTGGTGGTAGGCAGGGCACTCCACCAGTTGAATGGCGGCCTGAAGCAGGCGCACCTTGAAGTGGGCAAATTGATGCCAATCGGCATAAGCCCGGCGGATCAACACCCGGCCGCGGGTTTCGAGATACTCCACCAGCGCGCACGGATCGAAGCCCGCTTGAGCGCTGATGTTCTCAAAGTCGATCAGCAGCGCAATGTCCCGTCCTGGGTCACTCACAGCGTTGCCCTCATGGGCGTTCACCACAGGAACCTCAAGACCGCTCTCGCGCACCGCGCACACCCATCACAAAGGCGTGCGCGACCTGCTCAAAGAGCGCTATTGGATGCCCTGTGGCGAGAAAGACAGCGGCAACATGCCGCGCTTGACCATCGCGTCACTCATGCGCTGCGCCTGGCGTCCGCTCAGGCGAGCCCAACGTTCGTAAAGCTCGCCCGCATCGATGGTCGACAGCGGACGGCTGAGTCCAATGTTTTCGCTCAACTCGCGCAACACCTCCACCCATCCGGCAAAGGAATCGGCCAGTTCACCGTAGAGATCGCGGAAGACCTCGCCGCCCTGCCCTCGGATGACAGAAGCCAACGTCTGATAAGCCCCGCGCCCCATGTCAATGTAGTATCCCACGCCAACAGCGCTGCGCGCCAGTGAGTCGGCAAAGATCCCGGCAATAAAAAGCGCCAGATCGCCCAGACGCCGATAATGCCGGATGCTCGACGAACCGGACTGTGACACCGCCCGTTGCAGGATCATCGCCAGCGCTTCATCATGCCTGCGCCCATCCTGGGTGCTGACGCGGTAAAAACGTTCGGCGTCTGCAAAGGTGTCCAAAACCCCAAGAACGTAGACCTCGGTGAACTCCGTGGCCTGGAAACTTTGATTGTGACGCACTTCTGAGAGCTTCTCGTGGAAATAGGTCCCCAGAGAAGTATACTCTAAGATGCTGACAGGAGGTTTTTTGTCGTGGGATGACGGTTCGGACACAATGGCGGCGTTTGTGGGTTTCTTCTTCATGGTCTCGTCCCTCGTAGGCTCGCCCCGGGGCATCACCCCAGGGCCTCAGAGGAGCAAATCGGAGCATGGACCGACCACAATCGGGCGGCGGACATGCTCCGGGCCCTTCGTCTGAAGAAGACCCTTCGATTCCACCACCGCCGGTCACAGGCCCCGGACGGGGCTCCACGAAAGAACATCGACATGCACGGTCCCGCAGATTGAATCACGGGTCCATCAGACGTCCACGAGGAACATGTTACAGCAAGCCAAGACGGCCACCAAATCGCTCGCTCGCCATGGATGGCTGGCGGGGCTGCTGATCCTGATGGCGGCGGCCTTGACGGCGCAACCAGCGCTGGCTCAAGGCAACCCCGACGACAGCGACCCGCCAGGAGCCCAGGACAGCCCCGCCGCCGCGCGCACCATCGTCTGGTTTCTAGATGACAGCGCCATTGTCGGCGATCAGCCACGCGCCACCGCGCGCAAAGCCCCGGCGATCCTGCAAAAGATCGTCGAACAATCCCCCGACAAACACATCGTCGCCCTCGACCCTGATCAACTCAGCGATCACATGGCCAGGCTCTCGCGCCCCACGCCCGATTGCCTCCAGGGGTTGGCCCCCTGCAAAGCCCCGCTGGGCGTGATCATCGAAGGCCTCGGCGCCGACCTGCTCCTGCGCGCCAAGCTGGGCAACGCTGGCGCGGGCTGGAGCATGGACGTCGAGATGATCGGGCCGACCGGCAGCGTCGTCCTCAAGCGCAGCTTCAAAGTCGGCGGCGTCGACGACCAGGGTCAACCCCGTACCCTCGAAGCCGGGCTTGAACAACTGGCCTTTGATGCCGTGCGCGAACTCTTCCAGGCCACCGGCGCCCTGGAGATCGTCACGCGCCCCGCAGGCGCCCAGGTCGACATCAACGGCCGCCCCGCCGGCGAGTCCCCTCTGATCGTTGAGTTGCCCGTGGGCACCCACGAGCTGCAAATCTCGCTCGACAACCACCTGCCCTCCAAACACAGCGCCAAGGTCGCCGCAGGCAAGCGCACCAAGCTCGAACTCGACCTCAGCGCCCAGATGGCCACCCTCACCGTCGACTCCACCCCCGTGCTCGGCGAGGTCTTCATCGACAACCGATCGGTCGGCACCGCGGGCACACCGCTGAGCCTGCCCCCCGGCGAGTACGAACTGGAGATCCGCGCCGAAGGCTTCAAGAGCCGCACCCAGCGGATCATCGTCTCGCCCGACGAAAACAAGATCGTCAGCCTCACCCTGGAGCAGCGCCGCCCGCAACTGCACGTGGCAAGCCTCGGCGAGGTCGATACCGAAGCCATTTTGGCCAGAAACTTCTTCTTGCGGGCCTCTTACCGCTTCACCAGCTTCTCCACCGGGCTGGCCGACGCCCAGGGGCAACTCGACAACCAGGTCTTCAGCACCGGGGACCTGGTCAGCGCCGACGAAGAGGGCCGCCGGGACTTTGCCTACCACGGCCTGCACTTTGACGCCGGGTACCACTGGGAGCACTTTGGGCTGGTGGGTCTGGGGCTGTCGATCTTCTCCAGCGGGGACCGCGCCGAAGGCGCCCTGAAGACCAGCGACACCCAGCTTGAGGGCGTGCAGTTTGACGACTTTACGCGCCTGGAGCTCAAACCCGCCCAGCTCATCTTCCGCTACCCCTACAAAAACCTCTTCCCCGCCGTTCAAACCGGCCTGGGCTACTTCAACACATCCTTTGTGGCCGACGCGGGCGACAACGGCACCATCGACCTGGAGCGCGACGGCTTCTTCTGGCACTTCTCCATCGAGGTCAGCTACTTCTTTGACACCTGGTGGTACGGGTACGCCAACCTGGGCATCCAGCGCGATCTGAGCCACGACGACAGCAGCACCCAGACCTTGCTGGGCTTTGGCGTCGGCGTCACCTTCGAAAACCCGCTGAAGTCCTTTGGCATCGGCGAAACCGAACCCCCCAAGGAGTACTGAGCCATGAACGCGATCCCACACACCGCGCTGCGTGCCCTGCTCCTGATCGTCCTGGCGCTGGCCATCCCAGCCCAGGCCGCCGCCCAGGATGACAAGGCCGCCGCCGAGGAAGCCAAAGAAGAAGCCCCCATGCACGTCAAGGAGTCCAACGCGGCCCTTGAACGCGCCCGAGAGGCCTACAACGACGAAAAGTACGAGCAGGCCGCCAGCCTCTTCCTGCTGGCCTCTCAGATCGATCCCGGCGCCGAACACCACAAAGGCACCCCCTACCGCAACGCCGCCCGCTGCCACTTCTGGCTTGGCCAGTACGACAAGGCCGTCTACTGGTACGACGTCTACCTGCGGGGCTGGCCCGACGCCACCGACAAAGCCGACATCAAAGACGAGCGCGCCAGCGCCAACGACCGGCGCAACTCTCCCAGTCAGGCCCCAGGCCCTGCCGACATCTACGATCGCTCCCTGCTGGAGCTGGTCGATACCCTCAAGCTGCGCCTGGAGAGCGGCGCCCCGGCCTACACCGCCGACGGCGGCGGCACCACGCGCCTCTACCGACGCGCCATTGAACTTGGCTACAGCGACCCCGTCCTGTCCCAGTGGTCCGCCACGCTGCGCAGCAAGCTCCTTGATGAGCTTCAAACCCGCTGGAAGCCTCGCCAGTCCTCCCCGCTGCCCGACATCAGCCCCAACGCTGAAGGGCTCGACGTCAGCCGCGGGCGGCTGGCCAACTTGCGCTCGTTGGCGCCCCGCTCCTCCCAGATGGACCTCGTGGTGGCCTACCAGCGCTTTTTGAACGCGTGGGGCGAGTATTTCAATGAGAAGTACGAAGACGCCGCGGAGTCCTTTTTGGACGCGGCCCAGGTCATGCCCGGCATGACCTACCTGCCCTACGCCAGCGCGCTTGCGCATCTGCGCAGCGGCAACCCAGAGGCCGCCGTCGCCACGCTTCAGTCGGCGGTCCCCGGCGCGCCCGACGCCATGAAGCCCTACTACGACCTGCTGCGCGCCGAGGCGCTGATGCTCCTGGGCCGCCACAAAGACGCCGCACAGCTTTATCTGGAGCGTGGCCGCTGAATTTGTCCCTTCTTGTGTGTTTTTGAACGTCAAAAGGCCATCGGAGTCACCCATCAGGGTCTCGACGATGGCCTTTTTCTTTGACGATGGGGGGCTGCCGCCCCCCTCATGCCCCCCGCTTTTTGCTACAACGGCGGTCGCGGGCGGCTTGGGATGGGGGCCAGCCCCCAAACCCCCGGCAGGACCCGCAGTCCTGCACCTGCGGTTTTAGCGCAGCACCATGCGTGTATACGCACCGATGAAGAACGTGATCAGGATGATGCCGATGATCATCTCGGTCGTGTATAAGACCTTGAATGTCCCTGGCGATACCTTTGACTTCCAGTCACGCGCGCGCCCCAGGAACGAGTGGAAGCTGACCATGAACATGGCGTAGAGCGGCAGGTCTCGGAACTTGATTGTCTCGTTGTCCCAGTCCACCAACATGTCCGCGCAGAAGAGCCGCAACAGCAGCACAAAGACCAGCACAACCACCAGTCCCGTGCCCAGCAAGTTGGACAGGCGCACGCCCCAACCAAAGCCTTTCTCAAAGATCACCCAGGTCAGCGCCCCAATCACCTTGCCCGACGCGCCACCAAAGGCGATCGTGCGCGAGTTCTTGTAGTGGCGCAGGTGCCAGTACGCCCAGTCATTCTCGTCGCCCATGCCGCGCTTGCTAAAAGAGTCCTTCATCATGACGAACTCGCCAATCGCGCGGTCAATGCACATCCGCCGGGCACGGTCGAGGACCTCGGCAGGGTCGGTGATCTCACGCTCGTTGATGGCGTCCCATGATGCATCCACCAGGCGAGGATCGGCCAGGAGCGTGTCGCTGAGCTTGCCCTCGGTCAGCACGCAGCGCTCGTGGAAGAGACGGTGGCGCTTCTTGGCGTCGTCGATCAACTGGGCAAAGGTGATCCCAAACGAGGCGATCCGAGCCCCGTAGAACGAGATCGTCGCCTCTCCTTCAAGCCGCGCGCCGCTCATCGACAGGCGGCCAGGGACGTTGGCGTCGTCCAGCATCCAGGTGTCGCGGAAGCTGGCCTGGTTGAAGGCCACCTCGTTGCCAAAGATCGTCCTGAAGTCCGCCGTGGCGTTGAAGACCGTGCGCTCAAAGTGCGCCTCGCCGTAGAACTGCGTGTTGAAGAAGCTGGCCAACTGGTTCTTACCCGCGCTGCCAAACTGAACCCCCTCAAAGTTGACGAACTTCTGGAAGATCGTGTTGGCAAACGAGACGTTGCCGCGCAGCTTGGCCGTCAGGTCATCGACGTGCACCACCCCGTACTGCCCCTTGAAGGTCAGATCCTTATCCGCATCATCATCGCCCTGGTACTGCTTGTAGAGCTTGTGCAGCGGGTTGGCGTCCTGCAAGTGCAGGCGCCGGGTGAGCCCATCGAGCGCAAACCGCACACTGCCCGAGAAGACCGAGTCCCCAAAGTTGGCCTCGCCTTCAATGACGCTGCCCAGGAAGTCCAGGTCGGTCAATTCGATCTGGCTGAAGGTCAGGTTCTTGCGGAAGATCGCGCGGCTGAAGTTCAAACGCGCGCGGATCCGGCTCTGGCGCAGCGTCACGTCCTCATCAAAGTGCGCCGCCTCGAAGGTGGCGCCCCGGTAGAACTCGCACTTTTCAAAGTTGGCGGGCCCAGCGAAGGTGGCCGAGTTGAAGTAGACCGGGTTTTCGTGGGCCACCACGCGGGCAAAGTTGATGCCGCCAAAGTGGGTGTGGCCAAAGTAACTGGAGCTGAAGAACTCGGCGCCTTTGGCGTCCAGCGCCCCGGTGACGTGGGTAAAGCGGAACTCGGCCACGCCCTTGAACTCGGCGTTGCGCATGTTGACGTCGCCTTCGATGATCGTCAGCGGCAAGTTGGCCACGCGCCCAGTGACCTTGACCGAGTCCAGGTTGAGGTTGCCCAGGATGAGCATCTTGTTGAGGTAGAGGCGGTTGAAGGTCGAGCCCGGCAACGAAGCGCTCTTGTTGACCTCACCCTTCCACTTCTTGCCCAGGTGCACATCCCCAAGCACGATCCCCACAAAGTCGAACTGCTCGTTGAAGGACGCATCCCAACCCTTGATCGATCCCGCCACGCAGCGCACACAGCCCACGCGCTTGTCAAAGGTCTTGCCCGTCAGGTCCAGCTCGTCAATGTAGACGTAGCGCAGCCGCTCGCCCTTCTCAAAGGACGCCATCGCCTCTTCCATGGTGATGGTCTTCAGGGCGCGCTTGGCCCCTTTGCGGGTGGTGTAGATCCGGGGATCTTTGCCAGCCTTGGAGTCTGCCACGACCTTCTTGATGTGCTCGACAGCCTCGGTCAGAAGCATCTCCTTCTGATTGTCGGTGCTGTAGTGGCGCATGAAGAAGTAGGTGTCGAGGACATTGAGCTCGATCATCTCGCGCCACTTGGCCCGCGACTTCTCAAGCTGCCCCATCTTCTCCATGATGATCGCCTCCCCAAAGGGGGTCCCGGCGAAGTTGGTGTAGAGGTTGATCTCGTCGCGCGTCACGACGGTCTCAAAGAGCTTCTGAGCCAGTGCTTCGTCCCCAGCCTTGAGGTAGTGACGCCCGGCCTCATCCAGAATCAGCGGATCCTCGATGTTCTCGATGTCCTCGGCGGTCTTGACCATGTCAACGACGCGCTGACGAGGCTCAGCAGGCGCGTGCGTCGCGGCGGCTTTGGGCGGCGCATCCTTGGCGGGAGCGTCCTTGGCAGGCGGCGCGTCCGGGGGCTGCTGACCGATCAACTCGCCGGTCATCAACGCCATGACCAGCATCACACCGCCGATGGCGGTCAACGCGCGCATCAACGTCGGCCCGCGCCGTTGGATGTCTTGATGAAGTTTCATAAAAGGGCACCTCCTCCTCTCCCGAACACAGGCAAAAACCGAATTTCAGGCGTACCGATATATGGTGTCGCTCGACGGGACGATCTGTTGTGACATCCTGAACCGAGCGCGTTTTGACACAGACTGGCCCTGACCAGGGCGAATTGCACTCGCTCTAGCACACCGGATAGACGCAGGACAACCATGCAACCCATCCATTGATGGAGGGGCGGTCGGCGCATGGCAAGAAATGATGTGGGGTTTGATGGTGGCCGGGCCGGCAGTGCGCGGCCCGTTTCATCTTGGCAGTCGGGCCAGGAGAGCCCGACCATGCTTCAGCGCAGGATCGGGTTGGCCTTGATCACCTGACCCTGTTTGGCGCTCAGGGTACGGGGCGAATCCACCGCCGGGCTGAAGAACATGAGGTTGCCGCCGTCGAAGGTCTCGCACTCGCTGGCAGAGAGCGAGGAGTTGCCGTTGGCGTCGGCAGAGTCGGGGCAAACTTCAGTGTCGGAGAGGTGATCGGCGCCCACAATGCCGCCGTCATCCTCGCTGACCAGCCCAGCGCCGTTGCGCTCGGTGGTGTGGTAGAGGCCCAGG
>CAKZKQ010000782.1 GCA_937123825.1 uncultured Pseudomonadota bacterium
GCCCACTGCCCCGCCACCCCCAACCCGGAGCAGGGAGACCTCGACAACGACGACATCGGCGACGCTTGCGACGACGACCGCGACGGCGATGACGTCGATAACGACGACGACAACTGCCCCGATGACGCCAACCTCAACCAGGAAGACACCGACGACGACGGCGAAGGCGACGTCTGTGACGACGACCGCGACGGCGACGACGTCACCAACGACGACGACAACTGCCCCGACACCGCCAACCCCGATCAGGAAGACCTTGACGAGGACGGCGAAGGCGACGCCTGCGATGAGGACCGCGACGGCGACAACGTCGCCAACGACGACGACAACTGCCCCGATGACGCCAACGCCGACCAGGCCGACGGCGACGAGGACGGCACCGGTGACGCCTGCGACGACGATGACGTCAACAACGACGCCAACAACGACGCCAACAACGACGCCAACAACGACATCGACGACGGTGATGACAACATCGAAGACGATGACGATGTCTTCACCGGCGGCACCATCGAAGGCGGTGCCCTCAACTGCGCTCAGGCCGCTGGCCACAGCCCCACCCGCACCCCCGCAGCCCTCTTCCTGATGGCCCTGGGCGCCCTGGTGGTCGCGCGCCGCCGCCGCCGCTGAGCCGCCCCACCCACACACCGACGCGCCCGCAGCACCGCGGGCGCCCACACAGCCCCAAACACACCAAAGCCTCTGACCCAACACGCGGTCAGAGGCTTTTCTATTTGGAGTCCCCCGCCCCACAACCCCACAAAGACCGCAACCCAAACCCTATGGGGGCTGCCGCCCCCTCACGGCCGCATCGACGCCTGCTCCCACCGCATGTTGCACCACAACCCACTGGCCACATCACACCTCAGCGCCAAATCCAACCCGCACACGTCGATGCCACCTCGCGCCCCCGCCCAAAACCCATGGCAAAGGCCGACGCCAACAAAAACGACGCCGCCCATCGGTCCATGTTAAAAACAGGCGCGTATACATCCACAGCCGCTGGCGCCAAACCTGTCTCAACCCAACTTCTGTGGTCCAAACCAAGGTCATCCCCCATGTCCCAACCCAATCCCCCAAAAGACACCAAGACGCGCAAACCCAGCATGCTGAAACGCGCCCTGCTGGCCTTCGGCGCCGCGCTCCTGCTGCTCGTGAGCGTCTTGCTCGTGCGCACCTTCACCGTCTCCTCCAAGCAGCTCAACCCGCCCGCACCGCAGCTCCCCAAAGTGGACGGGGACGCCCTGGCCCAGCGCCTGGCCGCCGCCACGCGCCTGAAGACCATCTCCAACGAAGACCCCTCCAAGGTCGACCGCGAGCCCTTCATGGCCCTCCACAAGCTCATCCAGGACAGCTACCCCAAAGTCCACCAGAGCCTCCAACGTGAGGTCGTGGCCGAGATGAGCCTGCTCTACACCTGGCCCGGCACCAACAAAGACGCCGCACCCATTGTCCTGATGGGCCACATGGACGTGGTCCCCATCGAACGCGGCACCGAAAAGGACTGGGTCCACCCGCCCTTCGACGGCGTCATCAAAGATGGCTACATCTGGGGACGCGGCTCCATGGACGACAAAGCCGGCGTCCTTGGCATCCTGGAAGCGGTGGAGTTGCTTCTGGGCGAAGACTTCAAACCCAAGCAAACCATCTACCTGGCCTTTGGACACGATGAAGAGGTCGGCGGCGAAGGCGCCAAGGCCATGGCCGCGCTGCTCAAAAAGCGCGGCATCAAAGCCGCCATGGTCCTCGTCGAAGGGCTGGTCATCACCGACGGCATCATCCCCGGCCTCAAACCCCCAGGCGCCCTGATCGGACTGTCCGAAAAAGGCTACCTGAGCGTCGAGTTGACCGTCGAGCTTGAAGGCGGCCACTCCTCCATGCCCCCCAAAAACACCGCCGTAGGCATCCTCTCGCACGCCATCGCCCAGCTCGACGCCCCCCCGCTGCCCGCCAGACTCGCCGGCCCCGTCAAAGCGCTGTTCGCCACCCTCGGCCCCGAGATGCCCTTTGGCATGCGCCTGGCCTTCTCCAACCTCTGGCTTCTAAGCCCCGTTGTCCTGTCCCAACTCGAAGCCAAGACCAGCACCAACGCCACCATCCGCACCACCACCGCCCCCACCATGTTCCAGGGCAGCGTCAAGGACAACGTCCTGCCCGCCTCCGCCAAGGCCGTCGTCAACTTCCGCATCCTGCCGGGCGACACCATGAAGAGCGTGCTGGAACACGTCAAAAACACCGTCAACGACCCCCGCGTCCAAATCAAAGGCCTCACCGGCCTCGGCGGCGACCCCTCGCCGGTCTCCTCCACCACCTCCGCCGCCTACAACCACCTGGCCACCACCATCCGCCAGATCTACCCCGACGCCGTCGTCTCACCCGCGCTGTGCATCGGCGCCACAGACTCTCGCCATTTCCGCGAGGTCGCCGTCGACACCTACCGCTTCCTGCCCCAACGCATGACCCCCGAAGACCGCCCCCGCTTCCACGGCACCAACGAACGCCTGAGCGTCAAAGATCACACCGATGCGGTCCTCTTCTACCGTCAACTCATCCTGAATTTCTCCCAGAACTGATACCAAATTGCAGACGCCCGACTGACTTTGTGGCGGCCCTAACGGCGTCAGCAACCACGGAACTCGCTTGCGGTGGCGGTGCCACAGCTTCGCTCGTCCCGAGGCTGCTGCCATCCGTTATTGCTCGCCACAAACCAAGCCTTTCGTCTCCATTTTGGTATGACCCTGCCCAGTCCCCCTCTCAAACCACCTTTTCCAAGCTCGCCCGATCCCCTCACAGCGGGCTTTTGCGCTCCCCTTAAAAACAAAACACGCAATAAAGTGCGTGTTTTGTTGACAAAGCGAGCCACCGTCGCCATATTTCAAACCGTCAGCGGGCAGATGAACGATCGCAAAGGGAACCAGAAGCAACATGAGCAACCAGAAGACAAACGAAGAGACCTTGCGGCAGGAGCTGCGTCAGCGCGTCATCTACGCGCTGCTTAGCCCCGCAGTGAGGTTGGCGCAGGTCTTCGGCGTTGGGCTCAAGGATCTGCGAGGCTTGTTGGACACGGCCTACTTTCAGCAACTGCGCAACAGCGACCTGACCCATCAGGACATCGCCAAAGCGTTGGGAGTCAGCGAGCGCACCGCCGTCAAGCTCTCTCGCCAGGCGCGCGAGCAGTTCCTGGAAGCTTCCAGACAGCACAACCTCCCACGGCGCATCGAGTTCATGCTCGGCGCCGAGCCCATGGGGCTGGGGAGAATCGGGCAACTCTTGCCCGACACCGACGCCATTCACGTGGCCAACGCTGTCCAGGAGTTGTTGCGTCAGAAGAGGATCATCGAGGTGCAGGGGCGCACGCTGAAGTACGCCCCATCGGCCGCCGTGCGCAGCCTGCCAAGGGACACCTTGATGGCCCGCGTCGGAGGTCTCAACAGCCTCGCCGAGAACCTGACCAACGCCGTCTACGGGCGCTTCTTCAAAGAAGAACCCCGCACCTTCGCCAGAACCCTGACCTTCCGCGGCGGACCCGAGATCTACGAGCAACGGGCCAGCTTCTACCAGGAGGTCATCCTGCCTGGTTTTCGGGACATTCACCGCCCTGAGGGCGAGCTGAGCCTGGAAGAGCGTCAGGAGCTTGAGGCGGCGCAAATCTCACTTTGCTGGGCCCCCTACGAGTACATTGATCCAAATCAAGAAAAGATGGTGAACGAGGGAGAATGACCATGACGGCACGCAAGACCATTTTGGGTCTGGGTCCGCTGATGCTCCTGGCCGCACTGGCCATGGGGTGCGAGGACGACACGACTTACAGCGCCACCGACTGTCCTTCACAGAGCAGCGCCATAGAGGTTGAGGGCGACACCTACTGTGTCTTTATCGAAGAAGGCTTTTTGGCCGACGACTGCCCCGAGCCTTTCGCCAACGGCACCGAGCTTCAGGACGGCGTGATCGTCTGCGCCGAGGACGACGGGGACATCCCCCGCGAAGAGATCAAGTCTGAGCTTGAAGAGCGCGGCCTGATTGAAGAAGAGATGCAGGCCTGCACCGAGGACAGCGACTGCCCTGACAGCCCCTCAACGCAGTCCTGTGACGGCAACATCGCCACCTCAACCCCTGGCGGCTCAGGCGCCTGCGTCCAGGGTTTCTGCACCGTCCAAAGCGAGCCAATCGCCCCCATGGGCGTGGACTGCAGCGAGACGGGCCAAACCTGCCAGGACGGCGCCTGCGTCGGTCCCATCTCTTGCAATGACGACGGTGACTGCCCCGACGAACCCGACACGCCCTTTTGTGAAGGCGACGTGGCGGTCGAGCCGGTGGGCGCCGCAGGGGTTTGCCAGGATGGCATGTGCACCCTTCAAGGACTGACCGTTGAGCCCACACGCACCGACTGCACCCAGATGGGCCTGAGCTGCCGCGAAGGACAGTGCGTGGTGGTCGAGAACATGCCGATGTGCGAAGAAGCCAGCGACTGCCCCGATCGGATTGAAGAACCCTACTGCGACGGCAACAACGCCATCGAGGGGGAGACTGAGCAGGCGTTGTGTGAAGAAGGCCAGTGCGTCTATCAAACGGTACCGGGCACCAACATCACCGACTGCACCGAGACGGGCCAAACCTGCCAGGGTGGCGCCTGCGTCGGCCCCATCGCCTGCACCGAGGACAGCCAGTGCCCCGACGATCCCGGCCTGCCAAGCTGCCGAGGCAACGTCGCCGTTGATCCTCCTGGCGCCACGGGCGTCTGCTCTGAAGGCACGTGCGGCCTGGAAGGCCCAACAGTCGAGCCCACCGAGACCGACTGCGCCGCCCAGGGTCAAGTTTGCGAGGATGGCCAGTGCGTCGCCCCTCAGTCCTGCCAGGAAGACAGCGACTGCCCCGACGACCCCGGTGAATTCCGCTGCGACGGCAACACCCTGAGGGTCATCCGCAGCCCCGCCGGCGGCGAGTGCTTCAACAACGTCTGTGGTCTTGAAGGTCCCCAGGCCGAGGACATCGACTGCACCGAGTTTGGCCAGATTTGTCGGGGTGACATCTGCGTGAACAATGAGCCCGAGTGCACCTCGGACGAAGAGTGTCCCCAACCGGTGCCCTTCTCGGGCTGCGAGGGCAACACCGCTGTGAACATCTTCGCCGCCGGGTTCTGCTCCGAAGAACAGACGTGCGAAATCGACGGCGAGGAGACCACCACGCCCTGCGGCGACCTGCTGCGCTACTGCGACACCGGTGAGTGCGTCGAAGCGCTCAACCAGACCCCCTCGGAGCGCGTCTCGACCCAGCCCGGCCACGACTACTGCGACACCGTGGACGACTGCGTGGCCATCTACACCGGCTGCGGCAACTGCGAGAACGACTGCGCCGCCATCAACACTGACCTTGAAGGCGCCTACGAAGGCCTGCTCAACTGCGAGGCGTACGACGGCCCCGAGTGCGACTTTGATTGCCACCCCGACAGCGGCCTGACCCGGTTGACCTGCGAGAACAACCGCTGCCTCATCCGGGACCTCGACCCCTGATTTGGCGGCGCCCCAAGCACAAAACGCGCTGAACAATCAGCGCGTTTCATGCTCAAACCCGTGTTTAAAGCCCTCTTGATGGGCGGCAGACACGGGTTTTATTGTTTTTGGAGCGTCAAAAGACCCGCAACTCCTTTGGTGGCCTGCTGGCAGTCTTGTGAGCCGGACAGGTTCAGGAGCGCGAAGCGACCTTCTTGACCATGCCCAGGAACTCGTCGGCCGAGATCAGCTTGTCCAGCTTGACCGAGCGGACCACTTCGCCCTTCTCGTCAAAGAAGACGACCGCCGGGAGGCTATCGACCTCAAACTTGTCGGCGATCTTCTTGCGGGCCTTGTCGCTGCCGTCGGTCATGTCCACGTGCACTTTGACAAAGCCTTCGAGGGCCTTTTGGACCTTCTTGTCGGCCAGGGTGCCATCGACCATCTTGTCGCAAGAGCCGCAGGCGTCGGTGCCAAAGAAGGCCACCACGGGTTTGGCGTCTTTTTTGGCGTCGACCAGAGCCTTGTCAAAGTCGGTGCGCCAGGACAGGCGCTCGTTCTGGGTCCGCTTGGCCACTTTGGCGCTGTCACAGGCCTGCGAGGGGCTCTCCATCCCCACGCCGACAAAACCCACCACCAATGCACCGGTCAACACCGCCGTCAACGCCGCTTTCATCCAGCTTTTCATCACAAACCTCGTCGTTGTTAGTTCGCTCATTCAGGCCAGAGTCCACGGCCTTTGTCGGTCGAGGCGTTTGCGCGCCTCCAAACCCACCAACGGGACCATAGCACCGCTTGTTCCCTGTTCCAACACCCGTTCTTGATGCGCGCTGTCCTTCAAAGGACTCATCCGGCAGCCTCATCGGCGTCAGGGGCGACCTGATCGGGCGCTTCGGACTCATGATGTCCAACGTCCCCGGTGGGCAACGCTGTGGTGTGGTGGAAGTGGCTGTAGTCGATCATCATCCGCCCATCGGGGAGTTGATCCAGGATGTCCACAAAGCGCTCACCAAAGCGCACGTCCTCGGGAAAATAGACGTGGCGCGCGTGGGTGGTCTGGGCGTAAGTGGCGTCGTAACCCGTCATGGTGATGATCAGCGTCAGAAGCTGCTCGTCGATGTTTTCGCTGGTCAGCCCGTAGAGTGGGCTCTCTTCGTCGATGGGGTGAAAGATGGTCCAGGTCAGCGTAAAGAGCGGCGTGCGGTGACGCACCAGCTTCAACTCGTGCAAACGGCGCATGTGGACGCCTTCTGGACTGAAATCGTCTTTGAGCACCGCCAGGCGAACGTTGGCCTCCACGATGTCGTTGCCCCGGGCGTTGCCCACGCGCATCTGAAGCATGGGCACGCCGTGGTGTTGGTGCACGACAGCCACCTTGCTAAAGAGAACGCCGCGCTGGGGCCGCGCCATCTTGGCAAAGGCGATGCCGGTGACCAGCGCCACGCCGACCACCGCCAGGCCCGCCTCAATGGTGACCAGCGCGTGGGCGTAGTTGGACTCGGGCGCCATGGCCCCGTACCCGATGGTCGTCATGGTCTGGACGCTAAAATAGAAGGCGTCCATGAAAGACTGCGGCTCCACGTTGGCCACCGAACCGGGCTCCAACATATAGAGCGCCGCAAAGACCCCGTTGGCGATGACGTAGAGCAGCGTGGTCGCCCCCAGCAGGCGCCACCAGGACCCCTCCATAAAGAAGAAGTAAAGATCCCGGCGCATCTCATCGGGGGTGTTTTTGCGCACCGCTTCGGCCAAATCGCGCCGCAGCGGCCGTTTGACAGCCAGATGGGGCTGATTGGGCGCGCGGTTGTCGTGCTCCTGGACCTGAACCGACCCAAAAACCTCGGCGTGCATCGCGTGCTCATCTTCAAAGAGCGGCGCCATCCAAAGATCAAAGACCACCTGGAGGACACAGACCAGCGACACAATGCCGGTAAAGGCCCACACCGGCAGAAAGGACGCCGTCGAGGCCAGCGCCAGGAGCACCAACGCCGAGCAAAAACGCATGTTGACCCTGGCGCGGTCGCTGAGTTCAGCCTGACGGCGCTCGGTCACCGCGTCGATCACCCCGACGCTCAAAAAGACCAGCGCCAACGCCCCGCACAAAAACCAGCCATACTTTGGGTTGGTCATCGCCATCGGGTCCAGCAGCACCACCTTCTTGATCGCCACCCCCGTGGCCGTCACCGCCGCCATCATCGGCAAGTGGGCGTAGATCCACACAATGCTGGCCATCCGGCGGCGCTTGATCCTTGAGCCCGCCACGTCATCAAAATAGATCCACCAGATCGAACAGGTGATCGACAGCGCCATGGCGCACATCACCGCGTCGGGGGTCGTCACCCCGTCGGGCACAAAGGTCACCTCACCGGTGGGCGACACCACATGCCAGTGCGACGACAGCTGGCCCAGGACCTTCACAAAGGACTCCCCCAGCACAATCAGCGTCAGCAACCCGTAGCGCTCGGAGAAGTGCAAGATGTCCAGCGGGCGCTCCTGGGCCAACTCGTTGGCCTTGGGCGTCAGCGGCACCACCACATCCCACACCATCGCCACACCCCACAGGACCACCGCCCACTGAAAGGGCAAAAACGCCGACACCGTCCACATCACCGCCCCGACGGCAAAGCCACCCGAGAAGATCCGCGCGATGTCGCGCGCCTCGGGCACCTGGAGGTAACTGCGCAAATAGAGCAGCACCAGCACCCACCGCGCCGCCGCGTAGTGCAGCGAAAAAAGCAGCGGCTCGCCCTCAAGCACCTGGGGGATGACGATCGCCACAGCGCCCACACAGAACATCTGCACGAAGATCATCAACCGATGCAGGAAGTCATCGACGATGAAGCGGTTGGAGAAGAAGGTGAAGCCGGTCCACGTGTACCACAGCGGCCAGAAGAGCGCCGCGAAGCCCAGCAGCGCCGCCAACGGCGCCTGCCCGATGTTGGCGCTCAGCGCGTTGCCAAGCTGAATCAACGTCGCGACGTAGATCAGATCATAGAAGAGCTCCAGCCAGTTGACCTTGCGCTCGTGACCATCAAGGAGACTGTGGATCTTGGGGACATGATACCAGCGACTTTGCATAACCCTTCCTTTGCCCCGCCAGACACCGCGCTTTGTTGACTCCTGGAGGCAGGCCAAGAAGCGCACATGAGCGCCCCAGGCAAGCCCAGACCCATCACTCGGCCTTCAAACGCATCAGCAGACCATCGACCGGCAGCACCACAAAGTGATGCGCCCAGCTCTCCAGCTCGCCGGGTGGAATCTCCCAGCGCCCCAGGCAAGTCAGGTGCACAAAGCCATGGACCGCGGCCCCCAGCTTGAGCGTCTCGGCGAACACATCGTGTTGGCGCAATTGTCCCTGCTTGATGCCTTGACGCAAGATCCCATGGAAGGGCTCAAAAATCCCCTGAAAGCCAACCTCCAGCTCAGGGTGGCGGCCGTCGGTGTTCAGACGCGGGCCAAAGAGCAGCCCATAGCGTGCGTGATGCTCGACACCAAAGCGGGCGTAACAGACCGCCAGCGCCAGCAGCGCCTTGCGCAGCGGCTTGTCGGACACGTCGACCTTGAGCAGTTCGGCCCGCAGCGCGGCCAGAACCTCGGCGCTGAGCGCCGCGCGGACCCCACGCAGATCCAGAAACTCGCGCGCCACCGCCCGGTGGTTCACGCCCACCTGACGGGCGAGCCCCCTCAAAGTGATCTCAGCGCCCTGCTCTACGGACTCAAAGCCGGCCTTGATGACCGCGCGGCGCAGATCACCGTGGTGGTAGGTATCCCTGTTGGTCGTCACGCCTGATTTCACCGCTCGCAGGCCATCGCACACCAACAAACCACCCAAAAGACCGCCGCAGCCGTCCAGGAGAGATTGGTGGGTGTGTCTTGGCGTCACCCCTTCGTTGCCAACCTTCACCATCGCACAGCGGCACCGGAGCGAACAACGTCGGGCGTGAAGATCGGGCCATGTCTGCCCATGGTCGGGCGCAGCTCAGTGTAACCACTGTTGACATTGGCGCTGAAGGGTGCCATTTATCCAGTGGAGACATTGGCGCGATGCAGAACTCAACCTCAGAGGTTCATCCCATGCAAGACACACTGGCCAGGTGGCATCAGGTCGTCGCCACGCGCGACCTTCAAGCCCTCGATGAGTTGTTGGCGGACGACTGCGTGCTGCACTCCCCGGTGCTGCACACGCCCCAAAAGGGCAAAGCGGTGGTCAAGATGTATTTGATGGCCGCCTCGGTCGCCATCGCCAACGACTCGTTCCGGTACATCCGCGAGGTCACCACGGGCAACGACATCGTCCTGGAGTTTGAGACGACCTTTGATGGTCTCTACATCAACGGCGTGGACATGATCCGCTGCTCGGACGATGGCAAGATCGTGGACTTCAAGGTGATGCTGCGGCCCAAGAAGGCGGTGGACTTTGTGCATCAGAACATGATGCAGGCGCTGGCGATGTTCAAAGGGTGAGTGCATTGATCTGTGCGCGCCGCGATCGTCGCACAACAGGAGAGACAAACCATGGCAAAGCGCGATCAAGGCGTGTGGAAGAAGACCGCATGCATCTTTTGCAGCCTCAACTGCGGTCTGGAGGTTCAGACCGGCGGCAAAGATGGCCGTGAGATCGTCAAGGTCCGGGGCGACAAGGAGCACCCCAACTCCCAGGGCTACCTCTGCGAGAAGGCCCAGCGCATCAACCATTATCAGAACGCCGGGGACCGGCTTCAGTCGCCCATGCGGCGTCGCTCTGATGGCACCTACGAGGCGGTGTCCTGGGGTGTGGCGATCGCCGAGATCGCCGAGCGCTTTGGTCAGATCAAGGCCAAATACGGGGGGGACAAGATCCTCTATTACGGCGGCGGCGGCCAGGGCAACCACCTGGGGGGCACCTACGGGGACGCCACGCTCAAGGCCCTGGGGGTCAAGTACCGCTCCAACGCGCTGGCGCAGGAGAAGACCGGCGAGTTCTGGGTGAATGGGAAAATGCTCGGCGCGGGGGTGCACGGGGATTTTGAGCACGCGCAGGTGTCGATCTTCATCGGCAAGAACCCCTGGCAGTCCCACGGCTTTGCCCGAACGCGCGTTGTGCTGCGCGAGATCCAAAAGGATCCCAACCGCACGATGATCGTCATCGACCCGCGTCGCAGCGAGACCGCGCAGCGGGCCGATGTTCACCTCCAGCTTCGCCCCGGCACCGACGCCTGGTGTCTGGCGGCCATCGCCGCCGCCATCGTTCAGGAGGATCTGGTCGCCAGGGGGTGGCTCGACGAGCACACCGACGGCTATCACCTGGTCGAGCCGCTGCTGGCCAGCACCAACATCGCCGCCTGCGCCCAGCGCTGCGGCATCGAAGAAGAGGTGCTGCGCGGCGTGGCCCGCACCGTGGCCAAGGCCAAGAGCGTCTCGGTCTTTGAAGACCTGGGCATGCAGATGAACCGGGGCTCGACGTTGGGCAGCTACATCCAGCGCCTGATCTGGATCTTGACCGGACACTTTGCGCGCAAGGGTACCAACGGGGCCTTTGTGCCCTTTTTGTCGCTCAGCGCCGCCAGCAAGGGCAAAGCGGGCGCCAAGAAGGCCTCTGGACCGCGTCGGCGCAAGAAAGTCAGCCCGGTGACGGGTTCCAAGATCATCATCGGGCTCATCCCCTGCAACGTCATCCCCGACGAGATCCTCACCGACCACCCCGAACGCTTCCGCGCCATGCTCATCGAGAGCGGCAACCCGGTCCACTCGCTGGCCGACAGCCAGCGCATGCGCGAGGCCATGGCGGCGTTGGAGTTCTCTGTGGTCATCGACGTGGCCATGACCGAGACCGCACGTCAGGCCCACTACGTCCTGCCCGCCTCCAGTCAGTTTGAGAAGGCCGAGTGCACCTACTTCAACATGGAGGTGCCCCAGAACGTCTTTCACCTGCGCCACGCCCTCTTCAAACCCCTCGAAGGGACGCTCCCCGAGGCCGAGATCCACTCGCGGCTGACCATGGCCCTCAAGAAGATCTCCAAGGCCGAGATTGCCCCGCTGAAGATGGCCGCCAGCAAGGGTTCGCTGGCCCTTGGGTTGGCGCTGGGTCTGCTGATCGCCCGCAAGCGCGACCGCATCAACGACGTGCCCGTCCTGATTTACCGGGCCCTTGGCCCCACGCTCCCGCCGAGCGCCAAAGAGGCGGCCATCTTGTGGGCCGTCTGCCACCTCTACGCCTGGAACGAGCGCGAGGCGGCCGCCAACGCCGGCTATGACGGGTGGGCGCCGCTGGCCGCTGAGCGGCTCTTTAAAGACATCGTCGGACGTCGCACCGGGGTCGTTTACGCCAAGCAGAAGGATCCTTCAGACAGTTGGAGCCGCGTGGGCACCCCCGGCGGGCGGATCCAGTTGGCCATCCCCGAGCTTTTTGCCGCGCTGGTGCGCCTGTCCTACGAAGAGCCGCCCCGAGATCGGGATTTCCCCTTTGTGCTCTCGGCAGGGGAACGCCGCTCGGACACGACCAACACAATCCTGCGCGACCCCAGGGCCCGCAAAAAAGAGACGTCGGCCTCGCTGCGCATCTCGCTGCAGGACGCCGAGATGTTGGGCGTCCTCAGCGGCGATCAAGTCCGTCTGACCACGCGCCGGGGCTCCTGTGAGGTCCCCGTCGAGCTGTCCACCACCATGCAGCCGGGACACATCTCGCTGCCCAACGGCTTTGGACTCGACTACCAAGGCACCGACGGCACCCGCTCACTGGGCGTGGCCCCCAATGAGCTGACCCGCACCGAAGACCGGGACCCCATCGCAGGCACCCCCTGGCACAAGCATGTCCCGGCTCGCCTTGAGCGCCTCTCGCGCTGATCCACCCCAGGCCGAAATACACCGCTGGCTCAAACGTTCTGTTCAGCGGCGTCGCACAGGACCAGACACACCAAAGCGCTTTTGGGCGTCTTGGCGCATCTGTCGTGTGTGCCGTTCTTGGCGCGCAGCCTGGGGCTGTTAGAATGTCCCACATGTGCTGTGCATCGCTCCTGACTGTGATGTGTCACGACCCACGACCGGGTTGTCCTGGCATCTGGCGCTTTGGCGGACTTGAATCGCCGAGGCCGGTGTACACATTGAATGGCCGAACCACTTTTGTGGTCTAAGGGGCAGCGCTTTTCCACATGGGAAGGGGCGCAAGCGCCGACACATAATATGGATTGTGATGGGGCCATCCTGTGGGCAGATGCCCGCGGTGAGGTCATCAAAATAGACGCGCAGGTCGCCTGCGCGAGCATGCATTGAGGGAGAGGGTCGGAGATGAGCCGGAAGGAGGAGACCGAAGGCGGCCTGGTTGTTCAGGAAAAGGCCAAAGCCAAGGTCAAAAAACCGCGCCTGTACAATGTCTACATCCACAACGACGACTACACGACCATGGAGTTTGTCGTGCAGATCCTGGAGACGCTCTTTCACCACCCTCCAGCAGCGGCAGCACAGATCATGCTATCGATCCACAACAAGGGTCGCGGCGTGGCCGGAACTTACAGCCGTGACATCGCCGAAACCAAGGCGATGCAAGCCACACAACGGGCTCGTCAGCAAGGTCACCCTCTGAAGGTGACCGTCGAGCCTGCCTAACCCACCCACGGGGGCACCAAGCATGGGTCAGCGCGAATTGGAGATGGCGCTCTACTCGGCGGTTCGAGAAGCCGAGACCCGACGCCACGAATACGTCACGGTCGAACACCTGCTCTTTGCGCTGGTGCACGAGCCCGTGGCCCGCAACATCCTGCGCCACTGCGGCGCCAAGGTCGGCCGCCTCAAACGCGACGTCGACCGTCACCTCAACGAAGAGATCGAGAAGCTCCCCGAGGGCGTCAAGATCGAACCCACCCAGACGCTGGGCTTCCAGCGCGTCTTGCAGCGCGCCATGATGCACGTGCGCTCGAGCAACCAGGGCGAGATCGACGGCGGCAACGTGTTGGTGGCGCTCTTTGCCGAGCCTGACAGCCACGCCGTCTACCTGCTTGAAGAGCACGGCGTGCGTCGTCTGGACGTGGTGTCCTACATCTCGCACGGCGTCTCCAAAGCTGACGAAGACGACATGGACGGCGGCGAGCTTGAGCGTGTGGACCCGGACTGGGATGACGAGGAGGACGAGGAGGATGAAGAGGCCAGCAACCCTCTCAAATCCTTCATGGTCGACCTCACCGAGCGCGCCCGCGAAGGCCACATTGACCCGCTCATCGGCCGCGACGCCGAGTTGGAGCGCCTGATCCAGGTCCTGTGCCGTCGGCGCAAGAACAACCCGCTGCTGACCGGCGACCCCGGCGTGGGCAAGACCGCCATCGTGGAGGGTCTGGCCCGCAAGATCGTCCACGACGAGGTCCCAGAGGTCCTCAAGGGCGTGGAAGTCTTCAGCCTGGACCTGGGCGGCCTGCTGGCGGGCACCAAGTTCCGCGGTCAGTTTGAGGAGCGCCTCAAGGCCGCCATCAAAGCGCTGACCAAGAAGGAGAACGCGGTCCTCTTCATCGACGAGATCCACATGATCGTCGGCGCTGGGGCCACCGCCGGGGGCTCCATGGACGCCTCCAACCTGCTCAAGCCCGCCCTGGCCAACGGGGAGCTGCGCTGCATCGGCGCCACCACCCACCAGGACTACAAGCGCAGCTTTGAGCGCGACCGCGCCCTGGCGCGCCGCTTCCAGACCATCGAGGTCAACGAGCCCTCGGTCGAGGACACCCACAAGATCCTCATGGGCCTTAAGCCCTACTACGAGGAGTACCACAAGGTCACCTACACCGACGAGGCCATGCAGGCCGCCGCCGAGTTGGCCGCCCGCTTCATCAACGAGCGCTTCCTGCCCGACAAGGCCATCGACGTGGTCGATGAGTGCGGCGCCCGCAACCGCATGAAGCCCGCCTCTGAGCGTGTGGAGACCCTGGACGTGCCCGAGATCGAGGCCGTGGTGGCCAAGATGGCCCGCATGCCCGACATCACCGCCGGTGTGGACGAGCGCGCCAAGCTGGCCACGCTCGAAGACCGGATGATGGGCAAGGTCTTTGGCCAGGATCGCGCCGTCAAGGCCGTCATCGACGCCGTCAAGCTCTCGCGCGCGGGGTTGGCGGGCAAAGACAAACCCGTGGGCTCCTTCCTCTTCGCCGGCCCCACCGGCGTGGGCAAGACCGAGGTCGCCAAGCAGCTCGCCGCGGCCCTGAGCGTCGAGTTCATCCGCTTCGACATGAGCGAGTACATGGAGAAGCACACCGTCAGCCGCCTCATCGGCGCCCCGCCCGGCTACGTCGGCTACGACCAGGGCGGCCTGCTGACCGAGGCCATCCGCAAGAACCCGCACTGCGTGCTCCTGCTCGACGAGATTGAAAAGGCCCACCCGGACCTCTTCAACATCCTGCTCCAGGTCATGGACCACGCCACGTTGACCGACAACAACGGCCGCGAGGCCGACTTCCGCAACGTGATCATCATCATGACCAGCAACGCTGGGGCCTTTGAGATGACCCGGCGCTCGGTCGGCTTTGGACAGGGTGTGGACATCGCCAAAGGCGAAAAGGCCCTTGAGCGACTCTTCAGCCCCGAGTTCCGCAACCGCCTGGACTCGACCATCACCTTTGACCCCCTGCCCCAGGATGTCATGGAGAAGATCGTCGATAAGTTTGTGGCGGAGCTTGGCGAGACGCTGGCAGAGCGCGAAGTCACCATCGGCCTGACCGATGCGGCGCGCGCCTGGTTGGCCAAAGAGGGCTACGACGAGCGCTTTGGCGCGCGCCCCCTGAGCCGCCTCATCCAGACCTCCATCCGGCACCCGCTGGCCCAGGAGCTGCTCTTTGGCGCCCTGGCCGAAGGCGGCCACGCCCAGGTCGATGCCAACGATGAGGGCCTGACCTTCACCTACACGGCCTTGGACAAGGACAAAGTCGAGTAGAACCAAATTCTCAATAGTACGCATTGAAGGGCGCCCGCGAGAAAAACTTCTCCTGGGCGCTTTTTTGTTGCCCAAAACAAAGCGCCGCCGCCTCCAACCAAGCGACACCCCTGCCGAGTCAGGGGAAAACGCATCGGAGGTTTGCTTTGAAACGATATACCGTCCTGGCGCCGCTTTGTGCGGCGCTGGCGCTCATCACCATAGGATGTCAAGAGGCCAAAGAGGCCACCGTCGTCCAGGTGCCCACGCCCCCTGAAGATCCCCCCGAGCGCGACGTGCAGGACCCCACGCCGCAGTTGCGCCGTTTGACCCAGCTTGAGTTCACCCGCAGCCTCCAGCACGCGCTGGGGCCGGTCGTCCTTGAGGGCCTTGAGCCGGACCTGAGCCGCGCCGGGCTGGCCCGCGTGGGTGCCCGCGAGGTCACCACCTCGCTCAGCGGCGTCGAGCGCTACAATCTGCTCATCGAAGAGGCCGTCGAGGCGGTCTTCAGCAACGAACGTCGCCGCAGCGCCCTGCTGAACTGCGACGTCTCCCAACACGGCCAGCAAATCTGCGTGGACGCCTTCATCGCCGCGCTTGGCCAGCGCGCCTGGCGCCGCCCGCTGACCGCCAGCGAAACCGAGCGCTACCAGGGCCTCCACAGCACCTGTCTGGCGTCCACCGGCAACTACAACGAGTCCATGCGCTGCCTGACGCTGGGCCTGCTCCAATCCCCCTACTTCCTCTACCGCATCGAGGTCGCCGACGACGACGGCCTCTACCGGGACTATGCCATGGCCTCGCGCCTGAGCTACTTCCTGTGGAGCGCGCCACCCGACACCGAACTGCTGCGCGCCGCCACCGCCGGAGAACTCAACAACGCCGAGGGTGTGCGCAGCCAGGCCACGCGCATGATGGCCGATCCAAAGGCGCGCCAGGGCCTGGCGACCTTTGTCGATGAATGGTTCCGCCTCGACCAGCTCGACCGCCTGGAGCGCGACATCCTGGCCGCCTCGGACGAAAACGTGCAGTTCGCCCTGGGCCGCGAAGGCAAGCTCCAGCCCTGGCTCCAATGGATGGCCTTTGCCGCGCGCGAGGAGCTGCGCCGCATGGTCGTCGGCCATGTCTTTGACGACGACGCCGACTACCTCGACCTGCTGACCACCGACAAAACCTACGTCGACACCCACATGAAGGCTTTCTACGAGCTGGACGACGAAGAAGAACCCGGCGCCATCGGCACCGAACCCGACCGCGAAGACGGCGAAAAGATCGTCGCTGACGGCCCCCCAGACGCCATGGGCTTCATGCCCGCGCGCCATGCCCCTGACAGCCCGCGCCGAGGCATCATGGGCACCATGGCCTTCCTCTCACAACTGGGCAAACAAAACGAAACCTCCCCCACGCGCCGGGGCCTCTACATCATGGAGCGCATTCTCTGCATGGAGATCGGCGCCCCGCCCGACGAGATCGACATCTGCGAGCGCCCCGACGGCGTCTCGCGCCGCGCCTCCATCGAAGAGCACCACCTGTGCGCCTCGTCCTGCAAAGGCTGCCACAGCCAGATGGACCCGCTGGGCTTCGCGCTCGACAACTTTGACACCATCGGCCGCTACCGCCAGATCGACGACTGGGGCTTTGACCTCGACACCTCTGTGACCTGGCGCTACCTCAGCCGCGACGGCGGCTCCGACACCGCCCAATTCGACAGCCTGCGCTCCATGGCCGAGACCTTCCGCGACCTGCCCGAGGCCACCGACTGCGTCACCCGACAAATCTACCGCTACGCCACCGGCCACCACGAATCCGACGAGGCCGTCATCGCCGAACTCACCGAGACCTTCAACGCCCAGGGCCGACGCCTCAAGGGCTTCATGATCCACTTTGTCGGCACCGAAGCCTTCCGCAAAACCCCCGACACCCCCGACGAAGGCGGCGCCCCCACCCTGCGCAAGGTCTACGCCGAGGTCTTCGCCCCGCGCTGCGCCGCCTGCCACGTCGGACCCGCACTCGGCGGCCTCGACCTCACCCTCGACGACGGGCTGCTCGGACGCCTCACCGGCCCCAGCGCAACCGACACCGACATGCCCTGCAACACCGCCGGAGACACCCAGCGCAGCTACCTCTGGCACAAAGTCCACGGCACCTTCAACGACGTCGAAGGCGGCGGCGGCGAGCCCATGCCCCCCAATCAACCCCTCAACGACACTGAACGCGAACTGCTTCGCCAATGGATCCTGGGAGGACTTCAGCCATGACCCACATCAACCGCCGACGCTTCCTCGCCGGTATCCTCGCAGGCGGCGCATCACTCATGCTTCCCCTTCCTCGCCTCATCCAGGATCTGAACAACAACGGCACCGCGTTTGCCGACGGCAACCCCCTGCCCAAGCGCTTTGGGATGTGGTTCTTTGGCAACGGCGTGGACCCCGAAAAATGGCACCCCGCAGGCAACGGCGGCGTCGATGACCAATGGTCCCTGACCCCGCAACTGGCCCCCCTGGCCGCCTACAAGTCGCACTTGACCGTCCTGAGCAACTTCGAGGTCAAAATGGGCGACGCCCACGTCGGCGGCTCCGCTGGCGTCACCACCGGCGCACCACCCGATGAGTTCGGCTCCGCCAGACTCCCCTCCATCGACCAGGTCGTCGCCAACATGGTCGGCGGACAAACACCGCTGCGCTCCCTTGAGGTCGGCCTCTCCAAGGCCACCCCCGCTGGCGACCAGCCCGTCCTCCACGCCATCTCTCACAGCGGCAAAGCCGCCCCCAACTACCCCGAGTACAACCCCCACAAGCTCTTCTCGCGCCTCTTCGGCGTCAGCTCCGCACCCCCCGAACTGCGCGACGCTCGCCGCAGCGTCCTTGACACCGTCCTCGAAGACTTCAAACGCCTCGAGCGCAACGTCGGCGCAGAAGACCGCAGCCGCCTCCAAGCACACGCCGAAGGCATCCGCGCACTCGAAACGCGCCTGGCCGGTGCCCCCAACAGCTGCGGCATCATCACACCGCCCGGCGCCGACGTTCAGGAAGACACCCGCGAAGAAGCCCCCGCGCTGCTCAACGACGCCATGGGACGCATGATGGCCCTGGCCATGGCCTGCGACCTCACCAACGTCTTCAGCTACGCCTTCACCCTCCCCGCCGGCCACGTCTACTACCGACACCTGGGCGACAACTTCAACCGCTCCTTCCACGAAGACATCGTCCACTTGGTCGACGCCCTCCCCGACGGCTACGGCATGGTCTCCCAAGGCGTCATCTACGCCATGGAGAGCCTGGCCAACATGCTCGGACACCTCTCCAGCACACCCGCCGCCGGAGGCGGCAGCCTCCTGGACGACATCTGCCTGCTGTGCACCAGCGAAGTCGCCTACGGCTGGACCCACGAAATGCACGACCACCCCATACTCCTGCTTGGCAAAGCCAACGGCCGCCTGCGCGGCAACATGCACCACGTCGGCTCCGAACGTCAGAACTACAGCAACGTCTTGATGGAGGTCGCCAACATCATGGGCGCCCAGGTGGACTCCTACGGCCTCGATGAAGGCCAAGCCAACAGCGGCGTCAGCGAGGTGCGGGCATGAACACAAAGACTCTGTGGGCAGCGCTGGGCTGGCTTGTTGTGGTGGGGCTGGCGGGCTGCGTCGAGCAGCCCGGGGGTGCGGTGGAGTACGTCAATGGGCCGGTGCAAACCGAAGCCCCCCAGGTCCAGGGCGCCTGCTGCACACTCAGCGGCTGCTCAGAGATGGGCCAGTTGGAGTGCTCCCAGGACATCGGCGGCCTCTGGGCCGACGCCGCCGCCTGCGGCGCCGTTGAATGTGACCTCCTGCTGGGCAACATCCCCATCTCGGACATCGACCCCGAAGATGACGACGACGATGACGACGATGATGATGACGATGACGACGATGATGACGGCGATGACGACGATGAGAGCCCCTGCGAGGAACTCTTCATCTGCATCGAAGACGACTGCGAAGAGGGCGACGAAGACTGTCTGGCCGGATGCGTAGAGGAGGCCGATGACGAAGAGAGCGCCGAAGCGGTCGGGGCCTTCTTTGAGTGCTATTGGTCCAGCGGCTGCGACCTGGATGACGACGAGTGCGTCGATGAGACATGCACCGACGAGGTCGAATGGCTCGATGAGGTGTGCTGGGATTGATCCCAACCCACCCATGCAGGGGCAGGCTCAAGACAACCCGCTTATCTGCCCCAAAAAAGGCCCATCAAAGACAACCCAAGCCCACAACACACGGCAGGTTTTAAAGAATCGACGCCGGGGTGTTGCTCGCCACGAACCAGGCTCTGCGGGCATCACTCCGGCGTCTTTGTCTCTGCCCTGCCTGAGTCCAAGAACGCCCTGACCAGCGTGGGGACAGCGCCAAAGACTCAGGCTTTGGCTGGAACCAGGGCCTGGACGAGGCCTTGGATGGAGTGGAGGGGGGAGTCTTCGCCGACGGTGACCCAGCGGGCATCTTTGATGGGGAGCTTGCCCATGGCCTGGGTCATGGCCTCGACGGTGTGGAGCTGGAGTTGGTGGTCGCGGACCTGGGGAGAGGTGCCTTCGAGGGCCTGTGCGCGGGTGAGCGCGGCATCGCGTTCGGCTTCGGCTTCGGCGCGGACGGCGTCGAGTTTGGCCTGGAGGTCGAGGGCCTGGCGTTGGCGGCGCGCTTCATCAAGGCGCGCGGCGTCGGCTTCGGCGGCCAGGGCCAGCTCGGCGTCAATGGATTGCTTGCGCTGGGCGATCTGGCGGTCGGCGTCCATGCGGGACTCTTTGGCGGCGGCCTCCTGGAGGGCGTAGGCGGTTTTGCCTTCGAGTTTGCGTCGATCCAGGCGTTCCTGGGCTTCAAGGCGAGTGAGGCGAGCCTGTTGACGAACGGCTTCGAGCTCTTCGCTGGCCAGATCGGTCATGATGGAGGGGTCCTGGGTGCCGAGTTGGACGATCTCGACCTGGGTGATTTCGATGCCGAGCTTATGGGCGAGTGCGTCGAGGCGACCGGAGAGACCATCGACGAGGAGGTCTTGCTTGGAGAGCAGCTCGTCGAGGCTCATGGTGGAGGTGTGGCGCTGGACTTCGGCGCTGAGCAAGGTGCGGAAGGCGCGGTGTTGGGGGGTGCTGAGCAGATGTTTGCGTTGGCGCATCTGGGGGTCCTGGCGGCTCAGGTCGAGCAGGCCCATTTGCCTGAAGGCGCGAAAAGGGCCGTCGCTGGCGCCGTCGACGCTCCAGAGGATGAAACCTTCGATGTTGACGCCGACGCGGTCGCTGCTGTGGGCTTCGACGGTGAAGCGCACGCGCTGGAGGGTGCTGGTGAAGATGGCCACGACGTCGCCGGGGCGCCGCCAGCAGGAGACCCCGACCCCGGCGTCAATGAGGTTGCCGTTGCGGATGCGCAGGAGCCATTGGTCGGGCGCGGCGGTGATGAAGAACTGTTTGATGCTCCAGCGCGCCAGGGCAAAGACGGCGATCAGGGCGACGGCCGCCAGTGCCACCGGGATGAGCGTCTGTGGATCGAAGGATGCGGGGGAGGCCGCCGTCTGGACGGGGGCCAACAAGCCGGTGATGTCGGTGTTGTTGCTCATGCTTTCCTCCTTCATATGGGTATGACCACAGCGCCCGATCGGGTTTGGAAGCGCTGCGGTCGGTCAAGTCTGGATGCGCAGCAGCCCTCGGGCCATCTGCCGGGTGGCTGCGGCGGCGCTGCCACGGGGGATGAGTTCGCGGTTGGTGGCCGCCAGCACAAAATATCCCTGGATGGTGGCCAGGATGGCGGCCACCGCAGGTTCGATGTCGTCTTTGTCGACCTTGAAAGCGCCCTCTTGCTGGCCAGCGTCGATGATGGGTCGAAGGTGCTCGGCCAGGGTGTCCAGCGCGGTGCTCCAGGCCTGGCCGACAGGGGGTTGGCGCACGGCTTCGGCGGTCAGCGAGACCCAGGCAGCGGTGGCTTCGGGGTCGGCGGTGGCGCCGATGGCCAGGTGGGCGTTGATGAAGGCGTCGAGTTGGTCCACCCGACGCTCACCGGCAGCCTCCAGCGCGGCGTTGAGGCGCTGGGTGTGGGCTGCGATGAGCAACGCCATCATGTGGAGCAAGATCTCTTGCTTGGAGCCAAAGTGGTAGTGAACCAGCCCTGAGGTCAGCCCGGCCTCTTTGGCGATCCCTGAGATCGTCGCGCCGTCGTATCCTTGTGTGGCCATCACTTTCATCATTGCCATGGCGATTTGCCGCCTGCGAACGGGTTTGTTGGACGGTCGTCCCACGGTGCACCTCCTTATTTGGTCAACCAACTTGGAAAAAAGGTCTGACACAATGGCAAGACCCGGTGCAAGGAGATGCGGGGAAGCCTAAGTTTGTTGGTCAACCAACCAATAAAACCGATTTAAGGGTCCGTCAAGCGCTTGGGGCCATATTTTTATCCCAACAGGTGCCTGGGTTCTGTCTGACAGTGGCCCCAAGTTCCAATGATCAGACAGAACCTGGGCACAGCAGCGCGGGCTTGGTGAAGGCCGGTTCGCTTGACAGGCCGTGTTGCTGCGGCCAACCTCTGCCTTTGCAGGAGACAACACTGCGGGTTGTGCGTTCAAAAGGGTGGGTTTTGGGGTTTCGACAAGGCCCAAAGGGGTTTTGATGCAAACGCCTTAAATGACCCACAAAGGCATGACCAGACATGACAGAGGACTCAACAAGGGGTATTTGAGATGACCATGGCGGGGTTGGGCGTTTGAAGCCCAATGTCCCCTTTGGTGGGTCCCTCTTGAGATGGCAGATGCGGAGAATCTCATGATGCGTTGGATGTGCGCGGCGGCGATGGTCTTGGTGTGTGTGTTGGGTTCGGGCGCTGCGGCGCTGGCTCAGGACGGCAATTACGCCTCACCGACCGAGGATCAACTGGAGCTTTACAAAGCGGGCGCCGACGCCTTTGGCCAGGAGGATTGGTCTGGGGCGGTGGAGTTCTTTGAGGCATCGCTCGCCATTGGAGAGTTGAACATCACCTACTTGAACATGGGTCGTGCGCTGCAGCGCGCGGGTCGATGCGCGGACGCCAAGGCGGCGTACGACAAGGTGGCCTCGGCGCCCCAGATCCGCGAGCCCTCCCCCGTGCAGGTGCTGACCAAGCTCAAGGAGTTTCGCAAGGAGTTGGAGAGCTGCGTGGAGGACAAGCCCGTTGAGCCCACGCTGCCCGATCCGGGCAACCTGGCACCGGCCAAACCGGGCAAGCACCGGCTCTTGATCCAGCCTTTGGCGGGCAACGGCGAGTTTCAGGTCAGCGTGACGACCTCCAAGGGTGCCAGACTCAAGTGTCCCCAGTTGGTGCGCCCCAACCAGCCCTGCACCTTTGACGATCTGCCTCCGGGCGGCGCCACCTTGAACATCGCGGGCGACTTTGAGGGCCAACAAAACATTCGCCTCAAAGACCCCACGGCGATGGCCCAACTCAAGCCCGCCTCGCACAAGGCGCTGACGACGGGCAAATGGATGATGGGCCTTGGCGCCGGAGCGCTGGTGCTGGGTTTGTTGGTGTCGGCCTCGGGCGAAGACAACATCGGCCCGGGCGCGACGCTGGTGGGCCTGGGCGGAGCGAGCCTGGGTTGGGGGGCGATTACAGCCCTGGTGGGTTATTTGATTCAGGATCGCGGCGCCGTGCTCTACACCAGTCCCTACTGACCCTCCCCTTCAACGTCGCCAACGCACGGCCCTTGAAAATCCCAAACAAGAGGGCAACACGGTCTCCCTATGGGGGATTTCAAAGCGTTGGCCACCGCTCCACACGACATTTACTTTCCCCGACACCACAGGATCCTTTGCCCTTGGCGCATCAAGAAGCTAATCTTGCTGATGACGCAACAAGCGAGGACAGATGCAACCATACTGCCCTGAATGCAACTCATCGGTCGTCAGTGAGGACATGCTCATATGCAAGTCTTGCAACGCCGTGCGCCCGCCATTTGGCTGGCCGACCGATCAACTGCTCGGCGGTCTCGTCGACGGCGGCCGTTACCAGGTCGAGCGGCGGATTGGTGCCGGCGGTTTTGGCGCCGTTTATGAGGTGACCCACACCCTGGTGCAGCAAAAGCGCGCCATGAAGGTCATGGACCAGCAGCTCATCGGCACGCCCGAGGTCCAACGGCGCTTCATCGACGAGTGGGACATCCTCGATAAGATCAAACACCCCAACATTGTGCGGTGCTTTGAGATCGGCGTGCTGCCCGAGAGCCGCCAGCCCTTCATGCTCCTGGAGCTGCTCAAGGGCCACAACCTCTTTGACGAGGTCTGGCCCAGGGGCAACACCATCCCCAACCGGATTGATCCCGTGCGGGCCTCGCGCCTGGGCTGGCAAATCGCCTCCGCGCTGCACACCTCGCACACCAAGGGCCTGCTTCACCGCGATCTCAAGCCCGACAACGTCTTGCTGGTCACCGACGAGCACGGCCAGGAGCAGGCCAAGGTCATCGACTTTGGCATCGCCAAGATCCTGGGCGCGGGCACCGTCGACCGCAAAACCAGCCGCATCGTGGGCACGCCCGAATACATGGCCCCCGAGCAGTTCAGCCCCGGCAAAGAGTTGGACGGCCGCCTGGATTTGTGGCAGCTCGGCGCGGTGCTCTTCTTCATCATCACGGGTTGGCCGCCCTACACCGCCGACGACGACGACCCCTTTGCGGTCTACCGCGCCATGCGCGAACGCGAAGGCCAGGGACCCCAACCCAGCGAACAATACCCGCCCATGGCGCGTTACCCTGGGCTGGACGCCTTCATCGGCAGCCTGCTCTCGACCGACCCCGACGACCGCCCCGAGTCGTCGGTCGTCGCGCTGGACCACATCTCGGCCCTCTTTGAGAGCGGTGAACTCGACGACGGCGCCCCTCCCCCCGCTTACAACACGGGCTTTGGGCTCAACTCCGTGTCCATGGCGCCGCTGATGCGCGACTCGGCACAGTTGACCAGCAACTCCCAGGTCCCGGCCCACGGCGAAGCGCCGCGCCCCCTCCAAACCGAGCCCGAGCCGTTCAACCCCGCCGCCAGCCCCGTGGCCAGTGTCTCTCGCATCCAAAACCGCCGCACCACAGGGGGCAAGCCCACCTCACCGCGCGTCACAGCACCATCGCGCACCACGGGGCCCAACGCCGTTCAAAACCCCGAGGAGCCGCGCCGCCGCGCCCGCGCCGCGCCGACCACCAAGGTCGAAGACCAGAACAACAACTCCAAAAAAACCATCATGATCGCCGCTGGCGTGGGCCTGCTGGTGATGCTGGCCACCGTCGCCGCCATGCTCACCCCCTGGGATAAAATCCTCGGCGGCGGTGACGCGTACACCGAGCCCCAATTTGTCCGCATCAACACCGGGCGCTTCTCCATGGGCTCCACCCCCGAAGAGACCGGACACGCGGACAACGAAACCAGCCACAGCGTCACCATCACCGCCCCTTTCATGGTCCAGACCACCGAGGTCACCCAGGCCCAATGGGAGCGTCTGATGGGCAACAACCCCTCGGGCTTTAAAAACTGCGGGGGCGACTGCCCGGTCGAGAACGTCAGTTGGTGGGACGCGCTGGAGTACCTCAACCGCCTCTCTTCTGCCCAGGGCCTGCCCCAGTGCTACGAGATGTCCGGCTGCGTGGGCACACCAGGGGTCAACTTCCGCTGCGGCAAGCTGGAGTTTGTGGGCCTTGAGTGCTCGGGCTACCGGCTGCCCACAGAGGCTGAATGGGAGTACGCCGCCCGCGCAGGCACCGGCAGCGCCTTCTACAACGGCGACCTCGACCCCGCAGAGGCCGAGTGCAACCCCTCGCCGAGCCACCTCAAAAAGATCGCCTGGTTCTGCGGCAACGCAGAGAGCAACCCCCACCCGGTGGCGCAGCTGGAGCCCAACTTCTGGGGCCTCTATGACCCGCTGGGCAATGTCTCGGAGTGGGTCTGGGATTGGAACTTTGGCGCTTACAGCGGCGAAGACGCCAAGGACCCGCTGGGCCCGGAGAAGGGCGCCGGGCGCACCTACCGAGGCGGCTCCTGGATGAGCCTGGCGCGCGACTGCCGCGCCGCCAACCGGGGCTACGACGAGCCCGAAATGCGCAAAGACTCACTGGGCTTCCGCCCCGCGCGCACCGTGCCTTGACGCCGCCCCCAGCGCTCACTTCTGCGACAAAAACCGCATCGCCGCCAGGCTCAAAATCCGCGCCCCCAACCCAATGGCCTCTTCCGAGGGGTTGAAGAAGGGGGTGTGGAGCAAATGGCGAGGCTCGTCGGGCAGCGCTGTGCCCAGGCGAAACATCGCCCCAGGGGCGTGTTCGAGGTAGTAGCTGAAGTCTTCGGCGCCCATGCTCGGCAGCGGGATCTGATCGATGGCGTCACCCCCCAGGACGTCCTGCGCCGCCCCTTCGAGCAGCCCCATGATCTGAGCGTCGTTGTGGATGGCGGGGGCGCCCTCGTTGAAGCTCAGGCTGAAGGTGGCGCCGTAGCCTGCGCAGATGCCCTCGATGACCTTGCGCATCCAGGGCTTGGACTCCTCGCGGTGTTTCTTGGAGAGGGTCCGCACGGTGCCCTTGATGGTGACCGAGTTGGGGATGGCGTTGGGGACCTTGCCGGCCTGAATGACCCCGATGGCCAACACCACCGGATCGCGCGCGTCCAACAAGCGGCCACCCATCCCGTAGAGCGCCTGCGCCACCTGCACCCCCACATAGACAGGGTCCACGGCGTGGTGGGGTCTGGCGGTGTGGCCTCCGGTCCCCTCGATGGTCAACTCAAAGGCGTCCGAGGCGGCCGTCATCGGCCCCACTTTGACCCCAGCGCGCCCCACAGGCCGCTCAGGATCGCAGTGCAAACCCAGGACCGCATCCACGCCTTCCATCGCCCCAAACGCCACCAGATCTTCTGCACCGCCCGGGGCCACCTCTTCGGCGTGCTGGTAGAGAAAGCGGACTCTGCCCGGCAGCTCGTCGCCCATCTCGGAGAGCGCCACCGCCGCCCCCATGACGGTGGCCATGTGCATGTCATGGCCGCAGGCGTGCATGACGCCGGGGTTGCACGAAGCAAAAGACAACTCGGTCTGCTCCTGGATGGGCAGGGCGTCCAGATCGCTGCGGATGGCCACCGTACGGTCCCTGGAGGGGTCAAAACCCGGCGGGGTCAGATCGGCGTAGAGCCCCAGCCCTTCTGGGCGCACGTGCACCTGGAGGCCAAGATCGCGCAGTTGCTGGGCGATGTGCTTGGTGGTGGCAAACTCGTGGTTGCTCAACTCGGGGTTGGCGTGCAGATGCCGGCGCAGCTCAATCAACCCATCGCGGTGCGCCGTCAGCGCCGCGTTGATCTTATCCTGACTCGTCCCCATAACACTCCTTTACTGATGCCGGATGTCCTGGCCCTGGACCATGAAGATGACCTTTTCGGCGATGTTGGTGGCGTGATCCCCCAGACGCTCCAGGTGTTTGGTCGCCAGCAAGAGGTTCAGCCCCCGGCTGACAATGGCGCCGTCGCGCCCCATCCTGGCCACCAGCGCTCGGCGGATCTGCCAGTGAAGCTCGTCCACATCGTTGTCGGCCTCCAGCACTCTGTGGGCCAACGCCACATCTTGAGCCACAAAGGCATCCAACGCCAACTTCACCATCGCCTGGACCTGCTGGGCCATCTGGGGCAGGTCCACGTAGGGCTTGAGGCGCTCTTCGCGGCTGAGCGCGATGACACCCTCAGCCACATTGCCCACCAGATCGCCCATGCGCTCCAGGTCCGTCACCAGCTTCATCGAGGCGGTCACAAAGCGCAAGTCCGCCGCCGCAGGCTGGTGCAACGCCAGGATCCTCAAGCAGTGCTCATCGATCTCAATCTCCAGGCGATCGACCTCTTTATCCATGTCGAGCGCTCGCCGTGCCAGCTTGGGATCAAAGCTCCCGAGCGCCTCAATGGCGGCGCCGAGCATCTCCTCAACCTGACCGCCCATCCGCAGCAGTTCCTGGCGCAGGATGCGCATCTCTCGGCTGTAGCGGGTCGGCGCGTGCATCAGACCACCTCCGAACGATCACCGCTGGGGAGGTTGATCACCTCGGCAGCCCTCAGCGTCACTGTGAAGGTGCTGCCCCGGCCTGGCGTGGAAGTCGCGTGGATGTCGCCGTTCATGGCCTGGACCATGTGCTTGACGATGGCCAACCCCAGGCCAGTGCCGCCGACCTCTCGGCTGCGCCCTTCATCTACGCGGTAAAAGCGCTCAAAGATCCTCGGCAGGTGCCGGGGCTCAATCCCAACGCCCTCATCTTCCACGCGAATGTGAACCTTCCCGTGAGCGTCGCTCTCGGCCCGCACCACGATCTCGCCGCCGGGCTCGGAGTAGTGGATGGCGTTCTCCATGAGGTTTCGCAGCACCTGGGTCAACGCGCGGCGCTCAGCCATCACATCGGGGCCGTGTTGCAGATCACTCTGGATGTGAACGCTGTGTTTGTCGGCCAGCACCTCGACAGACTCGCGCACCTCCAGATCGATCGCCTCCAGCGACACCCGGGCAAGGCGCGGCCCCTGCCCTTCGGCCTCGATCCGGGCCAGCACCAGCAGGTCGGAGACCATGACGTTAAGGCGTTTGACATGGCGCTCGATGGTCTCCACAAAGTCCTGCGCGGTTGGATCCAACTCAATGGCGCCGCTCAAGAGCGTCTCGGCGTAGCCCGTGATGGTGGCCAGCGGGGTGCGCAACTCGTGGCTGACGTTGGCCACAAAATCGCGCCGGATCCGCTCCAGCTTGCGCAGCCGCGTGATGTCGTGGAGCACAGCCACAGCACCGTCGCGCTGCTCCTGGGGGCGGTCAAGGGCGGCGGCGGTCACCATCAGGTGCAGCGTCTCACGGCGGCGAATGATCAACTCCCGGCTGATGGCCCCCTTGGTGCGCAGCGCTTCGTCCAGGGCGTCTTTAAGCTCGGGCGAGCGGTAGACCTCAAGGAGAAGTTTGCCGTGGACGTCGGCGTCGCCAAGTTCCAGGAGCTTTCGAGCCGCCGGGTTGACCACGACCACGCGGCCGTTGGCCTCGCAGACGATGACCCCCTCGGTGATGCCATCGAGCACCGCCGAGAGCAGGAGCTTGTCCTCCTCGATTTGGGAAAGGCGAGCGTTGAGTTGGCTGGAGAGCGCGTTGATGCTCTCGGCCAGCATGCCCAGTTCGTCCTGGCGAGCCACGGGCAGCGGGGCCTGGTGAGGTTCAGTGGCCAGTTGCCGCGCGGCGGCGCTGATCTGCGTCATGGGGCGGCTGACCAGACGGCTGGTCATGAAGCCCGCAAAGCTGACCAGGACGATGACCAGCAGCGCGGAGCCGCCAAGGACCTGACGGACCTGACTTAAGAGGACTTTGTAGGCGTCGCGCTGACAGGCGACGCGGACCACGACGGTTTTGGGGCTCAACTCGGGCAGCGTCAGGCGGCGCGCGGAGTACATCAGGGGCTGGCGCAGGGTCTGGCTGTAGCGGGTCGCGTGGCCTACCCCGTCGGGGCCAGACAAGGCCTCTTTGATTTCGGGGCGCATGTCGTGGGGTTCGAGCTTGGAAATCTCGGCGCTGGCGACCTCGGAGTCACCCAGCACGCGCCCATTGCCATCAATGAAGGAGATCCGCAGGCCGTCGTCCACGCTCAGTGAGCGCCCCACCGCCAGCGCATCCGCCAGCGCGTCCCAGTCTGCCGCGTCGCCCAGGGAGCTTTGGGACACGGCGCTGGCGACCATCTTGGCATCGATGGTCAACTGACGGCGCGTGCGCTCCTGAAGTTGTTGCTGGAGGGTGTAGTTGAGAAAGACAAAGAGCGCCACCAACGCGGGCGCCAGCAGCGCCGCGTAGAACATCCACAGCCGCCAGTGCAGGCGGCGATGCCAGACCGGGCGCGGCGGCGGCGTTTGGGCGCTGGGGAGCGGCTCAGTCATCGCCGGAGGACTCCGCAAACCTGTAGCCCACCCCGCGCACGGTCTCCAGCATCCTGGAGGCCGAGCCGAGCTTCTCGCGCAGGCGCTTGACGTGGGTGTCGACGGTGCGGGTGGTGACGCCCGCGTCGATGCCCCAGACATCGTCCAGGAGACGCTCGCGGGTTTGCACACGGCCGCGCCGGGCCACAAAGGTGGTCAGGAGCTTGAACTCCAGCGCGGTGAGATTCAACTCTGCGTCGTGGAGCCAGACCCTGTGGCGGCCACGATCGATGCGCAAAGATCCCAGGCGCAGCTCGTTGGGCTCCTCAGAGCCACCCGAGCGCTTGAGGATGGCCTTGATGCGCAGGATCAGTTCGCGGGTTGAGAAGGGTTTGACGACATAATCGTCGGCGCCGATCTCAAAGCCCACCACGCGGTCAATCTCATCGCCGCGCGCCGAGAGGATCAGCACGGGGATGTTGCGCGTCTCGGGTTGGAGCTTGAGCCTCCGACAGATGTCGGTGCCCGAGATGTCGGGCAGCATCAAGTCCAGGATCACCAGATCGGGTTTTTGACGTTCAATGACCCGCAGCGCCTCGGCGCCAGTTTCGGCCAGGAGCGTCTTGTAGCCAGCGGCCTTGAGGTTGAAGTCAACCAGGCGCCGCAGATCCTCTTCATCGTCCACAATCAGGATGGTGCTGCTCATCACTGCTCCAGTCTGGAACCATGACGACGAAGACAAGCTCGCGGCTTTGACCTGTCACATGGCTCAGGGCTGACAAAACGCGATCGTCTCAGGTGCCAACTCCACCAGGCCGGGTGCGTCAAACTGGCCGTTGTCGTTGGCGTCCAGGAAGAACGGGTTGCCGATGGCGTAAACCCGCTGACCTGGATAGACAGCCGCGGCTCGGTCGGGATCATACGCAATGATCTGGAACCAAGCATCCTGGCCGTCCTGGGTGTTCAACTCGATGGGGCCGTCAAAGTCAACGATCTCTTCAATTCCAGCGCCGATCTCAAGCTCATCAATCACCAGACCGTTGCGCACAATGTAGAGCCTCGACACCTTTGCCCAGGGGGGCGTCAGCGCACGGACATCGACGGTGACAGACTCGGCAGAAACCAACCGCCCCGGACGCACCGCGTCGGGGTCGCTGGGCAGGCCCGGGCCAAACTCCAGATAGGCGATGGCCGAGATGACCACGTCACCAGAGAGCACCCCATCGACGATGTCGTCCTGGTTCAACTCCGAGGCGTTGGTGGCCTCTGAAGGGACGTAGTTGCGCGGGTAGCCGACGGGCTGGGTGAGGTTGTGGGTGTCGCTGTTGCCGACCCCGACGACGCGCTGACCAAGATTGAGCAGCGTGTACCAGTCCTGCAGCGGCTCGCAGATGCTGCCGTTGACGACCTCCAGGACGTTGAAGTCCAACGAGAAGCCATCGTCGGCGTTGGCGATGGGCTGGGTCCTGTCCCAGTTGGATGAACTGAAGTACGGCGAGTTGTCCCTGGGGTGGTTGACCTGGATCATCCGAGCGCCGGTTTGGGAACGAATCGCTGCGATCAGCTCTTCGCCATTCTGATAGGCCAGCAGCTGCCCCTGACCATCGCGGAAGGAGAGCGTCAGCGCGCCGTTGCCGGGCTTGTCGGGGTCAAACGTGGCCGGATAGGCCCCAAAGTGACCAAAGAGCGGCGAGACCTCCACGCCGGTGACCGAGGCAATCAGATCGCCTGCGCCAAGCTCTTCAATGGCTGGACCAAAGTCGGTCACGACGTCGTGATCTGAAGAGACGGCAAAATCCACCCCTTCAGCGATGTTGGACAAGACCCGGTCCACCAACGGCACCTCGCTGTCCAGGCTCGGGGTCTGGTGTTGGTGAAACTCGCCGGTGACAAAGCCGGGCGTGGGGACCACGCGCTCGATGGTGGCCTCCAGGGACGCGTTGGATCCAGCCTCAACCGTCACCTCACCGCCCGCGACGGTGAACTCGCTGCCCCGGCTGACCTCCCAGCGCCACAGGCCGGGCTTCAGGTCGACGCTCTGCTGACCGCGCAGGACAAAAATAAGCCGCTGGGCGTTGGGGCCGCCGTCTGCAAAGGTCAGCCGGACCTTGGCGGGCGACGGGGCCTGCTCTTCACCCAGGATCTCGGTGACGTTGATGTCCAGCGCGCCAATCTCGGGCAACGCGATCGTGGCGCCGGGCTGAGACAGATCGATCTCGCGCTCAAAGGTCTCCCCTTGAGGGTCGGTCAGCAGGACAGTCCAGTTGCCGACCGTCCCGTAGACCTCTGCGACCCCCTGGGCGTCGGTGAAACCGGCCGCCAGGGCGCTGGAGGTGACGCCATCGCCGATGTCGCCGCTGGGAACAGCCTCAATTTGAACGTTGGGCAGCGGCTGGCCGCCTCGGGTGACCACAAACGAGGCCCGCTGACCCAGGACGTGGCCCGGGTGTTCGGGCATCTCCTGGGACCAACTCTCCAAAACGTCGGCGGCGTTGATGCCCACCGTCAGCCAACGGCGCCACGCGACGGCCTCATCCACTTCGGCCTGAGCGCTGGCCTGGCTCAAAGGCCAGGCCGGCAGATCGACGCCCACCAACGAGATGGGGAAGGTGATGTCCTGGGTGAACCACCCGTAGGCCACGTCCTGGCCGTAGGCGACCATGGTCTGGAGCTGGCGCGGCGCGGTGCGGCCAGTGCGGGGGAAGAAGACGTCGAGCGTGTCGCCCCAGAAGAGGATGTCGCCAGGGATGATGTTCAGGCGCCCTTCTTCCTGGCGGTTGGTGGCAAACGAGACGATCTCCAGGCTGGCGCTGCCAGGGCGCAGGCGGTACTCGGTGACGACCTCCACGGGCCGCTCTCTGAAGAACGCAGGGCCAAGCACGCCGGCCAGATAGCTGGAGGGCTCCTCTATCCCCGTCACCCGAACCACGGCCAGCTCACCGTCGGTGCCATCGCGGATGACCTCGACGTTCTGCGCCGAGGACGTCTTGGAGTCGATGAACGACGAGAGGATGTCCAGTCGGTCGCGGCCGCCGCTGATCTCGGGGGCCCCTTGCGGGATGGCGTCGATGATGCGCCCGCCGTCAAAGAAGAGGTTGGAGCCGGTGGCGACCCCTTCCACACAAAAGCGGGCGCGGTCATTGGCCAGCACAAAACAGCCAGGGCGGCAGGCCTGCTGCACGCCGGTGATCAACCCCGTGCCCTGCCTCACGATCCCAGCGCGGACCTCTCCAGGAGCGACGTTCTCGATGTCCGCCCCTTCAGGGCTGACCCCGTCCTGGGGCTCAGTGGGGAGCAACCCAGGCACCGGATCATCGGCGTCGGGCTCGTCTGCATCCGCGTCGGGCTCTTCCACATCGGGCTGCTCGACGTCCATGCCCATGTCGGGCGAGTTGTCGGGCACAGTGCTGGATTTATTGCCGTCGTCGCCGCAGGCTGTCAGCGCCAGGAGCGTCGCCAGGATCAAAGCCCACCGCGCTTGTCTGATGGCGGTTTGTACGATTGGTTTGTTTGCGTTCATGAATCCCCCTTAAACAAAGGATTAGAACCCTATCAGGGCCGATCGCAACTGCCAACACCACAGACCACCGAGCCCAAAGAGGCCGCCTCGCACAGTCTCTGTCACAAAATCAACATCGAGAATCCAAGCAGTGAGCCCAACATGAGGGCATCATTAAATTGAGCCATGGATGATACCAATGAAGCGATTTATAGCACTGTGCATGTTCTTTCTGATGGGGTCTGTTGTGGGCTGTACGGCGTCCGAGGACGATGCAGCGCCGCAAGAGCAAGAGGAAGCACAAGAGGGGTGCAAAGACCTCGACGCGGACGCCTGCCAAGCATCCTCGGCGTGCCATCCGATTCGGGGCATACGCATCGACTCTGAGGCGCAGTGCCGCAACGAAGCGGCAGACTTTCTGGAGTGTGCCTCGAACAACGGCGGCGCAGACGACGTGGAGACCCTGGCCTTGTCACCACAGGGGGTCTGCCACTTCTTTGGCGACAGCAAGATCCCCAGCGACTTCACCAACGGTCAGGACCTCGATCAGGCCACCGTGCAGGACGCCTGCCTGACACAAGAGGACTTCTTTGAGCTGCCGCTGTGCCCTTGATACCCACTCTGGGCCGCACCAGGGCCTGTGCCTGCACACATTGAACCGATGGATTTGATGGTGCGCAGGCAGCGCGGCGGCCAGTGGAGATCCAACCTTTCATCTGCGCTTGGATGCGAAGAGACAAAAGAGCGCTTCAAGTCTGACCGGACCCATTCCGATACACATCCAGCCGCCAACGCCGACCTTGGTGGCATCGCCCTCAACACGAGGCGGACCAGGGCGATCAACGCAGTGGCACGATGTAGGTGAATGGTCATGGCAGAAGGGCTCTCTTTCAGGCTCGTGGAGCAACAGGCAGACTTCAAGGTCGCCCCTGGGGTGTGGGTGTTGGACCGCTACCGGTTGGAGCGGCTGTGCGGCATGGGAGGAACGGCCAACGTGTGGCTGGCCTCTGTGGGGCACACTCAGAACAAGGTGGCCATCAAGATCCAGAACCCGGGTCAACACACCGGCGCCCACCGCTCAGAGCGTCTGGAGCGCGAGTTCCAACTGCTCAACCTCGTGTGCAGCCCCCACGTCGTGGCCGTGATCGACTACGGCACATTGCCGGACGGGCGCGCGGCGGTGGCCTTTGAGTTCATGGAGGGCCAGACCCTGCGCGAGGCCATGGAGGAGCACGACACCTTTGACCTGACCACGGCGCTGGATCTGACGGCGCAGCTCCTGCGGGCGCTCCACGACGTGCACGTCCAGGGGATCGTGCACCGGGACATCAAACCCGACAACATCATGGTCCAGACCCAGCCTGACGGCACGCGCCGCTTGAAGATCTTTGACTTTGGGATCGCCAAGGTGACCTCGGAGGACGTGCGCCTGATGGCGGGGCTGGCGGACATGGAGATCGCGGAGCTGCTGATGCCGCTGACCTCTCCAGAGATGACGGTGGGCACGCCAGAGTACATGGCCCCCGAGCAGATCTCTGCCACCGACATCGGACCGCACACGGACATCTACGCCGCTGGGATCGTGATGTACGAGATGCTCTTTGGAGAGGTGCCCTACACGGGCAAGAACTTCTTTGAGATCGCCCACAAGCACCTGGCTGGGATTTTGCCCCCGCTGCCGGCCGATCTCCCCAACACCGTCCACAAGCTCATCTGGAAGTCCTTGTCTTGCCGCGTCGAGGAGCGCTATCCGGGCGCGGAGGAGATGCTCAGGGATCTGGACGCGACGCTGGCCAACGCGGATCTGTCGCGCTGGGACGCGGTCCACGACGCCCAGGACCAGGCGCTGGAGGCCTTTATGGCCGACGACATGATGTCCACCTGGACGCACATGAGCGACGACGGATTGGAGGTCCTCAAGGACGAGTCCGGGGTTCAACCAGACGTCAGCCCCGATGCCTGGCTCCAGGACGTGGCGGTGACCAATCAGGTGGTGGCGCTGGGTTCTTTGGAGGCCTGGAACGAGACCCCCAGGCCTGAGCCAACCATGGATGAGTCCGAGGACGCCCCCGTGATCTGGTCGTCGGTGCCCGAGCCGGCTGAAGATCGCCAACAACTTGGCAGGCGCGTGACGCTGGCCGAACCAGGCATCGCGCCCAGGGGGTTCACAAAGTCGCCCGCCAACGCCCCCTGGAACCTCCCGCCCACCCCCCCGGCCCGGCACCACCCGCCGACCCTGGAGCTCTCTCTGACGGACAAGCTGGCGGTGCTGAGCGATCGCAGGGATCTGGAGGAAGAGGAAGAAGACAACGCCCCCACCCAGCCGCAGGCCCCGGTCCGCCACCCCACCACACGGGAGCCGACCCTCGACAAGTTTGAGGCCGCCCCCACGCAGATCCTGCCCAAGGCCCAGCGCCGCAAGACCACCCAGCTGTGGCAAGCGTCCTTTCTGAGGTGGTGAAGGCGCCAGATTGAGTCTGAAGGCTTGATGCTCAACACAACGGCTGTGGTTGTGGTACAACACGGGCGATCGATCGCTCTTTTGGTCCGTGCCCCAGCACATGATGCCGAGCGGCGGCTCCCTGGTGAGCCTCCACCGACGCCGAAGGAGCCCTGAGCACAGGAGCCTTCGCCCGTGAGCCAAGCGGACACCTCCACGCCATCCCCCTCCCCTGGTTCAGGGCGCCTGCCCCGCACCGAGCAGCGCCCGCAGAGCTACGGCGAGCGGCTGCATGCAGCGTTTCACCAACCTGACACGCCGATCTATCGGGCCACCCAGGGCACCGTCTGGGCGCTGATCGTTTTGAGCATCGCCCTCTTTGGGGTGGAGTTGTCGCTGGACAAGGGCCACAGCGCCCACCTGTGGCTCGAGCGGATCGATGTGGCGCTGATGATCTTCTTTGGGCTGGAGATCGTGGTGCGGATCGCGACCTGGCAGCCGCCCGCGCAGAACTTCTACAAACCTTCGGCGCTGAGCCTCTTTCGCAGCCAGATCTGGCCGCGCGTGGCCTATTGCCTGGAGCCTCTGAACCTGGTCGACATCATGACGGTGCTGGCGGTTGTTCCGGCGCTGCGGGGCTTGAGGGCGCTGCGCTTGCTCAGGCTCTTGCGCTCCACGCGCCTGCTGCGCTACAGCAACCCCTTTGCAGGGGTGGTGCGGGCGTTTGAAGAAAACGGCCTGCTCTTCACCGTGGCATTCTCGCTGGTGGGGCTGATCACCATGGTCGGCGGCATCAGCATTTATCTGGTCGACGGGGAAAAGAACAACTCCATCAATTCACTGGCCGACGGGTTCTACTGGGCGTTGGTGACGCTGACCACGGTGGGATTTGGGGACATCAGCCCTCAGACGACGCTGGGGCGTCTGGTGGCGGCGGCGTTGATGATCGCCGGAATGTTCACGTTGGCCTTGTTCGCAGGCATTGTGGGGCATACCTTGCTTCACACAATCCTGTCGGTTCGCCAGGAGCAGTTTCGCATGAGCGCCCACGTCAACCACATCGTCGTCTGCGGATACAACCCAGGGGCCCGGATGCTCCTTGAAGAGATCCTCAAGGAGTTCAGCGACACCGAGCGCGAGTTGGTGATCTGCGCCCCTGGAGAGCGGCCGCCCTACGTCCCTCCCGAGTTCACCTGGATCAGCGGCGACCCCACCAAGGAGAGCGAGCTGGACAAGGTGCGGCTGGCCCACGCGGCGGCGGTGATCATCGTCGGCTCGCGCTCTGTCGAGCCCCAACTGGCCGACGCCACCACGATTTTGACCACCTTCACGGTCCGCGCCTACATCAAAGAGCACAAAGCCACCACCCAGCGCGCCCATCCCCTCTACATCGTCACCGAAATCCTCGATGAAGAGAACGTTGAGCACGCCAAGACCGCTGGCGCCGACGAGGTCATCGAGACCACGCGCCTTGGTTTCTCCATGATGGCCCACGCCGTCTCCATGCCCGGCACCGGCGCCATCATCAGCCGCGTGGCCGCCGCAGGCGCCCACAGCCTCTACACCACACCGGTCCCCCCCGACATCGAGTGTCCGCAGCGCTACGACACCGTCGCCCATGTGCTCAAAAATCGACACAAGTGCCTGCTGATCGGCGTCCGAGACGCCCAGGGCGATGAGGTGATCAACCCACCCGATTCGACCACCATCGAGTCTTCCATGCAGTTGATCTACCTGGCCGAGGCCCCCTTAAAGTTCAAAAGAGGCCTTCGATGAGCGCAGAGCGCCCAAAAGATCCCAGCGCGCCGCAGACGGTGCAGGAGTCACCCCAAGAGGACTCCCTGGCAGGTGCCAACGCGTGGATCGAGGGCGTGGACGACGACTATCCATCGCAAGACATCTCGGATGGGGCGCTGGACTCGTTGCTGGACATGCTGGCCAAGCCCGTAGAGTACACCTTGCCAAGGCCGGGCCAGAGCGTGGGCGCTGACGGCCGGTATCTGCTTGAGCGGCGCCTTGGCCGCGGTGGCCAGGGGGTGGTCTTTGAGGCCAAAGACGAGCGGCTGCGCCGGGCGGTGGCGATCAAGTTTGTGCTGCCAGACGAGGACGACACCGCCGAGAGTTGGCGCCAGAAGTGCGAGCGCTTCGAGGACGAGATCGGCGTGTTGGCCATGCTCCAACATGAGCACATCGTGACCACCCACGATCGCGGGCTGTGGGAAGGCGTGCCATTTATGGTGATGGCGCTGCTTGAAGGTCAGACGCTGCGCAAGCTCTTGCGGGCCAAGGGGGCGCTCGACGCTCGACGCGCCGTGTCCTTGAGCCTTCAAATCGCCCACGGCCTGGGCGCTGCGCACGCCAGCGGGGTCATCCACCGCGACCTCAAACCCGAGAATGTCTTTGTCCAACCCGGCGACCGCGTCAAAATTCTGGATTTTGGTCTGGCGGCGCTGGCCGCTCGCCCCGACGACGAGGTCCTGCCACTGGCGGACGCCGACCCGACCCCCAGCGAGGTGCAGCAGGGCGGCACCGCCCGCTATATGGCGCCAGAACAATGGCGCGCCACCTCACAAGACACGCGCACCGATGTGTGGGCGCTGGGGGTGGTGCTCTACGAGATGCTCACCGGCACCCACCCCTTTTTTGGCGCCAGCAGCACCAAGAGCCTGCGAGACGCGGTCCTGAACGCGGCCCCAACACCGCTGCTGTCCAGAATCCACCGCGAATCGCTGCCGACCGAGCTGCTGGAGTTGGTCAGCGCGTGCATGAAAAAGGAGGCCCGGCTGCGGCCCGCCGACGCGAGCGCGGTGGTGACGCGCCTGGAGAGCCTGCACCATCGCCTCCAGGCAGGACCCGGCCAGGTCCCCCACACGCAGTCGTTGCCATCCATACCCGCGCGCCCCAAAACCACGGGGCCCATGCAGCCTGTGGTGCTCCCAAAACCCCCAGCGCCCAAGACGCAGCGCTGGCTGAGCACCCGAAAGATGGCCACCATCGCGGCCGTGGTCTTGGTGGTGATGGGGGCTCTGCTGTGGAAGTTTGGCAGGCTTTATACCTCGGAGGTCGACTTCATCAACCAGGTCGAGGTCAAGCGCGCCACGCTCCCCAAGAGTCACCACGGTTGCCTGCCGCGCAACTGGCCCTTGCAGAGCTGCGTCTTTGTCGCCGCCGACCCTGTGCACTTCAGCCTCATCTTCCTGGTCGAGCCTTCAGACGCCAACCGCTGACCGCCTGGACCATCCAAACCCCCACCTGGTTTGCGCGTTTGCTGCTGGGGGACCGGGGCCGCTTATGATAAACTCAGCGGCAGGTGGGGCATGTACACACACAGTGTTGAGACCAAAGCAACAGGCGTCTGACATCCATCATTGCTCGCCCCAGAGCGAGCCTTTTGTCTACGCTTTGGTATGAGGGTTCGGGGTCAAGCCATGTCGAGCAATCAAGATCAGAGAGAGCGCGCAGAAGCGCGCTTTAAAGAGCACCTCACAGCGCAGCGCTGGCAGGACTCGGTGGCCGTCCTTGTGCAGACGTACGGGGACGAGGTGTTGAAGTTTCTCCATGGCTTTCTGCGCGATGCGGAAAACGCCGAAGAGGTTTTTGCCCAGTTGTGCTTGAAACTCTGCGAAGACATTGAGCAATTTCGCGGCGAATGCTCGGGCAGGACATGGTTTTACTACAAGGCCAGGTTCATGGCGCTGGACTGGCGGCGAGCCAGCGAGCGGCGCCGAGAGCAGGCGCTGGTGACCGAGGATTGGTCCAGAATGTCCCAACTGGTGGCGCAGGTGCGCTCGCGCACGCGCCCCTACATGCGCACCGAGGTCAAAGACCGCTTTGCGGCGCTGCGACGCCACCTGGATGCCGAAGAACGCACCCTGCTGATTTTTTACAAGTACCAGGCCATGAGCTCCCAGGAAGTCGCCGAGGCGATGAGTTCGCCCCAGGATCCCTGGACCCCCCAGCGCGTGCGCAAGCGCTGGCAACGGCTCAAGGCCAAGATCGCCCAGTTGGCCGCGCGCGAAGGGTTGCTCAACCAGGATTAGGTTCTGTCTGACAATTGTCCCAAGTTCCAATTGTCAGACAGAACCTGGGGCGGTCTCGATCCCCCACTTGCTGGCCAGCCTGTCGGCCACCTGAGACTTCTTGTCACACCCTATGGCGCCCAAGCCACGCTTGTCCCACACCAACCTACAACCACCAAAACTTGTTTCAACATCGTGATGGTCGACATCAACGCCATTTCTGACCCCACTTCAAGCCACTGACAACCCTCCACACTTGTTCACATGGCATAGAGAATGCATATGTAGTTGGCATGTGACGTCATCCTGACGCTCGCGTGAAGGCCAGGGCCGGTCTGAATCAACAAAGACTGAATTGGGTCGAGAGGCATATACAATGTTCAAGCATATCTTTCCCGTCTGCGCAGTGCTGCTGAGTCTCCTGATGGTCGTCCCGGCCGCCGCCGAGATGAACCCCGAGAGCGGTGAGATGAGCGTCGATAACCTCAACGCCGTCACCGGCTTCCTGGTCTCTGACCAATTCCTCGTCAGCCGCCTGAAGCTGCGCAAGCTTGACCAGGACCCTGTCCCGGAGTTGATCAGCATCGCCAACGACGCCAAAAAGAAGTCCTTTGTGCGCGAGCGCGCCATCAAATGCATGGGCCTCTTTCGCGACAAACGCGTCATGGTCTCCTTCAAAGACATGCTGCAGAGTAAACCCGACCAGTATTTCAGCGTGATCGTGATGTCATACCTGGAGGCCTTCGGCGAAGACGCCGTCAAAGACATCAAGCCCTTCCTCGACAACAAGAACGCCGATGTTCGCTTGACGGTGGTCAAGGGCCTGGGGCTCTTTGGTGGCCAGAGCGGCTTTGAGCTTCTCCAGGAGCACGACAAGAAAGAGGCCAACCCCCAGATCCAGGCCGAGATTCGCACCTACATCCAGTAGACACAAACCCCCATACTGACCGGCCCCCAGCGGCGCGCTCCTTGGAAAAGGGGACGCGCCTTTGTTGTTTCGGGAGATGGGATCAAACGCAGGCAGCGCTCAACGCGAGCGCTTTTTCTTTTTGCGCCGCTCGGCCAGCGCCTTGAGGTTTCGCTCCGCGCACTTGGGACAAATGCTGTGCGTCACACACGCGTTGGTCTGCTCGGTGATGTAGACATCGACCTTCTGCCAGAAACCGTCGTCGTCCCGAATCTCATTGCACCAAGCGCACACCGGCACCAACCCCGAGAGGGTCTTGACCTCCTCCAAGGCGGCCGCCAGCCGATGGGTCGTGTCCCGATACTCCAGCAGCGTCACCACCTGCTCAGAGAGCGCCTGCAATGCCTGACGCTGTTGGTCGCTGAGCTTTCGGGGGGTCCGATCAATCACGCAGAGCGTCCCCAACGCGTGGCCATCAAGGTCCACCAGCGGCGCACCGGCATAAAACTGGATGTGGGGGTCGCCCAGAACCAACGGGTTGTTGGCAAAGCGCCTGTCGTCGCGGGCGTTTTCGACGATCATGATCTCGGAACTCATGATCGAGTGGGCGCAAAAGGCGTGCTCCCTGGGCGTCTGATCGACCTCCAACCCCACCTTGGACTTGAACCACTGGCGCTCTGCATCGACCAGGCTCACCAACGCAATCGGAGACTGACATATCTGCGACGCCAACAACGTGATGTTGTCAAAAGAGCGCTCAGCTTCTGTGTCCAGGATTCGGTACCGCTCCAGTGCGTTCAGCCTCTCGGCTTCACCGGATGGGATGGGGTACGATGACATGGCAACGCCGGGCTCCATATAAAAACAACGCCTTCCTAAACAATCGGCCACTGCAGACCACAAGTCAATTCACACCCACCGCCGTCGCAAAACAATCGCACAACCCTCAACCCGCAAAACGCAGGGCATACCTGTGCAAACCCTGGGGTTAAAACACAACGCCCGCGCGCATCTGCGGCAAAAGGGCACGAGCCAGAACACACCGCTGCGCATCGGTTGTATAAGGTCTGTGTCCGACAAAGCACACACATCGGCACTGCAACCCATCCAAGGCCATCGTCCAAAACCCCAAAACATCGCAGCTCAACCCAATACAACGCCCAGCACCTGCACCTTGCACTGACACACCAACAAGACCACAATCACTCAGGTGCCTCGCATACCCCGATACCGACAACCCACGGAGCCCATGGCCCCCCGAGCAAAGACAAACAGCCTCAAAGAGACTCTGACGCAGAGCCGCCCGTGGCGACGCGCACGCGCCGTGCTTGGCTGGCTGCCGCTGACATGGCGCAGCGCCGTGGGCCTGGGACTGCTGGTGTGGCTGCGTCAGGCCTACGGCGTTGAGCGCTCGGATCTGGTGCTGCTGGTGCTGGGCACCGGCGGCATCGCGCTCATTGTGGTGGCCCTGGTCGCCGTCACCGTCGCCGCGCTCCTGGTGCGCTGGAAGGCGCGCGCTGAACCAGGACAGCCCTGGGTCTTTCAGACCGACGCGCCGCTGCGCACCGGCCACCGCCTTGGATGGCTGGCGTGGTTGCCGCTGGTCCGCCTGGAGCTTGGCTGGGACAGCCCCCAAAAGGTCGAGGTCGAGTTGGTCCCCCACCGCGCCAGACTCCACGAAGAGGTCATCGCTTGGCGCCGCACACAAATCGACCACCTGGAGCGGCGCTGGACCATCTCTGACACCTTCGGCATGGCCCGCATCACCTTCTCACAGCGCATCGAGCAGTCCATCAAGATCCTCCCCTCCCCCGGGCGACTCAAACCCCGCGAGCTGCTCCAACAGATGTCTTCGGGGGATCTGGTCTCGCACCCTGGCGGTGAGCCCCAGGGCGACTTGATCGAGATGCGCCGTTACGCGCCGGGAGACCCCATCAAGCGCGTCCTGTGGAAGATCTACGCCCGCACCGGTAAGCTCCTGGTCAGGCTCCCCGAGCGCGCCATCGCGCCGCGCCAGAAGACCCTGGCCTACCTGGTCGCCCACCTCGACGACGAACCGGCCGCCGGCACCGCGCGGGCCGCGCTCGAACAGGGCATCTTTGGCCAGGACTTCATCTTCATGGCCGACGGCGAACCCCAACCCACCAGCGACATCCCCGAGGCCATCGAGCAGATCGTCCGCTCCAGCACCGCCCACCACATTGGCGGCACCGGACTCGAAGAACTGCTGGCCATCGGCAAGGCGCAGGGCTCCTCGGCCTGCGTGGTCTTTGCGCCCGCCGTCCCCGGCAAGTGGTTGACGCGGGTGGAGACGCAGCTCAAGACCCACCCGCGCCAGATCAGCGTCGTGCTGGCCATCGACGGCATCCACGCGCTCAAGCAGCGCTCCCTGCTCCAACGCATCCTGGTGGCCGAACAAGACGACCGAAACACGCGCATCCAAAACCTGCGCGCCGTCTGGGACCGACTGGTCGCCGCCGGGGCCCCCGTGACGGTCATTGATCGCGCCTCGGGGCTGGCCGTCCACCCCCAACAACTGCACGCGCGACCGGGACGGACACGATGAAAGAGACACCGACCCACAACCCCAACGCGCCCTGGCGGAAGTCTACGCCACCCCGATGCGTTGATCCCCTCGGACCCGATGAACTCCTGGCCGCAGGCTCGCCCCGTGGCCCCATCAGACCGCCTCGCGCCCCCCAAAGCACACCCCGGACGGCCGCCCAAAGGCCGTGCTGGCACCCCCAATCGGTGTCGCCATGACCACAACACCCAAAAATCGCCCCACGCAACACGACGACGAGCCCATTTATCTGGTGGGCCTGCGCGCCTTCATCTACGCCATGGCCGCCTTCGTCAACCTCTACGGGCTGGCGCTCGGCTCGGGGCTGGTCGGGGGCATGTTGGGCGCGGCCGCCTCGGTCTGGATCGCCCACCTGATGTGCACCCAGAAGATCCGCGGCGCCGTCATCGCGGCCACCTGTGCGGGGGCCATCGTCGCGGGGCTGGTCTTTGACCACATCCTGACGGGCACGGCGCTGATCGCCTCGGGGCTGGGGATCGCCAACACGCTGGCGCTGACCGACTTCCTGGTTTTTGGGACGGTCCTGCTGGGCGTGGGCGTGGCGCTGCGGACCATCGCCACGCGCTTCCCCACCATGGCGCTGATCGAGGTGGCCTTCATCACCCTGGGCGTGGTGCGCCTGCTGGCCGGACACCGTGACCAGGCCATCAGCGAGCCCCGCTTCCTCTCCGACTGGGTCTGGAGCCAGGGTGGCGACCCCATTGTGGCGCTGATGGCCATCGGCGCGCTGGTCATGGGCACCGTGCCACTGCTGCTGCTGGTCAAACAGCGCGCCACCAAGGCCGCGCTGAGCATCGCCACCCTGGCGCTGCTGGGCCTCTTTGCCTTTGGCCTGATGCGCATCGCCCCTCCAGAACCCCCGCCGCCCAACGACCCCATGGGCCTGACTGGCAAAAAGAACGAAGAGGAAGAGGCCAAAAAATTCAACGGACAGGGCATCCCCGGCGACAACCAGGGACAACCTGGTCAGGCCCGGGGCCAAAAGGGCGACGACCCCTCCGAAATGCCCTTCCGAGACGACTACCCCCAGGGCGAACCCAAGCCCGTCGCCGTGGTCCGTCTCCACGACGACTACACCTCGCCCGACGGCTACTACTACTTCCGTCAAACCGCCTTCAGCCACTTCAACGGCTACCGCCTGGTGCGCTCCTTCCTGCCTGACTCGGACCCCGACTTGCTGGAGCGATTCCCCGCCGGGGAAGAAGAGGTCTCGGACCTGGACCGCGAGTACCGCTCTTTTGAAGAGTTGACCACCACGGTCGCCCTGATCACCGACCACAAACAACCCTTTGGGCTGGCCAACGCGCTGACCTTCCGGGCGCTCAAGAACCCCAACCCCGACTATTTCCGGCGCGCCTACGAGGTCACCTCGCTGGCCCCCAGAAAAGACTTCAAGGCGCTGCTGACCTACACCACCGCCGGAGATCCCGACTGGCCCGAGGCGCTGCGCAACCAGTACACGCGCTCCCCTGACGATCCGCGCTACAAAGAGTTGGCCGATGAGATCGTCGGTGAGTTGCCCGAGCGCCACCAGGGCAACCCCGTGGCCAAGGCGCTGGCGCTGCGGCGCTGGTTGGAGAAGAACACCGTCTACACCCGCAAATCCAGCCACGCCGGGCAGCAAGACCCCACCGCCTCCTTCCTCTTTGGCTCTCGGCGCGGTTACTGCGTCCACCTTGCCCACTCGATGGCCTTCATGATGCGCTCTCAGGGCCTGCCCACCCGCGTGGCGGCGGGTTACCTGGTCGATGAAGCGCGCCGCGCCAGCGGCTCCACCGTCCTCATCCAGAACCAGGATGCCCACGCCTGGGCCGAGATCTACCTCGACGGGCTGGGCTGGGTGGTCATGGACGTGGCCCCAGAGCAAGCCGAGGACGGCGGCGGCGCGCCCATCAACCCGGACTTGCAGCGGACGCTGGGTGAGCTTTTGCGCGGGGAGGAAGACGCAGGAAAGGAGGTGGGCAAGGACCGGCGGATTCGGTGGGGGAGGCTTTTGGCGGTCTTTGGGCTGCCCTTTGTCTTGCTGCTGATGGGCTTGCTCTACGGCGTGAAGCTCTGGCGCCGGGTGGCCTGGCGGTTCTTGTCCGATGCCCAGCTCTATCGGCTGGCCTACCGGGCTTCGCTGGACGCGCTGGCCGACGTGGGTGTGGTGCGCCGCTACGGTGAGACCCGCGAAGGCTTTGCGCGCCGCGTGGCCGTGCACCTGCCTGCTTTGACGACCATGACCCACGCCCACATGCGCCGCGCCCTTGGCGGCGATGATCCTCTGACGCGGGAGCAGTGGCTGCGTCATCACAACGAACTCAACACGCAGCTGGGGGCCCACCACGAGTGGTGGAAACGCGCCCTGGGCCTGCTCAACCCCTTCTCATGGATGCGAGTGCGATGACAGAACAACCGCTGCCCGCCGAGCAGGCCGACCTGCTGGCGCGCTCAAACATACGCTCTCTGGCCGACGCGGCCGAAATGGCCCAGATGCTCACCGCCCACTGCCGCGCCGCCGTTCAAGGCCGCGATGAGGTCATTGACCTGATCCTGGTGGCCCTCTTTGGCGACGGCCACGTCCTGCTTGAGGACTACCCGGGCAGTGGCAAGACCACGCTGGCCAAGGCGCTCGGCGAGAGCATCATCTCAGGGCATGAGGAGATCCAGGGGCTGACCTCGTTTCGGCGCGTTCAGTTTACCCCGGATCTCTTGCCCAGCGACATCACCGGCGTGACGATCTTTGACCCCGACTCAAACAGCTTTGAGTTTCAGCGCGGGCCGGTCTTTGCACACGTCGTGTTGGCCGACGAGATCAACCGCACCAGCCCCAAGGTCCAGGCGGCGCTGCTGGAGGCCATGGGAGAGAAGCAGGTCACGGTGGACAACACCACCTACCGGCTGGACGACCTCTTTTTTGTCCTGGCGACCCAGAACCCGCTCGATCTGGTCGGAACCTACCCGCTGCCGCTGGCGCAGTTGGACCGTTTTCTCTTCAAAATCCGCATGGAGCACCTGGAGCGGGCCGCAGAGCTGGAGGTCTTGTCCAACTGGAGCCGCTATAAGACGCCGCTCCAGCTCCCGCGCGTGAGTCGAGACGACATCGTGGCCGCCAGAATCCTGGTGCACCGCGAGGTGCAAATCGCCCAGCCCGTGCGCGAAGCGCTGGTGGACCTGGCCCGCGCCGTGCGCGCCGACCGACGCGTCTTGCAGGGCGTCTCGACCCGCGCGCTGGTCCTGGCCATGCCCGCCATGCAGGCTCGCGCCATGCTCCGAGGGCGCGACTACGTCTCCAGCGAGGATCTTCAGGCGCTGCTGGTGCCGCTGATGGCCCACCGCATCGAGGTCGTCCCCGGCGTGGAAGATCCCACGGCAGTGATCACCGAGGCCGCCGCAGAGGCCATGGAGACGTTGACGCGCTCGACCATGCGGCGTTGAGGCGTTTGAAAGACCGCAGTTCAGGGCCACACACACGAGGTTTGGTGGAGGCAGCGCGATGAAAACTCAAACCAGGACATGGATCGGCGCGGTGTTGCTGGCGGCGGCACTGGCAGCGGGGGTCTGGACCGCGACCGTGGCCGCCCAGGGCCTCAGTAAGCTCCCCCAGCAGCTTGGCACCGCCGAAGAGATGGACGCCGTCGAGGCCGTCGACCGGCGCAAGTTTGTCCGCGCCCGCGAGCTGGCCCAGTCCGTCCTGGACGACGACCCCGAGTCCATCCCAGGGCTCTTTGCCATGGCCAGCGCCCTGCACTACGGCGACGGCAACCTCCCCCAGGGCACCTACCTCATCCGGCAAGCGCGCAAGCTCCTTGAGGCCCGCGCAGGCAAAACACCGCGCGATGAGATCAACCTCTACTGGTACAGGCGGATCATCGACGAGCAAATCTCCATCGCCGGGGACATGGACCGCCGCGAGGACCAGTTGCGCGCCCTGAAGCGCCGCGACGAGGTCTTTGAACCGCGCCCCGCCGACCACATCTGGGCGATGATCAAGCTGGAGCGGTGGATGGACGCCCGGCGCCAAATCCGCAAGGCCATGAACCACTCCAACCTGGGCCAGGTCTTTCGCGCCATGAACGGCTTGTGCGCCCTTGAGTTTGAGATGCGCAACCGCGAGGCCGGCTATCTGTCCTGCAAGGCCATGGCGGACCGCTTTGACAACAACGAGGTCGCCTGGTCCAACACCGCCGAGAGCGCCCTGACGGCGCTGCGTCACGAAGAGGCCGAGACCCACTACTTGAAGGCCACCGGGCTGGTCAACAACAGCTACGGCAGCCCCTGGCGCTCGCTGGCAATGATCTACCTGCTGGAGGGACGCGTCACCGAGGCTCTCTCGGCGCTCAAGCGCGCTCAAAAACAGCGCCAGGGGCGCCCCTCCTACACCCACCAGCAAGACCAGGCCAGCATGGACACCGCCGTGGGCTCGCTGATGATCGCTCTGGGGCGCGGCCAGGACGCCGAGCGGCTGGGACGCCGGGTCTTTGAGCGCCCCGACCGCGCCGGGGGGACCAGCGCCAGCGGCGAGCAGATCAAGATGACCGGCACGCTCCTCTTCTGGAACGCGCTGCGGATGCGCACTGCACAACTGCGCGAGGCCGACGCCGCCAAACCCTGGTACCAACGCCTGCGCCCCAGCACCGAACGCCGCGCCCTCGAACTCGAAAACTGGACCGTCGGCCGACGCGCCATCGCCATGCTCGCCAACGAAGCTCGCCTCACCGAACTGCTGCGCCCCCACCTGCTGGGCATCGTCAACATTGAAATCTGGATGATCGCCAGCAGCATGGAGCTGCTGGGCCCTGGCGTGGCCCAGGCCGCCATCGAAGAGGCCCGCAAGGCCGAAGAGAGCTACCCCGGCACCGAAGGCTATTTCAAAGCCCTGGAGGCCGAGGTCGCGCTGCACGGCGGCGATGAAGAGCGCGCCCTGGAGCTGGCCCAGGAAGCGCTGGACCTGCTGCCGCGCGCCGAGGTGCTGCTGCGCGCCCGAGTGGCCGCCATTGGCGGCAAGGCCGCCGACGAGATGGGCCGCGAAAAACGGCGCAACACCCTCTGGGACCACGCCCTGGAAGACTTCCCGGCCATCTTCAGGCTCATGGACTACTCCCTGCCCGTCACCGTCAAATACCAGGACAACGACCTGGCCGAGGACATCGCCGACGCCCTGCTGCGCTCGCCGCGCTTCCACTCCGAAGACGCCGGCCTGACCATCAAGATCACCACCCAGGAAGACGGCGCACGACTGTGCCTCTACCGCGCCATGGACGCCCTGCACGGCTGCACCACGGTCAAAGCCCAGGAAGACGACGAAGACGACAACGCCCTCACCGTCCGCGCCTCCTCACAGTTCCACGACTACGTCATGAGCCCCAAGCTCGACTTAAGCCAGGCTGACGTCCGCTCCCTCGACGGCTCACTGGCCACCGGACGCGCCCGCGAACAGGTCGACAAAGCCCTCGACAGCCTCGCCCAATAACACTGCGGGTCTGGGCCCGCGGGCCCAGCGGGGGCATGGGGGCAGGCCCCCATAAACAGCCTCTCAAACCGATTGGGCGGCTTGAAAGGCTCTTGGATGGGGGCAGGCCCCCAAACCCCCGCCAGGAAGACCAAGGATGGCGGGTTGGGACCGAGCAGGGCGAGGCAGATGGATTGACTGACAAGGCGACGGGCGCAGACGATGCAGCGCATCGTTGAGTACCGTCAACGACGTCAGGCGATTCATCGGTCCGCCCTGTGAAGGGACAACCTGCCATCCTTGGTCTAAAGCGCCCCTGGACCTGCCATTTTGGTTTGACAAGAACGCGGGTCTGCTCCATAGCCACGGGATGAAAGACGCTGGATCACCACCCCTTGGAGAACACCCCATGTCACAGCCCGATCACGATGTCACCGCCGTCCTTTTGGACATCGAAGGCACCACAACGTCCATCAGCTTTGTCCACGACGTGCTCTTCCCCTTTGCGCGCGCCCACTTTGCGGCCTTTTTGGAACGCTGCTGGGACGAACCCGCCGTGCAGGCCGACGTGGACCTCTTCAGGACGCTGGCCAAAGAAGACATCGCCTCGGGGGTCGAGGGCGCCGTGGCCATCCCGGACACAGACGACGCCGCACAGGTCCGAGGGGCCGTGCTCCACAACGCCATGTGGATGATGGACAACGACCGCAAAGCCACCGCGCTCAAATCCATTCAAGGCAAGATCTGGAAGGATGGCTACGCCAACGGCGAACTGCTGGCGGATGTCTTTGAGGATGTGCCGGGGGCGTTTAAGGCCTGGCAACACCGCCAGATCCCTGTCTACATCTACTCTTCGGGCTCCATCGCCGCCCAGAAGCTCCTCTTCGCCCACACCCACCACGGCGACCTGAGGCCGCTGCTGGCCGGTCACTTTGACACCACCACCGGCTCCAAAAAAGAGCGCCAGAGCTACCAGACCATCGCCCAGACCATCGGCACCGCCCCTGAACAGATCCTCTTTGCCACCGACGTGGTCGCCGAGGCCGACGCCGCCGTCGCCGCAGGCATGCGCGCCATCATCATGGATCGACCCGGCAACAAACCCCAGCCCGAGCACGCTCACCCGGTCAAAAGCTCCCTCTCTTTCGCCGAAGCCTGAAGCTCTGGCAGCTTGACCGCCGTGGCGGGCACATCATCGCCGTGCACGGCGGCGTAAAAGACCAGCGCAGGCCAAAGCTGCGCAAAGTCCTCCAGCGTCAAATAGGGGTGGCCCGACTCTTTGAGCGGCAGCGACGACGACACCGACGACTGCGGCAACCGCACGCGCCAACCCAGCGTCGAGCTTGTCGGCGCCGCCCCGCGGCTGCGCACGCCGACGTTCAACTCGGCGGTCTGCTCCGAGATCAGCCACACCGAGAGCGACACCACAAAAGACGACTCCCAGGGCACCTCCACGGGCTCGTCGTCGCCGATCATCGCCCGCAAACCCCAGCTTGAGACCTCCAACGCCCCCTCCACGCTCACTGCGCGGCGCCCGCCGGTGATGTGTTTCCACAAACGCTCCAACGGCGAATCCAGGAGCACCAGGGGCGTGGCGTAGAGCGAGCACTGGGTGGATGGCGCTTGAACCTCCTGAGGCAAGGCCCGAACAAAAGGCCCCGGGCGCTCGTCCGCGATCGGGGCCATGTCCTCGCCGCCGCCCTGGCTCAACCACCCCTCGATCTGCCGATTGATCTCCAGCGGAGACATCAAAAACCGCCCCTCCAGACACACACTTTGGCGCGCATCTTCGTCTTGAGGATCCAGCGACACCGCCGGACAGCGGTGGTAGTCATCGCCGCCGCGCAAAATCGTCGTGCCCTCAATGAGCCGCTTGGGCACCACGTGGCACGACTCCTGGCTGCGAAAGACCAACGCCCCCGGCATCAAAAAAATCCCATAGGGCCACTGCCCCTGGCGCACCTGACGCTCAACGTGGATTTCGTGGGCCAACTTCAAGAAGGTCAGCACCAACACCAACACCGACCCGGCTCCCATCAAGAGCGACCAGCTGCCCACCAGCGCCCACATCGCCCAGGCGCTCATGCCCACAATCCCCACCGACAAGGCGTTGCTGGTCGCCATCGCGCCACCCCAGGCGATCAACCCCAACATGGACGCCATCGAGAGGTTGAGCAGCGCATTGCCAGGCTGCAAACCCTCGGTTCGGTCGGGGAAAAAAGCCACGCCACGCGCCACACCATCGGCGCCACTGCCAAAACGACGCCGCAGCGACACCGGCAGGTCCATCTCGGGGATAAAGAGCTGGGCCCCTCGGGTGCTCTTGACCACAGCGGTGGTCTGCACCGCTGGCTCGGGCTCGGGCTCGGGCTCGGGCTCGGGCTCAGGCTCCTCAACCTCCAACCAGGATGGCATCTCGTCATAGGGATCGGTCATTGGAGATCACAGCCAGGGTTTTGGGCGTGGGTTTGCCCATCGGGGCAAAGAGTGGCGTCGTCAAAGATGGCGTCGGTGAAGTCGGCGCCGTCCACCACCGCCCCCGTCAAGTCGGCATCGGCCAGCGTCGCCCCCACAAAAATGGCGTCGGTCAACGTGCGGCCGCTCAAATCCACCCCGGTCAAATCCGCCCCCCCAAAGTCCTGCCCAGCCAGCGCCACCGGGAGCGTCGCGCCGGTCAGGTTGGCCTCACCCATGGTCGAGTCCGTGATGGACGCGCCGCTTAAGTTGGTGCCGACCAGCGTGGCCCGGTCCATCATGGTCTGGTTGAGGGTCGCACCGGTCAAATCCGCGTCGGTCAGGTTGATCCGCGAGCAAATCGAGCCCGACAAATCCACCCCGGGGGCCGTCACGAGGGAGAAACCGCCCAGGTTGAGCGCTGCGTTGGTCAGCTTGCTGCCGGTCAGGTTTCCACCGTTGAAGAAGAAGAAGGCCATGTCTGCCCCGTCCAAATCGGTGCCCGACAGGTCCACCCCGTCAAAGAGCGCCCCTTGAAAGAGGCCATCGCGCAAGCACGCGTTGCGGATGCTCCCCCCAGGCATCTGGAAGTTGTCCATGACCGCCCCTGTCAGGTTGGCGCCGTCCAGGACCCCGTCTTCAAACTCGGCCTCGGCAAAGACCGCCTGCGGCATCGAGAGCAAGGCCTGCTCCGGATCACAAGGGTCCTCGGGCAGCGCGGCCTCTGGGTCAATGAAGACGCAGCCGCGCATGTCCGCCGACGCAAAGTTGACCCGCTCCATATTGGCGCCAATGAAGGTCGTCCCCCGAATGTCGGCCCCCGAAAAGTTGACTCGCTCCAGGTTGGCGCCCGAGAGGTTGACCCCCTCAAAGGTCGCCGACGCAAAGTTGGCGCTGGTCAGGTTCAACCCCAATTCGGACAGATCGCCTCGGACCTGGGTAAAGGCAAAGTCGGCCCCCTGGATGTTGATCTCATCCTGGGCGATCTGCCCAAAGAGCTCCGCGTCAAGGACCACACCGGCCAGATTCAACTGCGCCTGGGCCAGATCCCGCAGATCGATCTGAAGGGTCACCTCGTGCGTGGTTGTCTCGGGGTCGATGGTGATCTCGATGGATTGGGCCTCAAACCCAGAGCGCTGGGTCCGCACCGTCAACACCCCGTCGGGGACGTCTTCAAAGGTCACCGGGCGGCTCTCGCGCACGCGCTGATCGACAAAGCGCTGCTCTCCGGCCTCAATCAGCACCCTTGAGAAGCGCTCGGCGTCGGGAATCCAGGCCGGCAAGACCTCTACGGTGACCTGCACCGTGCCGGTCAGATCACACGCGTCCCCCACCCCGTCGCCTTCCGCATCGTCCTGCTCGGCGTTGGCGTCGTCGGGGCAGTTGTCCCCATCGTTGTCGACCCCATCCCCGTCACGGTCCCCATCACAGACATCACCCTGCCCATCCCCATCGGCGTTGGCCTGATCGGGGTTGGGGTCATCGGGACAATTGTCATCGCGGTCAATGACACCGTCTTCATCGGCGTCGGGACGCGGCACGCAACGCCCTTGCTGACAGCGCTCATCGGCAGGACAGTCAGGGTCCAGGGCGCACTGCGCTGCCACACAGACCATGTCTTCACAGATCTGACCGGCGCGGCATTGCCCATCGTCAGCGCAAGCGCCCGGCGCGTTGTTGGTGTCGTTGTTGGGCTGATCGTTGTTGACGTCGTTGTTCAAGTCATTGTTGACGTCATTGTTTCCGGCGTTGTTGGCGGGCGGCTGGGTGTCGCCCGTGTCCCCATTGTCGGAGCACGCCCCCAAAAGTGAGGCTGCGGCCAGCGCCAGACAGCGCACCACCCCCCAAAGACGGCGCCGCATCAGACGACGATCGTTATTGGCAGTGTGTTTGATGGACGGATGTGATGGGCAGGTGTTGAACACGACGCGCGATCCTCTTGATGCCAGACAGTTTGGCCCACAGGGTACAGCGCATGAGACAACAGTCAAAGTCCCCGGCGTCTGCCCCGTGGCGCCCGGCGGCGCTTGAAGCGTTGGCTGACCTTCCCGATGGGCTGGTGTTCAAAGGGTTCCTTGAGGTAGCTGCGGAACATGGCAAAGTCCAGCTTGGGAAACCACCGCTCGGTCATCGAGTCCCCGGCATAGCGGTAGGACCACAGCCGCGCCAATTCGCGCTGACTCATCGTGTCGATCCACGCCGCAAAGTTGGCTTCATCCACGCCGTGCAGGTCAAACTCATAGGACAGATGCTCGCCGTGGCGATAAAGGTAGATCTGGCGGTACATCAGGCCCTGATCGGTGACCCGAAAGTGCCGCAGGCTGGCGTTGCGGGTGTACTTTTGAGAAATGGGCGGCGCCGTCAAGAAGAAGGTCTTGTTGTGAACGTAGGCCTCATCGCGGTGCACGTGCCCTGAAAGCTCGGCCTCCACACCGTGACGGTCCAACATGTCCAGATAGGCGTGCATCCGGGGCGTGGTCCAACTCTGCGCCAGCCGCGCGGGATAGAACGTGGGCACGGCGGGGATGTGATTGAGAACCATGACGCGCTGCCCATCGGCGCGGGCCTGAGAGATGAGCGCCTCCATCTGCGCCCACTGCTGGGACGCAACCTGGGCCACGTCGCGCGACCGATTGCGGGCGTTCCAAAGCTGGGAATCCACCCCAATGATCGTCACAGGGCCGTGGTCGGCGCGGTAGGGCGTCTTGACCTCGGGAAACTCCCTGCTCCACCACGACCGGCGCTTCTGCGTGGGGCTGAACATGCCGTCGTGGTTGCCCGGCACAATGTTCACGGGCACCTTGAGCTTGGCCAGGAGTTTTTTGAAGAGCTTGATCTGCGGCGGCGAAAAATGATCGGTCAGATCGCCCGAAATGACCACAAAAGCCGGGCGCGGGTTCATGCGGTTGATGACGTTGATGGCCCGCTCAAAGGTCTCATGATCTTTGTCGTGACCAACGTGGGTGTCGCTGAGTTGGACAAAGGTCAACTCGGTCTTTCGCCCATCCAAAGGCCAGGGCCCAAAAGGGTCGGTCAGCGGTCGAAAACCCAGATTGGGCCTACTCGGCTCGACCTCGGGCAGAATCTCGGACGGCGCGGCGGATGGCGCTGCGGCGATCTCGATCGGCTCGGGGGCAACCGTGGCCTGAGCCTCTTCGGGAGCACTGGACTGCTCAATAAAGAGGCCACCGAGGGCCACCAGCCCCAGCGAAGCCACGCCAATGCTCGCCACCACAGGTTTGATGAAGGAAGACACGCTGCGACTCCTTGCCGAGGACGGGCGTGGTCAGCGCCCATCACCATTGATCGTGCGCTCCATTGCAGACCGGGTCAAGTTCCTCGACCACAACGGGCACCGAAGGCCATCGCAAGATTGTGTCTTCAACCAAATCAACCGGGCATCAATCGTCGAGCGCTTCAAGCTCGCCAAGCGTGTTGATGTTCACCAACGAGCGCTGCCACTGCGGGTCCATCTGGACAAGCTCAGGCACGTCCAGCGCCACCACACCGTCCATCTGCCCCAACACGCGCTGCATCGACGCCTGCCCCCCACGCGCAAGGGCCGCCATTGGCCCTGCCGCCGCCGACGGACGATACAGGGCGTGCAGCGGCTCAAACCGCGCCCCCATCTGCCCCGGCACCCTGGGCACAATGACGCTCGTCTCTGGGCCGGCCTCCTGGGCCGCCTCAATCATCGCCGCCAAAAGCTGAAGCCGCAGCATCGGCATGTCACAGCCCGTGGCCAGGACCCACGGCACACCCGACCGCTCGGCATGCTCCAACGCCATCACCAACGCCGCCACAGGACCATCCAACCCAGGATCATCCTCAAGAAAGATCACATCGGGGTCATGCACCAGATGACCCACCAGACGTGGATGGCGGCTCATGTGCCCCACCGACAACCAGACCTCGGGCGCCTGACACACCAAACGCACCACGCTCAAGACGTGGTCGATCAAGCGCCGTCCTCGCCAGCGGTGCATGGCCTTGTTGGTGCCAAAGCGCTTGGAGCGCCCACCGGCAAGCACCAACGGTTGGATGATGGCGTTCAGTGGGTCTCCTCCAACGGCACTTCTTCGACGACCGCCAAGACGCGCGCCACTTCCAGCAAGCGCAGCGAATCGTCCCACGGCACCCGCGTGCCCTCATCTTTGGGAAAGAGGATCCGAGCCCCGCACGGCACCCCCGAAACATTGACCCCCAGCTCCTCATCGGCGCCCACTCCGGCACGGGCCACCTCCACGATCTCTCCGTAGAGCGCTTCGGCCAGCTTTTCACGGGCACCCGGGGGCAAAAAGAGCCCCGACTCGTGGCGCTCCTCGTCTTTCAAGACACGCACCAGCACACGCGGTCCCATCGGTTGGATGTGGCGCACCACTTTGCGGGGCTTATCATCCATGTCCATCCTCATCTCCCAGCCGAACAACACAAACATTCGCAACGGACTTGCAGCCATCGCCACAACCACGATCGCCATATCACACGGAGAACCCGGGCCACAGTCGCCCAGACACACCGCGAACATAACGAAAGAGAGCAGACAAAGTCCACGCCGCGTGACCAGATCCAGGATTTGAGCTTGGTGGGGTAAAGGCGTACCGTCTTGTCCATCTCCTGGATAGGAGACGCTCCAACGGGCCCCGGTATATGGCGGGTTCTGCGGGCTCAAATACTATGAGCACATCACCGGGGCCCGTTTGGACGCCTTATGCCCCACATCCAAAGCAACCCTTGTGCCACAGTGCAATTTATATTCTGGAACAGACGCAGTGACCGGGCTCACCAGAGCTTCCACCACTTCTTGTCTTGGCCCTCTTCATCCTCTGCGCCGTCGTCCTGGTTGCCCGGGACGTCGATGGGGATTTCAGCGGGGGTCTGGGCGGGCTCTGGTGCCGGGGTGGTCTGAGTGACCGGGATGGGCGGCGGACCAGCCAAGGGATCGGCGCTGGGCGCGCTGGGGGTCGGCACCGGGATGTTTGCCGCCGCAGCGGGGGCCGCAGGGCGCTGGGTGCCGGGCGCTGGGCGGATTTGGATGGGTCGCCCGTAGCGCTGGTGGATGGCGCGGACGCGCTCTTTGAGCGGGCGGCCTTTGTTGGGGTCGACCATGAAGACAAAGTTGGCGAAGCCTTCAATGGAGGCCAGCACGTCGGTGGCCGGGTCGCCCCAGGTTTTGCCTTCGGGGCCGTCCTTTTCGATCTGGAAGAGCGTGGCCCGAAAGCGGCGCAAGGTTTTGCGCGGCACGTTGGGGCGTTCGTTGACGACCAGCCCAGTGACTTCCTGGCGGCGGCCTTTGCGCAGGACCCTGGTCTTGTCGGGATGCACGTGGAAGCCTTCGTCCGCGATGATGCGGCGCACCTGACCCAGGAGCCTGCCCACCAGCTCGGTGCTTTGACCCGAACCCGAGAAGGTCAGGTCGTCGGCGTAGCGGGTGTAGGTGAAGCCCAGGGATTCGGCCAGGCCTTTGAGGCGAGTGTCGAGCTTGCGGCAGATGAGGTTGGTGATGGCGGGGCTGCTGGGGGCGCCTTGCGGCAGAAGGCGCGGTCCCATGGCCACGTGCCAGGTCTTGCCGTCGAGTTCAACGGTCTCGATGTCGGGTTCGGTGGTCAGCAGCGCAAAGACGGTGGAGACAGCCTGGGAGTAGCCAAGCGCCTTGAAGAGACCCAACACGCGGGAGAATGTCAGCGTGGGGAAGAAGTCTTTGAGGTCGAGGTTGACGACCACGTCGCGTCCCACGTGGGGCTTGGCGTTGCTGACGATGGAGCGCCCGGGGCGGAAGCCGTGTGCGGCGTCGTGCGCGGGGACTCGGTCGAGGATGTTTTCGAGCAACCACCGCTGGGCGGTCTTGAGCCGCGGCATGGGCGCCGAAATGAGCCGCACGCCGCCGGTCTTCTTGGGGACCTGGAAGCGGGCGTAGTGGTTGACGGTGGAGACGGGCCGGTTGAAGGTCAGAAAGCGCAGTGCCGAGATGGTGATCCCCATGGCGCCGGCGATCTCCTCGGCGGTGGCCAACACAGGCAAGCCCAGGACCTCCAGGCGGTCGCGCTCAATGTCGTGGCCGCCGAGCCCTCCAGAGACGCCCTGGCCCAGGTAGGTGATCTGGCGTGCTTGACGCTGGCGCCAGGCGGCGGCGCGCTCGACGCGCTCGCGCTCTCGGCGCTCTTTGGTCTCCTGCTGGCGCTTGCGGCTCTCGGCCATGCGCTGGAGCCTGGCGGCCTTGAGCAGGGCGGCGTTGTTGTGCAGCCGGGACTGCTCGGTGCGCAGCGCCTGAATCTCTTTGTTGAGCTCAGCCAGACGCTCACGGTCGGCTTTGGTGACCGTGTTGTTGTGGGGGTGGCCGCCGGTCCAGAAGCCAAGGCGGACCATCTCCTCAAAGATGAACTGCTCTTTGGAGGTCTGGCGAATGCGCTCGTAGAGTTCTTGTCGGGATCGGGGTTGATTGCTCATGATTTTGGCCCTCGCAACCGGCAGACGCAACGGTCAGAAGCGACACCTTCGAAAGGTCTAAAGACTGGACCGCTCAACTCAAGTCCGGTGGACCCACCGTGCGCCCATTGGCTTGCACAGCTACGACACCGAAATGGCGCACGGTGGGTCCACCGGACACCAGTAAAGAGCGGGCCAGTGACGCATGGCAGGGCACGAGACATGGACGGCGATCCGCCGCCCGGGTTGCAAGGTCCCGGTGCTTCTGACCGTTGCGTCTGCCGGTTGCGACCTGAAATCAGGCCGCCCCCACGGCGCAGCGCTGGCCGGCGCTGCGTCGCCCTTGCCCGAGGCGCGGCAAGGAAATCAACTGTGGTCATGGCCAAGCAGGCGTTCATCGACGCCTCCTTCGGTTTGACCGTGCCCCGTGGCGCTGCCCATGGGACAGGCGCAGCGCCAGCATGTGTTCACAAGGCCCTTTGTAGAGCTTGTTGGTGCGGTAGAAGTAGCAATCACACTCGGCTTCCACCATACGCTCATCGCGGTCAATGAGCAAGCTGGGCCGGTGCGTTCGGCTGCCGTCGCGCACCTGCCCCGAGAGCGCCAGCGCGCCTTCAGGAGTGCGTCGGGCCTGGACGTTGTTGACCCGACCGCTGGTGACAAAGCTGTTGGCCTTGCGCTCGCGGTCGTTGGCAAAACGCAGCTTGTCCATCGGCAGCGGCTCGCGGCTGAGCTCCCTGGCCCGATAAACCCCTTTGTTGAGGTCATAAATGGCGCGGCCCGCCTGGGTATAAGCCCCCAACGCACCGAGCACCACCGAACGCTCCAGACCCAGCCTCCCGGCCAGACCGTCCACGTCCTCGTACCAGTTCTCTTTGAGCGCCTGGAAGACCCTGCGCTTGGTCAGGTTATCGACCTCAGCGCGCGGCGCCATCAAGTCAAAGTTGCCCGCCTTGGACCAATCGTTGGCCGTCCAACCGGACAAACCAAGCGTAAAGGACATGTCGCCCAAATCCGCCACATAGAACGAGGGCAAACCCTGGCCGAGCAAGTGCACCGTAAAGCGGCGCGTGACCGGGATGAGACGCTCCAGGATGTTGATCCGGCGCCGACCCCAGATCCGCAACTCCTTGGGCTCGGGCCCGTGGTAGATCGACCGGTGGCAGACCACCTCGTGCTCCCAGGGCTCAAAGACCACCCTGATCGGCTCGCCGGGCTTCAAACAATAGCGCATGGCGCGCGGGCCGCGCTTCTCACGTTGGCGCCGCAGCACAAAGCACAGGTTGTGCACGTCCATGGGGCTGAGATCAAAGGTCGTCATCGGCAACGACATGGCCGAGCTGACCTGCAAGAATCCCCTCACCCAGGAGTCGGGCAGGTCGATCTTGACCTCTTTATAACCGTCGTCGTTGCCGGTGGTGACCTCAAAGCCCGACGGATCGACCTGGAAGCGCGTCTCTTTGTAAGAGCGGATCTTCTGGAACTCGTCGTAGAGCTCGGCCGAATAGTCGATGTTGGTCGTGCCGCAGGCAAACTCCCCGATGTTCTTAAAGACCTCGTAGCTCACCCCCAGGCGCCCATAGCTGGACTCGTCCTGGCTGAAGCACTCAAAGAAGATCTCATCGGGGTGGACCGTGATCACGGGGTCCAACACGTACCAGGCGTTGTAGTCGCGCCGGTAGAGATAGTTGAAATACCGGTTCTGGGCCTTGTAGAAGTCCGACATCCGACCGTTGACCCGGTAATTCACATCCCGGTACTCGGTCATGAGCGTCTCCAGCCTGCTCGCCACGCCGGCGCGCTGCTGATTGATGGCGCTCCAGTCGAGCAACTCCTGCTGGGCCAACCACTCTTTGTAAGCCGTGCGATCCTTGGGCTGGTAACGCAGGTCAGAGATGACCACATCGTGCAGCGCACTCATCGCCTCGCGGAAATTGATCCGCTTGCGCAGTTGACCATCAAAGAAGGTCGGCTCGCGGGTGGTGTCGGGCGAGAAGGACATCTGGGTGCGCCCGCTGGAGCTGCTGACGGCGCTGCTGCCGTTGTAGGAGTAGTTGAACTCCATCACGCCCTCCTTGTGCCAGTGGTGCGCTGACGCACGGGCGCCGACACGGCCCTCAGACCCACCTGAACCTGCGGCCAACGGCGCCCAATCCGGGCCAGGACCGAAACCGACTGGGCGCGGGACTCAATCGAGATGGTGGCCGACACGTCGAGCAACATCTCGGCGATGGCCTCCGCGCTGTCCTGACTGGCCAGCGCCTCGCGCTCCAGAAAGGCAAAGATGCGCTGCTTGCTGGTGCGACCCTTTTGAATCCCGCACAGCACGCGCCGGAAGTACGGCACCAGCGCCTCCACCCGCTGCGGGTTGCCCGAGGCGTAGCGATCCAGATAGTTGGTCACAAAGAGCTGCAAATCGGTCGAGGGATGCTCGCTCAAGCGCAACATGTAGAGCGGGCCGTCCTCGTCGCGGAAACGGCGCGTGATCATCTGGCGACCAAAGCGCTGCACGTCTTCTTTAATGTTGTCGCAGATGGCCACCAAAATCTCGGGGGCGATCTCTTCCTCATCAAAGTTCCCGCCCAACCAGGCGCACGCCCACTGACGGGTGTCGTCCCAATTGGAGTTGAAGACGCGCACAAACTCATCCATCTCATCGGCCACGCGGTCTTTGCTGCGCTCCAGCAACTGACGCGCGCTGTGTCGCACCGAAAAGACCTCATGGTCGGCCAGCGAGACCAGGTCATCGACCTCCATCTCATCCGGCTCCACGTGCTGCGCCAGCATCACGCCGCCGACATCCTGCCCGGGCTTGTTGCGGCCCCGAATCAGGCGCCAGAGCTTCTGGCGCTCCACGCCCACCAGGTACGGCCCCAGCGGCCCCTTGAGCACCTCGGCCACCGACACCGACACCTCGTCGTCGATCTTGTTGGCCAGCAGCACATCCACGAGCGTATCGACCGCTTCCTGGGCAAAACCCGCGTCCAGCGCCGCCAGACGTCCCACCGGACCGGCCGCCGCTGCCCTGACATCGGCCTGGGCCTGGAAGAGCATCCGCATCAACAACGCGCGCTGAGTCAGCAAGACCGCGTCCGGCCAACCCTCCACCAGACGAAGGCCGCGCGAGCGCGCCACCGCGTGGGGCGACTCCATCAACCCCAACACGTGCTCCAGCGCCACGCTCAAACCCGCCTGCTGACGCACCAACAAGACGTCGCCCGCAAAGGCCTGCACTTCACCCAGGCTGTGGTGACACAAATCGCCAACCACCTGAAGGCCCAACCCCGAGAGCAACGCCCCAAAGCGGCGGACCAACAAGTCGGCAACATCCCGCGCCACCGCCTCCTGCCCCACCTCAAGACCCATCAAGTGCGCCACCAGACGACCAATCAGGCCCCGCGCCGCCTCTTCAGAGATCTGCACGACCTCCAGGACTTCCCGGATGTACCAACGCACATCCTCATGCGGGCTGATCAGCAGCGCCCCCAACAAACTCCCATCGCGGACCAACGCCTCGCGCCCGGCGTCAAACCACTCGCAGGCGCGCGACCGAATCGCCGCCACCGGCGACTGCGCCGCCGCCAGAACCAGCGCGGCCTGCGGCGCCACCGGGTTGAAGAGCCGCTCGGCCAACTCCAACCCCAGCGTCGAGGTCACCTCGTAGGGCGCACGCAGCAAGACCGCCACCGCCTCCACCGGCAACCGGGACAACAACGGACCGTTGGCCCGCAGCGCCTTGACCGCAAACTTGTGGACTTCCTCACAGCGGCTCTCATCAAGCAGGTGCATCAGCCCCTGCGGCACGCTGTTCCACAACTCGGGGAAAGACTCCTCACGGGCACGCGGCGCCGCCTGACCGGGCTTATAACCCCCCTTACAACGGAAGGCCTTCGAACCCCTGGGCAGGAAATAACGCGGACTCTTGCCGTAAAGAATGTGGTTGAAGGCCAGATAACCTGCGTACCGGTCCCAGTACGTCGTGCGGCCCCCACCCGAACGCCACGAATAGGTATAAGAAGAGCGCGTCGAGCGAGCGTCGCTGTCCGTAAAGGCCAACAACACACCCACCGCCATCTTCACGTAGTCCGGATCGCCACGCTCACCCAGACGGCGCAGCGTCCACCACACGCGCCGGCGCAAATACCAACGCGTCTTGTCGCTGTACGCCACCTTGGCGCGGCCGCTCTGCAGCTCTTGCTTGATCTGATTGCGGTTGTACCAACGGCTGATCCCGTTCTCGTCGCGCACCGACGCACCGCCCCACGAAGACTGACGGAACATCGCCCGCGTGCGCTCAAAGCGGTGGGCCATGAGCCCAAAAACTTCCGGATCACGGCGGTACTCGGCCGCCTTGAAGATGTGCCGCAGCGGCCGAAACCACGGCGGCCTCAGCGGCGCCGTGCGCAGCGTCTCCAACAACCCCGGCCGCACGTGCTTGTTGTCGATCAGATAGACCGTCTCAAGCAACTCCATCAGCCCCTTCGGATCCCGCGTGCTCAGGTGCGAGCCCAACGCCGCCGAAAACGCCGACGCCGGTCCCTGACGCGCAGGCCCCCGCAGCGCATGGGGCAGCTGATCGATCAGCGCCTCCCTGAACGCGCGCCGCCCGTTGGCGTCATAGAGCTTCAAGAGCGCTTCAGCCGCAATGCGGCGCTCGTGCACCGTGCGCGATGAAGATGTGTAGATGCTGTTGAGCTTGGAGATCGACGCCGAACTGCCACAAAAACCCAGCGCCCAGATGGTGCTGTAACCCTTGCGGCCGCTCTTGCTGTCCAGAAGCTGAAGCAAATACGGCTCCGCCTCTTTGATCTTCAACTCACCCGCGCGCCAGATCGCCCGCTCCAGGCTCCACACGCGCTGTGAACCCGTCACATTGCGCAGCACCCGACCCATGGCCTGACGCACCCGACGACCCACGCCGGTGTTGCGCACGCGGCCCGTGTTGGCCACTTCCCCCCGGGCAAGACGCGCCAAGACGGCCTGAACCCTGGGATCATCGCTGGTCGAAGCCGCCTGAGCCACCGTCCTGGGCGGCGGACCCGATGGGGCAGCCGCAGGGGGGCGCGCCGGGGCGGACGCTGAAGGGGACTGGGCCGGGGCGGGTGCGGCCGCCTCGGCGCTGACGCCGCCCTCAGTGTAGCCCGCGTTGATCTTGCCCGTGCGCAGCTTCTCGTAGACGCGCTCCGCCTCGGCACGATCGACCGGCAACACCGTCTTGGAGCCGTCCTTGAGCGGCTTGCCACGACGGCCATAACGGAAGTTGACCACGAACTGCCCGTCGCCCACCTCGCACAGATCGATCTCGTAGATCTTCTCTGTGCGACCAGCGCGAAAAACCAAAGCAGTCTGTTTGATCAACTTCACGATACAGGCTCCCCACCTGAAACTTACAAACTTACCATCGAGCGAGAAATACACTAAACATGGGTTCACACCCCTGTCAACCTATTTTTTTCACACCGCCGCTTTGACAACACCATCACAATCATGTTGCCTCCCCCAACCTCGCCCCGCGTGGAGGACCACGGCGTGACCCCAGCCACACCCAAAACACCGCCGCCCGGCACCGTCGCCACAAGCGCCAAAGCCACCTACTTCGGCTACCTGGCCACCGAAGGCCTCATGGCCACCTGGTGGCCCCACCACATGGAGGCGCTGGGCATGGACGCCGCCCAGATCGGCCAGATCTTCAGCGTCCGCATCGCCCTGTCCATCATCGCCCAACCCCTGCTCAGCGCCCTGGCAGACCGCACCGGCTCCCCCAGGCTCTTCCTCAAGGTCGCCATCGTCGCCGCCTTCGCTGCGCTGCTCTGGGCCCCCTGGGTGTCGGGCTTCGCGGGCATGGCGCTGCTCCTTTGGCTCCAGGCCCCCCCGCGCAGCGTCATCGTCCCCCTCATGGACGCCACCACCATCCGCGAAGTCGGCCCCCAGAACTACGGCCGCGTCCGCCTCTGGGGCAGCATCGGCTACGGCGTCGCCGTGGCCGCCTTTGGGCTCCTGTCACAATCTCTGACCTACCGCGCCACCGGCGCCCTGGCCATCCCCGCCGCCACGTTCATGCTCGGACTGGCCGCCATCGCTGCCCTCTCGCTGCCCAGAGACACCTCAAACGGCGCCAACACCGCGCCGCCCTCCCTCTCCCAAATGGCCTCGGTCCTGCGCAACCCGGCCCTCATCGGTTTCCTCCTCGTCGGCGCACTGCACTGGTCCACGGTCATCGTCTTCAACATCTTCCTGTCCATCCACACCCAAAAAATCGGCCTCGACCCCTCCATCGCCGGGTGGGTCGTGGCCACCTCCATCGCTGCAGAGATCGCCGCCCTCTACACCATCGGCAAAGCCATCACCGGCCCCCACAGTCGCCTCTGGTCTCTGATCCCCATGCCCATCAGCGCCGCCCGATGGCTCACCATGGCCCTGACCGACCACCCGCTGGTCCTCATCGCCACCGGACTGGCCCACTTCTTCTCTTTTGGCACCTGGATCATGTCCATGATGGCCACCCTGGGCCGCTTCGCCCCGCCCAGCCAGCGCGCCGCCCTACAGGGCATCATGGCCGCCGCCGTCTTTGGCGTCGGCGGCACCTTTGGAAGTTGGGCCGGCGGCGCCCTCATCGAGGCCACCAGCACACAAACCACCTTCGCCGTCGCCGCGCTCGTCGACCTCGTTGCCCTCGCGCTGGCCATCGTCCTCACACGACCCACACGCCAAAAGCAGGACAAGACCCCAACACAGACCACCTCAGACTGAACCACCAGATTGGATTCACAGACAGGAGCCAATCAGAACACGCCGCTCAACGCACGGTGTTTGGCGCGGGCAGCGTCTCAGGCACACCGTCAATCAACTCGGCCAACAGACCGCGCAAGCTGCGCAGCTGCGCCACCGACTCCTTGGGCGGCCCCTTGTGCATCAAGAGCGCCACATGCGACTCCAACACATCGCGCAGTGACGGCAACCGCGCCCAGGCCTCTTCAATATTGGCCACCACGCGCAGCAAATTGCGCCGACGCCGAGACGGCTCGTCCCGACGCCGCGCCGCGTTGTGCAAGAGCCCATGCGCCTCACTCAAGTGCTCACGCACCTTCTGAGCCCGCTCCTCGGGCGTCTCGGCCAGCAACATCGCCTTGCGCCGGGCCTCCAGATGCTGCCCCAGCCCCTCGCCGCCCTCATAGCCGCACGACACACAGCGGTAGGCCGCTGGCGCCAACCAAATCACATTGAAACCCTCACAGTTGGCACACACCGCAGGCTCCCCCCGCGACACCAACCCCTCCAAACGCCGCGCATCCACAGCGACGTTCAAACCCACAGGCACAGACCGACCATGGATGCCGGCCAACCGCGCCAAAGTCGCCCACAGCGGCCCCAAGACCTCCGGATTGATGAAGGGCGCCGAACTTCTCTGACGCGGCACCGCCGCATCCACACAGTCCCCCGGCCACAGCACGCGCACCTGCAAACGGCGCGCATCGCCCGCGCTGACCACACTGAGCCCCAACTCGCCGCAACTCTGGCCTTCGTAGGGCTCCCAGGACAACTGCAACGAAAAAGGCACATCCCAACGCACCGCAGCGGCCTCGTAAGGCCCCCGCATCAACGTCATCCCCTGCCCATCGACACAAAGCTGGCCAATCTCCACCGGAGCCTGCCCACCCCCGCCCGACAAACGCTGCCACCACGACGCGCTGGCTTGCCCCCAGGACGCCCACAACTCAAAAACCAGCGGCTGCGACAGCTTCTCCACTTCCCAAGCAGACATCGGTGACATGCATCGCTCCCAAGATTCGCCCACACCCACCCAAAAGCCCACCCAAACAAGGTGGATCGCCAGACACAACGCGGCCCTTCACCCAAACCGCATCCAAAACGGCGTCGATGCCGGACAACACTGCCACACTGACTTGCGAATGTTACAACGAATCCTTGCTCTAAGACCGCATCCAGGCCCCTGCGCCCCGGCTCATCACAGCCCCGGACATCTCACATGCCCAACCCTCGACGGTCCCTCCATTGAGGGTGACAGAACCCACCACCGAAGTCCAAACCAAACGCGCTTGCCCCTCAACCACACAAAGTTTTTTCGCCCCCCCCACTCCCCCCACACGCAAGGGCTCCAATCTCCGACACATCGACCACCATCACGTCAACGGATCCATGACTTCACCCCCATCAAGTCCCTGTCTTTTGTCACAGAGCGCTTGATCGCACGCTCTTAAAATGGGACTTTTTCCAGTGGCAAACCGTACGACAGACCCCCATGGCGTTGAGCGCACCCTTTGGCGCCCTCATGACATGCGGCTCCAACCCCTCGCAGGCGCCCGCTCAATCCGCGCCGTCGCTCTGCAAGGCAGCAGCGATGCCACGCGCGACCCCAGCGCACCACACAACCATCGACCTTTGGCCACAAGCCAGGAAGGCGAACCGTGAACGACATCTGGCCCACACACCGCCGCCTTGTATGGCGAGCCGCCCTGCTCGTCGTGGCGATGACTTTGGGGGCCTGCGGAGGCGAAACAACGCCGCAGCAGGACCCACCCCCAGTGGATGAAGAAGACACCTCTTCAGATCCCGAAGACACCGACGACGGCACACCGGACACGTCCACCGAACCCGATCTTCCCCCCGAAGACACTCCCGAGCCGCCCCCTGACGTCCAAACGCCCCAAGACACGGACGAAGAAGACGACGCGGCGCAGACGGAGGACACCTCCGAGCCGCCAGATGAAGAAGACGTCGCCGAAGACACCCAGGAGCCGCCCCCACAGCCCGACGCCGAACCCTGGCCCGACACCCTGCCCCCGCAGCAGGCGCTGGTCAGCATGGTGATCCAGGGACAGACCGTGGCGCCCGGTCAGACCTTGATCGTCAACACGGCACCTGCCGGGCTGGAACAAGCGACCACGTACGACATCACGCTCACCAACCGCTCCGACCAAACCCTGGACTTTGGCGCCGATCCAGCCGCCTGGCTTCAGGACGACACGCTCCAGTGGGGCACGCCGCCGCCAACCGCGCTGGCCCCACAAGAGAGCACCAACCTGCGCCTGTCGTTCAACGCCGCGACCGTGACCCAGGCCACCACCCTGACCACGCGCCTGAGCCTGCCGGGACAGGACGCACACCTGGACTTTGCCCTTGAAGTCCCCGCACCGCTGCGGATGGTGGTCGTGGGTGTCGACAACACCACGCTCATCAGCGACACCTACGGGGCCGACTTCATCGACGCCCAGTTCCCCCAGGGCTCCGAGACTGCGCGAGAGCGAGTCACCTGGGGCAACGGCCTCTTCTTGCGCAGTTGGGCAGATGGCCGCGATTGGGGCGACCCTGGGCGCTATGCCACCAGCCCCGATGGCGTCACCTGGACCTCGGCCAACACCAGCGACGCGTTCTGGGCCTCGCAGTGCGCTTATGGCGCCGGGCGCTTTGCCTGCGCCGTGGCCGCCAGCCTCTCATGGTCCGACAACGGCGCCACCGTCATCCACGAAGCCGGGGGCTGCTGCCCCATGTCGCACGCCATGGCCTTTGGCGACGACCGGTTCATCGCGGTGGGGCGCGACAGCCGCCGCTCGATCAGTTTTGATGGACAGACCTGGGACACCGAGCACCGCGAACAAGACGGACACTGGCTCAACGCCGTCGCCTATGCCGGCGAAGGCTCCTGGGTCGCCACCGGTGGGCGCGGCAACCTCTTTGTCATGCACAGCCAGGATCACGGCGAGACCTGGGAGAGCTGGTTTGACGCCGACGGCAGCGAGTCAAACTCGGTGGCGTGCAGTCCTACGCGCTGCGTCTTCTCCACCGGCGGCTCCCCGGCCTACACCTGGACCAGCGACGACCGGGGACAGACCTGGCAGAGCCACACCCAACCCAACTGGGTCACCTACAACATTCTGGGGGTTGCCAACGGCTGGTTCATTGCCGCCATCAACCCATACCAACAAGGCGCGCAACTGGTCCGCTCGCGTGACGGCGTTCAATGGGAGCAGGTCCATCAACTCCCCGGCACGACCCACATCCGCGCGATGGCCATCGCCCAGTGGACCCCGGACACAAGCTTTCGCCTCTCCGACACCCCGGTTGACGCCCCAGCCCCCGACCCCGTCCCCGGCGACCCCGACGACGACATCGCCCCGGGCTGCGACATCGGGCTTCGGGCCAGCATCAATGGAGCGCCCGTCGACGCCCCGGTGCGCTTCCCCGCCGCTCCCGCCCAGGGAGACCCGGTCGAGCTGCGCCTGGAGCTTGAAAACACCTGCGACGTCGCCCTGCGCTTTCTGGGACACCCCACCACATGGTCCACAGACCCCCGCTTTGGGGTCCAGACCCTGCCGCCGGTCGTCCTTGAGCCGGGACAATCCACCACCATCACGCTGCGCTTTGACCCCACCGCCCCTGGCCTGACGCAAGGAGAGTTCATCCTGCCGTACAACCTGCCGGGTTCCCCGCTGACGGTGGAGTTGAGCGCCGAAGTGGGCGAGCCGCTGGCGCTGGTCCTGGTCGGAGACGGCCGCCACGTCATCACCACCCACGACTACGGCGCCACCATCGCCCATGACAGCTATGAAACCCTCGAAGCCCACGGCGACGAGCTTCAGCGCGGAGTCTGCTGGGGCGCCGGCCGCTTTGTGGCCGTGGGCGGCAACGTGGACCGCCGCTGGTGGACCAGCCCTGACGGCGTGCAGTGGCAGGCCCACGACAGCCAGGAAGGCGGCCCCATGGCCGACTGCGCCTGGGGCAACGGCCGCTTTGTCAGCTCTGACGGCTCCCCGGTCTGGTCCGCCGACGGCATCACCTGGAACAGCGGCCAGCGCTACAACTTCAACCCCAACCACCTGCGCGGCTCGACCTACGGCGGCGGCCTCTTTGTCTTTGTCGGCGACAACGGCCGCGTGGCCGTCACCGAAGACGGAGAGAGCTGGCTTCGAGACACGGTCCTGTCCATCGGCGGCCTGCGCAACATCGCCTGGGGCGGCGGCGTCTTTGTCGCCGTCGGCGCCGAAGGCTGGATCGCCAGCAGCAGCGACGGCGCACAGACCTGGGTCACCCAACAACTGGGCACAGGGGACTGGGGCGGCGTCGCCTACGCCGACGGTCGCTTCCTCATCGGGGACGGCGCCCGCGTGGCTTCCTCGACCGACGGCGAGGTCTGGAACATCGTCAATGCCACCCCGGCGGTCCCCAGAGCGGGCCTCGGCAGGCAGTTCTTTGGCACCAACGCCAACACCCTCTACCGCTCCACCGACGGGGGCTTCTCCTGGACCGAACTCTACCAAAGCCCCGCTGGCCTCAACGTCGGCAACGCCGCCTTCGCCGGCATGGAGGACATGCAATGAGCGACCGCACCACAACGTTGGCGCTCGCCGTCACGCTGGCCTGCGCCATGCTGGTCGCCTGCGGGCAAAGCGACAACGCCAACAATCCCACGGCGAGCAACAACGACACCCCCGACGCCCAGACCATGGACGCGCCGGACACCAACACACCGCCCGACGCCGATCCACCCGACACCACCGACCCACCCCAGGACGTTGAAGAAGACTCACCCGACGCCGACCCACCGCCCGACGCCGAAGAAGACACCGGCGAAGACTCACCATTGGACGCGGGTGATGACGCGGATGACGACGCGGGCGACGATGACTGCGTGACCGACGAAGCGTTCTTTGCCAGCCAGGTCGCACCGGTGCTGGACACCACCTGTGTGGGCTGCCACGTGGCGCAAGGCCCCGCCGGAGAGACCCGGCATGTCCTGGTCCCCTTTGATGGCCCCGAGGCCACCGCTCAAAACCACCAGCGCGTGATCGACCTCATCAACGATCACCCGGACATGGCCGACCTCTACCTGCAAAAGCCCACCAACCAGGTCTCCCATGGCGGCGGCCAACTCTTTGGCATCGACAGCGAGCAATACAACACCCTGCGCCAGTTTGTGGCCCGCACGCAGGCCCCCGGCGGCTGCCAGGACCCCAGCCCGCCCCAGCCCGAGTGCGGCGAAACCATCGAGCCGGGGCCGACGCCCCTGCGCCGCCTGACGGACAGCCAGTACCGCAACGCGCTGGCCGACCTCTTTGGCATCCAGATGCCCGACGCGCTCTTGCCCGAGACCAGCATCAACGAACACTTCCGCACCTACACGCGCAACAACCCCGTGTCGGGCTCGGGCGTGGAGTCGATCATGCTGGCCGCTGAAGCCGCTGCGTCCTTGATCGACATCGACGCCGTCCGCCAATGTGACCAGGAAGAGACCGCGCGGCAGTGCACCGAGCGCACCGTGCTGACGTTGGGCTACCGCGCCTACCGGCGCCCGCTCTCAGAGCCCGAAGCCACCATCCTCCTGCGCCCATTGGACGCCGGATTGCCGCTGGACGACGCCTTGAGGATGAGCATCGAGTTGATGCTTCAGTCCCCACAATTCCTCTACATGGACACGGCCTCCATCAGCGACATCCCCATGGCCGAGATCGCCCGCATGGACGACTTCGCCATTGCCTCCCGGCTCTCCTTCTTCCTGATCGACTCCACGCCCGACACCGAGCTGCTCCAGTTGGCCGCCGCCGGCGAGCTTCACACTCGCCAGCAGGTCGCCCGGCAGGCCCAGCGCCTGATCCAGGATCCCAGGGCCAGACGCGCGGTCATCAACTTCCACCGCGACTGGATCAACGTCTGGCGACTGAACAACACCGTGCGCGATCCGTCGCGCTACCCCGATTTTGATGAGCGCACCGTCGCCTCCATGCTCACCGAGTTGGACCTCTATGTCTCTGAGGTGGTTTGGGACGGCGACGCCCGGTTCGAGACGCTGCTCTTCTCGGACAGCACCTGGATCGACAGCCGCCTGGCGGCCATCTACGACCTGCCCGACCCCGGGGAAGGCTGGCACCGGGTCCAACTCGACGAGCGCCGCCCCGGCATCCTGACCCGCAGCGCCTTTCTGGCCGCCCACTCCTACGCCGCAAGCTCCTCGCCGGTGCAGCGCGGCGCCTTTGTCCTCCACGACATGTTCTGCGAGGACCTCTCCCCGCCGGCGGACGTCAACATGGACCTGCCCGAGCCCTCCGAAGAGGCCCGCACGGTGCGCGAGCGCCTGGAGCAGCACTGGACCTCGGGCGCTTGCCGCTCTTGCCACACGCGGATCGACCCGCTGGGCTTTGCCTTTGAGCACTTTGGGGCCGTGGGCGAGTGGCGGACGCAGTGGGAGAACGGCCTGGAGGTTGATGCGGTGGGGAGCTTGGAGGATCCGGCGGGCTCGTTTGATGGCGCGGCTCAGATGTTGGAGTTGCTCGACACGAGCCCCAGGATTGGCCGCTGTTATGCAAGGCGGTGGTACGAGTATGCCATCGGGCGACCCAGCGAGGAGTTGATCGACCGCTGCGCGGTGGATCAGTTGGCCGAGCGCTTTGAGCAGACCGACGGAGACATCCGCAACCTGATGGTCGATGTGGTGTTGACCGACGCCTTTTTGTACCGACACAACCCGACGGAGGTGCCCTGATGTGGACGCGACGACAATTTCTGCGTCTGGGCGGCGCGGCTGCGGCGGCCCTGCCCTTTTTGCCGCTCTTTAGAGGCCAGCAGGCCATGGCCAACGGCGATGATGGGTGTCCAAAGCGGCTGGTGATCGTGCACTGGCCCCAGGGGACCGTCATGCGCCAGTGGTTGCCCACCGGCGACGAGCACAACTTTGTGCTGCCCTACATTACGGCGCCGCTGGAGGACTACCGGGATCGGCTGATCTTCTTGTCGGGCATCGACAACGTCATGCCCAGATACAACGAGGTGGGCAACGCCCACATCAACGCCAACTACACCGTCTTCACCGGCCAGCCCTTCCACGAGCAGACCCCCACCCGGCTCAGCGCCGCTGGGCCCAGCATCGAGCAGGTCATCGGCGAGCGGATGGTGTCCCAGAGCCCCTTTCCCAGGCTGGACTTTGCGATCGGCGGGCAACAGACCGGCAGCGGTTTGGTGACGCCCAACGAGGGCTCCTTCTTCTGGACCGGGCCACACGACCCCATGGCCTACTTCAACGACCCGCTGCGCACGCTCTTGCGGGTCTTTGGGGACAACACTGTGGATCCCAACGACGCCTGGGCGCTCCAAGCGCGCCGCTCGGTGGTGCTCGACGGGGTGTTGGACAACTTTCGGCTTTTGCGGCGACGTTTGCCGGCCGAAGACCGCGAGCGCCTGGAGGCCCACGAGGCCAAACTCCAGCAGCTCGAAGCGCGGATCTCCAACGGGGTGGGTCAATGCACGGCGCCGTCGCTGGTGGCGCCCCAGGGGTTCCGTCCCGGCATCGACGATCACATCAGCGCCCCGATGTTCAACGACATTCTGACCACGGCGTTGGCCTGCGATCTGACCCGCGTGGCCACGCTGACCTTTGCCAACGGCCACGCCCCCGAGTTTCCCTGGCTCTGGGCGCGCAACGGCGGCCCCATCGTCGACCTCAACCTCTGGGAGAACTGGCACGCAGTGGTGCACGCCGACTACCAGCCCGGCATGGAGCACCCCTACCGCTGGTACCATGAGATCTTCGCCGATCTGCTGGCCCGGATGAGCGCCACCGAGGACGCCGACGGCGACAACCTGCTCGACACCTCGCTGGTGGTCTTTATGAGCGAGTACAGCAGCGGCCGCCACTGGAACAACTCCCTGCCCATCATCCTGGCGGGCAACGTCCCAGGCGCACAGATGAACCGCTGGGTCGACTACATGGACGGCGGCATCGACAACCTTGAGGCCCGCAATGGCTACGTCCAATCTGGCGTGACCACCAACCAATTGTGGACGTCGATCCTGCACGCTTTTGGGCACAACGACGAGACCTTTGGACTCCAGGACGACGCGCTGCCCACCGGACCCTTGCCGGGGCTTGTTGGCTGATGTTCAGACTTCAAACCGAACATGTTGTGAACAGATTTTGACACACCTCTTCCACTTTTACCATCATCCCCAAATACGCCCTTCACCCAAAACGCGCCACCCCCAACGAGTCCCTTCCGATCGACCTCTAAATCGACCGACTGGTCTGCGTTGCATTTTTGGTGCGCCCTTACAATTTGGCTGACATTTTCACACTTAAAACACAATTCCTACTCAAAACCTATACAAAACCAACATAAAACCAAACCATCCAACACAACAAACGTCTAAACAGAACAATCCCCCTCTCAGACGCCCCCTCATGTCCCCGCAAACCGAGCCGTCACCCACTTCTGCAGTCCCGGCTTGTTGGGCACCCCACGGCCCGGCGCCACATGACCTCGCTGCCTCGCCCCTGGCAAGGTGACGGCCTGTCCATCAGCGGGAATGTGGACCTTTTCCAAGAGCCCTTCTTTCTCCATGCGCTCTGAGAGGATGTTGCGCGTGGTCCCGCAGTGGTCCAGCGCCTCCATGTGGTTGAAGACCACCTGACCGGGCGCCAAGCGCGTCAGCGCCATAAGCTCATCCAGGTCAAAGATGATCGAGCGCCCCAGGCCAAAGTTGGCCGATCCTGCCGGGGCCAGGATCACGTCGGGCTTCAGGCGCTCAATGTCGTCCAGCACGCTCTTGGTCAAGACGGTGTCCCCAGTGATGTAGAGGCTGGGCTCACCGTCCATGGCCAGATAAAACCCCGACACAGGCCCCATCAACCACCCCACCAAACCGCGACCGTGGCTGGCCAGCAGCACCTCGGACGCCACCCCTTCAAGAGCCCCGTTGGTCAACTCCCGCGCGTCCAGCCCTTTGCGCTTCAGATTGGGCGCGTCTACGGCACCGGCCCACACCGGCAAACCCTGACGCTTGGCCCAGGCCAACGCCCTGGGATCAAAGTGATCGGGGTGCTCGTGGGTGACCAGGATCCCTGTGGCCTGGGACATGATCTCCATAGCCCCTTCGGGCAGCGGCACCAGCGGGTTGCGGCGGCGCCCACCGCCAAACATTTTAAATCCGGGCATCGAGCCGACCTTGGCAAACATGGGGTCGATCAACAAACGGTGCTGACCCAGCGTCAACAGGGCGGTGGCGTTGCGGATGTGATGGATCTTCATGCGTCTCTTCCTCGTTGGTTGTCAGACGCTCTGGAAGTAAACCTTGCAAAAAAGGATGACAACAGACACTTTTGCATGCCTACCATCCATATACGGAAGATGGAGTTCATCATGCAGTGGGACTGGCTCAAAACCTTTGAAACCGTGGCGCGCCTTGGCAGCCTGACCGCCGCCGCCAAGGCGCTCAAGGTCAGCCAATCCACCGTCAGCCGCCACGTCAGCCACCTCGAAGAGCACGCCGGCTCGCCGTTGCTCCTGCGCCAATCGCCGATCCAGTTGACCCAGCGCGGCGCGGCGCTGGCAGACGCCATCAAGCCCATGGTCGACGCCGCGCTCAACGCCCAGGCGACCCTGGAAGAGACCCAGGAGCTGCACGGCGAGGTGGTGGTGGCGACGGTGGGCGAAATCGCCCGGTGGATGTTGGCAAGGCGCTTGTCTGGGTTTTACCGCCTGCACCCACACCTGAGGCTGAGGATTCTGGTCGGCAACCACATCAGCAGCCTGGCCAGCGGAGAGGCCGACATCGCGCTGCGGATGGTGCGACCAACGCGCGGTGAACTGGTGGCCAGAAAGGTCCACACCGAGGTTTATGGCTTCTTTATGTCCAAGGACCAGGCGCCCACGCACCAGACCCCCTGGTTGGGGCTGGCCGGCTCGCTGGCGCAGATCCCAGAGCAGCGCTACATCGAGCGCGCCTTTGAAGACCGCCCGCCAAGGCTCCTGGTCGAGGATCTGGAGACCATGGCCAAGGCCGCCGAATCCGGGCTGGGGGTGACCCTCATATCCCAGGGGGTGGCGGCCCTCTTCAAGGGACTGGTCAGGGTTGAGCCCGAGGAACTGGGGGCTGTGCTGCCCGGCCCCATGCCCAGGCGCGATGTCTGGATGGTCGTCCACCGCTCCAAACAACACCTGCCCCGCGTCCGCGTGGTCATGGACTGGCTGGTATCCGCCCACCAGAACCTCGGCGTCAAAGAGCGATAGACCAAAGCACCCGATAAAAACGACAAAAGCCACGGTGACCGGCCTGTTGGCCACCGTGGCTTTTGCCCTTTGAGCGCAGGCAAATGGTCATAGAGTCGGTTTGAAAGGGATGACGATGGCTGCCGTTGTGTCGGGGCCAGGAATGGGCCCAACGCATCCCCCTTTCAAACCGGCCTGGCAGACGTTTGTCAGGGACAACGAAGCGCAACGTTGTTCTGGGATTGGGAAAGGGATCCAGAACAATCCCGATTCAAACCGACTCAATGTAGACACTGCACACTGGCCACACCTAAGGGCGTGTTTGCAAAATGGGACCGAGACAGGCGAGCCCGATGGCATCGAGGCCAAGGAGGCGAGCACAGACGAACTGGAAGTTCGTCGAGCATCGATGACGACGGGATCGTTGTCATCGGGCCGCATGTCGATGGGATATTTTGCAAACACGCCCTGATGACCCAGCGGCTTGTCCTCCGTGCCTGCATCCCCCTGCGGGTTCAACGACGATCCAACCAGGGGTCGCGCCCTCCTGGCCATCGATGGTTTTCCCTCCAAGGTCCGCTCACAAACCTCAAAGGCGGTCTTTGTTGCTGGCAAATACCACTGCGGGAACCATCGGCAACCAAGAGCGGGCCGGGCACTGAATCCGACCCATACGGGCACAACCCCTCGCTGGCGCCCCCCGAAGGGTGCTCGTGCAAGCGAGGTTCACCAAACCTCACTCGCCGTCGAGGTCAATCACCACGTCGCCCATGCACGCGGCCAGGGCTTCGTCGGCGGCCATGAAGCACTCTTCGGCGCCTTCGGGATCGATGTCGATGATGGAGGCGCACTGCTCGAACCAGGGCTCCAGCTCCTGCAGGCACTCGTCCTCCGGGTGGACTTCGTCGATGGGGCCGTCGCCCTCTTCCATGCACACCGCCAGGAACTCTTCCACACCAAGGAAGCACTCTTCGGCACCTTCAGGGTCGAACTCGGCCACCAGGATGCACTCTTCGATCCACGGCTCGGCTTCGAGCAGGCAGGCCTCTTCGGGGTTGACCCAATCGTCGCCGCCGCCCTGGTAGCACTCATCGACGATGAGCTCGGCTTCCATGAAGCAGTACTCAGCACCCTCCGGGTCCACCTCGGCCAGCATCTCACACTCGTAGACCAGGGCCTCGATCAGCTCCTCGCACTCGTCGCCGGGCAGCTCATCACCGCCGTGGTCGCCTTGCAGGCACTCGTCAAGGAAGAGCTCGGCCTCCATGAAGCAGTATTCGGCACCTTCCGGGTCCACCTCGGCGACGTACTCGCACTCCATCAGGATCTCTTCAAAGACGCCGAAGCAGACCTCTTCATCGGGATACTGGTCGTCGCCGTGGTCCCCTTCGCACTCAATCAGAATCGTCTCGGCCTCAATGAAGCACTCTTCGGCAGCTTCGGGGTCGAACTCGGCGACAAACTCGCACTCAAGCAGGACCTCTTCGAAGATCTCAAAGCAGCCGTCATCGGGGTACTGGTCGCCGTGGTCACCTTCGAGGCAGTACATCAGGTACTCCTCCAGGCCCATGTAGCACTCTTCGGCGCCTTCGGGGTCGATCTCGGCGATGGCCTCACACTCCATGGCCCAGGGCTCGATCTCCTCGAAGCAAGCCTCTTCGGGGTTCACCCAGTCGCCCTCATCGCCCTGGTCGCCCTCAAGGCAGTAGCCCAGGTACTCTTCGGCGGCCACAAAGCACTCTTCGGCGCCTTCGGGGTCGATTTCAGCGACCAGGATGCACTCTTCAATCCACAGCTCAAACTCAGCCACACACGCTTCTTCGCCGTGGCCTTCGGGGCAGTCGTCGTCTTCGTCGCCTTCACCGTAGTAATCGTCGTCTTCGTCGATCTCAATATAATCGTCGCCGTAGTCGCCGTCCTGCTCGCCGTCTTCGTTCTGAATGCCGCCGCGCAGCGAGTTCAGCTCGCCCTCTTCCTCCGCCCCACAGGCCGCGCCACCCACGGACAGACCCGCCAACATGAGCACAATCAACGTCTTTTTCATCATGGTCTGGTTCTCCTTAAAGAATTCGAAACTTCGCGTCTCCTGACCCCACAGCGAAGATACGAAGTTTGAATTCCGTTGGGAGACGAGTTTTTAGGGACCCCCTACGGTGCGTGGAAAGTGACGCCCAAAGGGGGCGTGAAAAAGTGCGTCACCCAAAAGACAACAACAGACCGCTTTTAAGAGAATACCCGGCACCTTTGGCACCTTTAACCCTAGATCCATCAAGTGATGGACTTACAAGGGACGAACGTGCACAATAAATGGGGTTGAGACAGTGGATGGGACGCCCCAAAAAAACTTCAAAATGTCCCTTGATGTGGACTCAACAGCCCCCATAACCCATGCTCGGGCCTCCACAGAAGCCTTGCACAACACTTCACCAACGCGATCCGCGTCATTGACATGACCAAAACCCAACCGACAGTCATCATCAGCGCCTGCCCCAACTACGACAGCGGCCGAATCCGGCGGATCCTGCGCGAGGGCATGGAGATGTTGGACCTGCGGCCCTTTGGGCGCACGCTGGTCAAGCCCAACGTGGTGGCCTCTGGCGATCAGTTCCCCAACGCGTACACGCGCCCGGAGTTCATCGAGGGCATGTTGATGGCGCTCAAGGATCGGGCTGAGGGGGGTCTGGAGGAGTTGGCGGTGGGCGAGCGCTGTGGGATCACCATGCCCACACGGTACGCTTTTAAGAACGCCAACTATTATCCCATGTTCAAGCGCGTGGGGGACGTGGTGGCGTACCACTTTGATGAAGAGCCGCAGCGCGAGGTGCCCATGTACCACCCCGAGCGCCTGCGCGACGCCCACTTCATCCCCGAGCCGGTCGTCAAGGCGGACTTCTTTGTCAACTGCCCCAAGTTCAAGGCCCACCCCTGGACCACGGTCACCTTCTCGATGAAAAACTACATCGGGATCCAGGATGACCGTCACCGGCTCATCGACCACGACCACAAGCTCGACGAGAAGGTCGCCGACTTGCAGTACGTGGTGCAGCCACAGTTCATCGCCATTGACGCCATCACCGCCGGTGAGGGCCGGATGCTCACCCCGATCCCCTTTGACATGGGGTTGGTGATCATGGGCAACAACCAGGTGGCCTTTGACGCGGTCTGCTGCCGAATCATCGGTCTGGACCCCCGCGAGGTGCCCCACATCCGCCTTGCCCACGAGCGCGGCTTTGGCCCGCTGGACCTGGACGAGATCAAGGTCATCGGCGATGTCAGCTACGAGCAGGCCTGTGAAAAGGCCAAGGGCTTCCGCACCGGGCTGATTCGCGTCGAAGAGTACTTTGAGGGCACCAACATCCGCGCCTACGCGGGTCCCCCTCCCGGCGGCAAGGACGACGATTACTGCTGGGGCGGCTGCCCGGGGGCGATGGAAGAGGCCATTGAGATCTTGCGGCTCTTTGACAAGCAAACCGACGAGAAGATGCCCGTCACCCACATCGTCTTTGGCAACTACGACGGGGAGATCCCGGCCAAAGAGGGGGAGAAGGTGGTCTTTATTGGCGACTGCGCCCAGTTCAAAGGCCAGCTTGCAGGCAAAGAGGTTCACATTGAGAGCCAGTACACCGACCGCTCCCAAAAGAACCCGCACCACGCGCGCCACTCCGACATTTTCAGCAAGATGGTCAAGACCACCACGCAGATGACCCGCGCCAAGCTTGGCAAGCAAGACGTCATCCGCATGGGCGGCTGCCCGGTCAGCGTGGCTGAGCAGGCGCTGGCGCTGGTGGAGCTGGGAGGCCTGAAGAACCCCTACCTGGACCCGGCCAACATGGTCAACTTCACCAGCAGCTACTTCAGCTGGCGCACCCACCAACTCATGCGCCGCCTCAAGGGCCAGCCCTACCAGATCACCGGCCCGGTCAAGCGCGGCGCCGCCCGACCCGACCAGAACCTCCCGCCCGAGGGCGCCGACACCGCTCTGGAAGCCAAGTGAACGACCCCGGCCCGGAGATCTCCGACCTCATCGTCGACTTTGACCCCGTCACCCTGGAGCGCCTGCCCGTCAAGCGCGACGAGGTCGCCCAGACCTTTGAAACCAGGGGCAACCGGCGCGCCGCCCGGATCGTGCGCGCCATGGACACGCTCCCAGATGGCACGCTCGACCCCGACGCCGTGGACGCCCTCATGCTGCGCGTCCACAGCGAAATCCAGCGCCTGTCCGAAGAGTTCCTCCAAGGACACCGCGCGCTGGCCCTTGTCAGGCTCCTCATCAACACTTTGCGCGACATGGGCCAGCCCGGCCCCTACCGCGTGGTTGATGTCGGCTGCGGTCCGGGCTACATGCTGCGCTGGCTGGCGGCCAACGCCAACCTTGGCGACGACGTCCAATGGGTCGGCGCCGACTACCACGTGGCCCTCATTGAGCGCGCGCGCCTTTTGGCCCGCGCCGAAGGTCTCCCATGCCAGTTTGAGGTCACCAACGCCTTCAACATGACCCAACCGGCCACGATCTACATGTCCGTGGGCGTCATCCATCACTTTCGGGGCGCGGGGTTGGAGTCCTTCTTTGCCCAGCAGAACCAGCCTGGCACCTGGGCCTTTGCCCACTTTGACATCCTCCAGTCCTGGCTGGCCCCGCTGGGCGCCTGGCTCTTTCACCAAAGCCGCATGCGCGAACCGCTGGCGCGTCACGACGGCGTCATGTCGGCCCGGCGCGCCCACCCCAGCGACGTGCTCAAGGACGCCGCCACGCGCGCCGCCACCGACATGCGCGTCAGCTTCTTTGACGAAGACCGCAGCGCCCTGCCCATCCTGAAGGTCATGCACGCCGTCGTGGGGGTCAAACCGGCCCTCTGCGACGCCCTGGCCCAAAGCAAGGACCCTGCCCGCTTGCGCCTGGAGCCCTTCTCATGATCCCCGCCGCGCTGATCATCCTGGCCACCCTGGACGGGCTCTTTGCGGGCTTTCGGGACGCCGCCGGGCGCAACCCGCTGCTGAGCAAACGGCGCTACTACACGCGCGCCATGATCAAAGGCGCGCTGGCAGGCCTCGGGGCCTCGGCGCTCATCGCCGCCCCCGTCCTGACCATGCTCATGCTCAGCGACCAGCCCCAAACCCTCTACCAAGAACTGCTCCAGGCCGGACAAGCCATGGCCACCGTCTACGGCGCCTACGGTTCATTGGCGCTCGGCGCGCTCTGCGTCTACGCCATCCCACGGGCCGAGATCAGCTCCCTGGCCACCGTGCTCATCCTGGGGCCGTTCACCTTCCTGCGCGTGCCCGTCATCGCCCTGGGCGCCGCCGCTGGCCTTTGGGCCTGCCCTTCGCTGCCCGGGGCTCTCTTTGTGACCACCGCAGCCGTCGTCATGGCCTCCCTGGGGCCCCTCTTCAACCGGATCAACCTCAGCCCTCGCAATCTGGACGCACAACTCAAAGCCGAAGGCCTTTAAACCATCGCTTCTGGCTCAACAAGATCGCAGTCAGCGCGGTGCTTTGGTGTGGGATCGATTTCGGTTAGGGTGATGGCGTTTTGACTCTCAGGACCGATTTGAAACGGTGACCTAAGACCAACAAGGGGATGAGATTATGACCACACGAATCTGGCGACGCGGCGCACTGCTGGCGTTGTTGGTGTTGGCGCTCAGCGCGGTGACGGCCTGCGGTGACGACGACAACAACAACAATGACACGGGCAACAACGCGGCCAACAACGACACCAACAACGAACCCAACAACGACGAGAACAACGAGCCCAACAACGACGTCAACAACGACGGCCCCACCGGCGAGTATGCCGACGCCAAGGCCACCGAGATCGACGAAGAGTTGCCCCTTGAGGGACTTTCGGCGCCGGTGCACGTCACCTTTGACGAATTTGGCATCCCCCACATCCTGGCCGAGTCGCTGATCGACGCCGTCACCGTGCAGGGCTATCTCCACGCGCGCGACCGTCTGGCTCAAATGGAGTTGATCCGGCGCACGGTCAACGGCGAGGTGGCCGAAGTGGCCGGGGCGCTGGATCCTGGGACGCTGAACGATGACCTTTTTCAGCGCATGGTTGGCTTTAAGCGCATGGGCAAGCTGATTTATGACAGCCTGCCCGACGGCGGCCGCGACAAGCGCGTGATCGAGGCTTACAGCGCGGGCATCAACCAGTATTACGCCAAAGTCCGCGACGGCGACGAGCGCATCCCCAACGAGGTCCTGCTCCTGGTCACGCCCAGCCGCATTCGGGACTGGTCGCCGGTGGACAGCCTGGCGTTGGTGCGCTTCCAGCAGTATCTGCTCTCGTTTGATTCCTTCCGCGAGATCCGCCTCACGCGCGGCTTTGAGTCCGCCCGGCAGACCTTCAGCGCCGATGCCGAAGACCCCGCGCTGGCGGCCCGAGAAGGGATTTTCTACGATCTGCACCGCTTTGCGCCCGCCGATCCCTTCTTCATCAACCCGGGCTTCACCGCCGACCGCGATGACAGCAAGTCGGATGAGCTTGGCGTCGGGGGCTTGCTCGACAACAAGCGCCCGCACCCCAAACTCAACACGCTGGCCAACGCCGAGCGGGTCTTTGGGCCGCGCCAGAGCGAGATTTACCAGCGCATCGCCCCCTTGCGCAAAGGCGCCAGCAACTCCTGGGCCGTGGCCGGGGCGCTGACCGACACGGGCAACGCCATGTTGGCCAACGACCCCCACCTGGCGCTGGACAGCCCCACGCTCTTCTACGAAACCCACCTGGTGGTGGAGCCCGGCGAGGGCGCCGACCCCGAAGAACAACCCCTCAACGCCTTTGGACAGCAGTTCCCGGGGCTGCCCGGCCTGCTCCTTGGCCACAACGACAAGCTGGCCTGGGCGCTGACCACCGCCAGCTACGACTACACCGACGCCTACCTGGAGACCCTGGTCCAGCGCGAGGGCGAAGAGTTCCCCCGCGTCCTGCACAACGGCGAAGAAGTCGAGCTTGAAGTCGTCGAAGAGGAGATCATCGTCGCCACCGGCATCGGCTCACCGCCCGAGACCATCACCGTGCGCATCCCCATCGTGCCCCACCGCAACGGCCCCATGGTGATGGACATCAGCGACGGTCAGATGACGTTGCCCGAGGGCGACGAGGCACTGAGCCTGGCCTGGCGCGGCTTTGAGGCCAGCAACGAGTTGGCGGCGCTGATCGACGTGCTCTACGCCGACAACGTCCAGGAGGCCGACAAGGCCCTGGACAACTGGGTCATCGGCTCCCAAAACTGGCTCTTCGCCGACATCGAGGGCAACCTCCTCATCACCGGCAAGAGCTACATCCCCAAGCGGCCCGCCGAGGCCATGACCTTTGACCAGGACGACAACCCCGACGGCACCGCACCCTGGTTTGTCCTCTCGGGCACCGGCGAGCACGACTGGGAGGGCTCTCTGACCCCCGAGCAGGTGCCCCACGAGGTCAACCCCGACCGCAACTTCGTCGTCACCGCCAACAACGACCAGACCGGCACCACCGCCGACAACAACCCCTTCAACGACCCGCACCCCTACATCGGGTACGACTACGACCTGGGGTACCGCGCCGGTCGCATCGAGCGGCTGGTCACCAACGCCGACGACAACCGCGACGGTCAGATCACCTTTGACGACATGGTCCGCTACCAGGGCGACACCTACAGCGACTACGGCGAAGTCATCACGCCCTTCCTGATCGCCGCCGCCGAGCGCGCGCTCGAAGAGTACGACGCGCCCGACACGCACCCGGACCTGGCCCCCGTGCTGGCCGAACACCCCGAAGGCCGCGCCAGCCTCCAGCAGGCCCGCGACATGCTGGCCGGGTGGAACTTTGAGGCCTCCAACGGCCTCTTTGGCGAACCCACCGAAGCCGAAAAAGAGCAGTCTCGCGCCACCAGCGTCTTCAACTTCTGGCAGACCGCCACCATCCGTCAGGCCTTCTTTGACGAGCTGCGCGCCGCCGAGGGCTTTGGCCCCACCAGCCAGCAGCTCTCCAAAGGCCTGGTCTTCCTGCTGACCACCCCCGAGCAGACCCGCACCCTCGACCCCGGCACCGGCCAGAGCATCATCTGGGACAACCTGGAGACGCCCGACGTTCAGGAGAGCCGCGACGCGCTCATCCTCCTGGCCTTCTTTGAGGCGCTGGAGCAGTTGGAGCAGGCCTTTGGCTCGGACGATCCCGCCGACTGGATCTGGGGACAGGTCCACACGCGCCGCTTTGCCAGCATCATCCCCTCGCTGGCCCCCGAGGTCCCCCACCCCTTCACCATCCCGCAGCCCGCCGAGGGTCAGCCCGCCGGCGGCTTCCCCATGGACGGCGACAACTACAACGTCGATGTCTGCAACGGCGGCATCACCGACTACCGCTACAGCTGCACCGGCGGCGCCACCATGCGCATGATCGTCGAGCTTGACCCCAACGGCATCAAGGCCTACAACGCCATCCCCGGTGGTCAGGTCTGGGATTCGCGCAGTGACCACTTCCGGGATCAGCTTGAGTTGTGGCTCAACAACGAGCGCCACCTCAACCGCGTCACCCCGGCGCAAGTCTCCGAGGCCGTCAACTCCCACAGCCTCTTCACACCCTGAGCAGCCCTCCCCCTTAAGAGGCCTCCCAGCGCGGCGCAGCTTGACCCACCCCGGCGTCAACACCAGCCGCCACGGCCTCCACCGCGGCTGCCAGCGCTTTTGGAGCCGCCATGAAACGCTCAGCCCAGGACATCGCCGCCATCATCGAGCAAAACCGCCTTTCCTGGAACGCCGTCATCGAGGCCCACAACAGCCACAAAGGCAACCAGGGCATCTGGCTCAAGAACGGCGGCCACACCCTCTTCCCCGAGGAGTTGATGCTCCTTGGCGACCTGGAGGGCAAGTCGCTGCTGCACCTGCTGTGCAACTGCGGCCAGGACACGCTCTCGCTGGCCCGGATGGGCGCCGAAGTCACCGGCGTCGACATCAGCGACGAGGCCATCAAAGTGGCCCGCGAGCTGAGCCAGACCAGCCAGATTCCCGCCCAGTTCTTCCGCGCCAACGTCTACGAGTGGCTCCAGCAGCCGCCCTACGGCCCCTTTGACGTCGTCTTCATGTCCTACGGCGTCCTCTACTGGCTGCCCGACCTTAAATCGCTCTTCAAAAACATCCGCGGCATCCTCAACCCCGGCGGCAAGGTGGTCTTTGTCGACTTCCACCCGGTCTTCTGGCTCTTTGACGACAACTGGAAGCTGGCCTACCCCTACACCTCGGCCGGTGAAGACCTCCTGGACGAAGAAGGGATCGGCGACTACGTCGGCATGTCCGGCGAAGCGCTCGTTCCATGGGGCTTTGAAGAAGGCATCAAAGACTTCAACAACCCCCAACACGCCCACGGGTTCCTCTGGGGCATGGCCGACATCATCGGCGCCATGCTCGAAGCCGGACTCCAACTGGAAGTCTTTGAAGAATACCCCTACAGCAACGGCTTCAACCCCCGGCCCGACATCATGCACGTCGACGCCGACCGCCGCTGCTGGCTCCCCAAAGACATGCCAAGCATTCCCCTCATGTTCGCCCTCCGCGCCAGTTTGGGACGGCCCATCGCCACAGGTTTGGGACGGCCCTGATGGCGTCAGACACCACAGAACTCGCTTGCAATAGCGCTGCTATGGCTGCGCTCGTCCTGAGGCGTCTGACATCCATCATTGCTCGCCCCAAACCTGTGGCTTTCTCTCTTCTTTTTTGAAGTGCTTGGGTTTGTGTTGGGCCTGTGGCGGCTTGGTGGCCTGTGGGTCATCGTTGAGTGATTCGGCGTCTGCCATCCGTGGCTGCTTGCATGAGGCCAAACATTCATCGCAGCTTTGAGTGAGAAGCCTGCCCAGTGTGCAATCTGCCCCCTTGGGGACAAGCACGGCCTTCTCCGAGGCCTCTCTTTGTTTGGACTGCACACTTTGCGTCTCTGTGCGAAACCCGTGCGTCTTGTGGCGAAGGCCTTGCGCAAGCCCCCCACAGGCGTGCAAAATGTGCGGGCAAACCACGGCGTCGATCCCGCTCCAACCGGGCTTTAAATCCGGCATGGAGTGTGCTCAGGGATAGCACCGACACAAACTTTCAAGACCGCATCAAGGAGGACTCATGACCACAAACGCCCATACCCCCAAACGCCTCCTCGTCGGTCTGGCGCTGCCGCACCACGCCGCCGACCCCGATGCCAGCTTCAGCAAGCACGACCACCAGCTCATCGAGCAGGTCATCTGGTACGCTTCCCACGCCGGGGCCGAGTTGACCTTCGCCCACGTCCTGACCAATGACAGCCAGGAAGTCCGCGACGCGCTGCGCGAGTGCTGCACCAACGCCCTGGGCCAAGCCGTCCAGATGGCCACCAACAAGGGCATCACCGCCCACACCGCCGTGCTTGAAGGCATATCCTGGCGCCAACTCATCCTGGCCGCCCTGAACAACAACCACGACATGATCGCCGTCAGCCCCAACACCCAGGGTCCCCGGTCGCTCATGGACCGCCTCTTCCACGGCAGCACCGCCCGGCGCCTGCTGCGCAACTGCCCTGTGCCGGTCTGGATCGCCACCCCCGCCACGCGCCTGCCGCTGCAAAAGATCCTCGTCCCGGTGGACTTCTCGGACGTCAGCGCCGACACCGTCGCCCTGGCCACCGCCCTGGCCGACTCCACCGGCGCCCAGCCCATCGCCCTGCACTGCCCCCAATACCCCGGCGACGTCGTCGCGCGCCGCTCCGTAGACGCCCACGAAGCCATGGTCGCCTACCACGCCGAGGTCCACCAACGCATCGACGCCTCCTTCGACAAGCTTCTTGGCGACCAACGCCAACGCTGGAAGACCTTCATCAACGACGACGACATCTACCAAGCCCTGCCCCGGCTCGTCTCCGCCCAAAACATCGACCTGGTCGTCATGGGCTCCGTCGCCCGCACCGGCCTGGCCGGCTTCATCATGGGCAACACCGCCGAAAAAATCCTCAACAACCTCGAAGCCGCCGCCTGGGTCATCAAGCCCAAAGGCTGGCAATCTCCTATACAATAGGGGACGGCCCTGATGGCGTCAGGAGCCACAGAACTCGCTTGCGGTAGCGCTGCTACAGCTGCGCTCGTCCTGAGGCCCCTGCCATCCATCATTGCTCGCCCCTCGGGCGGCTGGGTTTTGGTTTTGAGTGATGTGGTTTGGGATGCGGCTTGATGGCTTTTGGTAGAACTGCCGCCTTACTCCGATACTCAAAAGCACAGGTGGACCGTGGGTTTGGGGCAAGCGACAACAGACAACTGGCGCCGATGTGCATAGGCCGCCAAGCCGCCAACGACCTCACGCAAAACCAAACAATTCAAAAAGAAAAAGAGAGAAGAAGCCACATGTTTGGGGCGAGCAA
>CAKZKQ010000783.1 GCA_937123825.1 uncultured Pseudomonadota bacterium
ACTCTCCCGAGAGCTTCAACCTCTTCTGGAGCAAGTCCGAGCGTGTCGGCGACAACACTCGCCTCAACAAAAACAACAACATCGACCTCATCGAAACTGGTGACGACGATGCCCGTGGTGACGTTGAGCTCTTCCTGACCTACGACGACATTGGTTGGGAGCCCATCGCCGAGAACGTCGAGCAGTGCAATGGCGGTGATGTGCCCGGTCTGGCCATCACCTTCCTGAACAACATTGAGTTCGTCTCCAACCTGACCATCGAGAAGAAGGCCGAAGACTGCGTCAAAGAGCACACCGGCGAAATTCCCGTCGGCTTCTACAGCTGCCGCAACCTCTGCGAGCCCCGCGCGGTCCTGGACGATCGGTTTGATAAAGCCGCCCGCGTCAACCTCAAGGCCTGCGAAGAGATCGCCGAAGAACTCGACTGCCAGTCTGTCGATCTTGACGACGACGACGAAGCCGATGCGGTCGTGCTCATCACTGGTCCCCTTGGCCCCATCGACCCCAACGGCGACATCGATCTGCGTGGCAAGACCGACAGCGCCGAGGACATTTTCGATGAACTTGGCCCAGGGGGCGGTCTGCTCAGCGGCAAGTGTGGTGGGACCGTCAACCGCAAAAAGCCCTGAGCTTTGTCCCGAACATAGGGCGCCGCGCCAAACCCTGCGCGGTGCCCCACCAAACCCCTTGAAATCGGGCCTCGGAAGGAAAAACCTTTCGGGGCCTTTCTTTTTTTAGATCTTCTTTGGACCCCCGCGCGTTTGACACCCTCGACCACTCATACTGGCTCGCACCGCAAGGACCACCTCCAAACATGAGGCCCTTGAGCGCAGCCCTGTGTCCAACGCCGCGCATTTGCCCCTTACAACCTGGGGCAGGGCGCCACATTTGACCCCTCAAGGCAGGGGAAGCGGGGAAGAGATGAGCAAGACGACCCAAAGAGGCCTCCTGGGCAATCGGATGACCTGGAGCCTGGGCGCATTGGCCGTGTTGATGGTGGTGGCCGCGCTGGCTTCCAGCGCCACCGGCGCCCCCAAAGCGGCCGAAAAGAGCAAGGACAACGCCGCCAAAGAAGACGCCGCCCCCAAAGGCCCGCAAGCCATCAAAATGACTCCGGGCAAGTCTGCCTCCAAAGGCCCCGCGCCCACCGCCACCAAAGGCAACCCCAAAGCGCGCGAAGCCGCCCAGAAAGGCCTCAACTTCCTGGCCAAAGAGGCCGTCGCCTGGCAAAGCCAGCACAACTGCTACGGTTGCCACGTCCAAGCCGTCACCGTCGAGGCCCTCTCGGTCGGTTTCCACAACCAGTACGAGATCAAGCAAGCGGACTTTGACACCATCCTCGACGGCATGCTCACCAAAAATGGCGGCTCCCGCACCGCCGCCAAGCTCGGCCACAGCTCCCCCTCCATCGCCGAGGCCGCCAAGGTCCTGGGCGCCGCCGCCTTTGCGCGCTACGACGCCCTGGTCAACCAGAACGTCAAAGACGATCTCCTGATGGTCGCCGAGCAGATCCTCCAGTACCAAAAGCCCGACGGTTCGGTCGTGGTGGGCTGGCAAAGGGCCCCCGTGGCCACCGGCACCCCTCAAAGCACCGCCCAGGCCATGATCGTCTGGAAGCAGGCCTACGACCGCACCGCCGATGACCAATGGCTCACCGCCGTGCAGCGCTCCGAGGACTACCTCCACGGTGTCATTTCGGGCTGGCGCAAGAGCCCTCCAGGCAGCATCCAGGAGATCAACTACGCCGCCATGGGCCTACTGGCCGCGGGCGTGGGCAACACCGAGAAGGTCATGACCAACCTCACCCAGAAGCTCCTGGGCATGCAGACCAAAGATGGCAGTTGGGGCAGCACGGGCGCGGGGCATGGCCGAGTGTCCGAGGCCTTTGCCACCGGCCAGACGCTTTACACACTGCGTTTGCTGGGGATGACCGACAAAGACAACGCCGTGGACAAGGGCACCCAGTGGCTCATCAAGCACCAAAAGGGTGATGGCGGCTGGTCCCACGAGGGTTTTGGCAAGGCGGAGGCGATGTGGGCGGTTTTGGGGTTGGTGTCGACCGATGTGCTCACCATCGCGGTGAACAACCTCAAAAGCGGTCAGCACGTCGATGGCACGCATCGCTTTGCGGTGGCGGCCAAAGACAACAAAGGTCAGGGCGTGCGTCAGGTGCAGGTCTTTGTGGATGACATCTTGGTGGCTGGCGACTGCAGCGGGGAGTTGAAGCACGGCCTGGACACGCGCGTCCTGGCCGAAGGCAAGCACCTGGTTCGTGTTGAGGCGACCAACGCCGCCGGTGAGGTCAGCCGCAGGGTCTTTGAGGTTTACTCTGGGGATGTCTTCATGACCCAGATGGGCAGTCGTTACGAGGGCGGCGGCACCGCCATCACCCTGCGCAACATCGCCCCGACCAAGATGAAGAACACGGTTGAGGTCGAGATCTACACGCTCAAGAAGGACGCCGCGGCGCCGACCGCCGATAAACGCATCAAGGCCTTCAAGTTGAACGGCGAGCAGGGCGCGATGCGCTTTTTCTGGGACGGCAAGGATGATGCGGGTCAGGCCCAGGGTGGGGGCAAGTATCTGGCGCGGGTGGTGCTGCGCGACGGTGCCGGTGAGGTTCGTCAGAGCGAGGACATGGCCTTTGTGCACGACACCGCCGAGGCCCAGCGTGCAGAGTGGGGTCAGGTCCAGGGCCAGCTCAACTTTGAAGATGGTGACATGGCGGCCAACGCCGAGGTGGAGCTGCTCGACGATGAGGGCAACGTGGTGGACAAGGTCTGGACGACCAATCAGGGCAATTATCGGTTCCGCAACGTGGATTCCAAGCGCAAGTACCGCGTCCGCGTGCGCAAAAAAGGCTTCAAGGCCGCCGAATCCAAAGAGTTTGCCCCCGCGCCCGCGGCCGCGCCGGTCGAAGCCGATATGGAGTTGATCGCTGAGTGAGTCTGTAGACTCCTTCGGTGTGTCGATGCTGGCACGCAGTTGTGTGAGCAAGTCGGTTCTTTGTCGCCTTGCTCTCTTGGCTCCGGTTCTGTCTGAATCTGGTCCGACCTTGCACACGCGGTCTGAAACCCCCGGTGGCACCACGCCACAGGGGGTTTTGCTTTTTTGGCGGTGGTGGATGGGGTATCGAGGGTTGGGTCCTGTTGACGTAAGTTTCCGTCGTTGGTGGGGCGACAGGACCCGGTGCATGTGTGCATCCACTGCGCGCGGTATGGCCATGGAGGGGGAGATGGAGCAGGAAGGGGTCATCAAGTTCAGCTTTGAGCATCGGCAGGCGGCGTTGTTGCCGGATCGCTGCAGTGGGGCGGCGTCGATGTTGACGGCCTGGCGGTCTATTTTGGTGCCGCTGGGGTTGATCGGGCAGGTGGAGGGGCGATACGGCGGTGTGGGCTTTGGCAATGTCAGCGCGCGGCTGGGGCAGGGGGCTGGCGAGCCGGGGGCGCGTCCGTTTTTGATCACGGGGACGCAAACTGGCCGAATCCAGGATATGGCGTTGGAGCACTTTTGTGAGGTGTCCCGTTACGACATCGCTCAAAACCGCGTGGTGAGCCGTGGTTTGATCCATCCTTCAAGTGAGTCGATGACCCACGGGTCGATTTACGACCTGGACCCAGAGATTCGGGTGGTTTTGCACGTTCACAGTCCCAGAATCTGGCACGCGGCGCAGGCCCTTGGTTTGCCCATCACAGCGCCGCAGGTCCCCTATGGAACGCAGGCCATGGCGCTGGAGGTGCGTCGCTTGCATCGCCAGACAGACCTTGCCCAGCGCCGGGTCTTTTCCATGGCAGGGCACGAGGACGGCGTGGTGTCCTTTGGTCGCACCGGTCAGGAGGCTGGGCAGGCGCTGATGGGTGTGTTGGCGGCGGCTTACGAAGTGTCTCTCAAAGGGCAGGATCGACGTTGAAGGGGTAGGAGACGGTGATGGTGTGTCCCTGCGGATGGGGGGCAAACTCGATGGCGGTCAGGACACGTTCAATGCAGCATTCCAGTGAGGGTGCGGGCGCGTCCTTGAAGGTCATGTTGATCGCCGAGACCTTTCCGTCGGCCCCGATGGTGAACGACAGGTCCCGGGGCACGGGGCTGCTGGGATCGTTCTTGAGCGCGTTTTCATAACAGCGTCGAAAGGCTGGCATGTGCCGGGCCATGGTTTGCTGGATGTTTCGATGCGATTTTTTGGATTGAGAGCCAGGCACGGCTGGTGGAAGGTGCTCTCCAGGGGGTGCCACTGGCGCCTGGCGGTGTGTGGGCGCGGCGCTGGCGGTCGCAGGGGGAGCGGGTGTGGCTGGTGCTGCTGCCGGATTTGGAGGAGTTGTGTGGGGTGCGGCGTGGGGTTTGGAGGTTTGCGCAGGGGGCGCAGGTTGGTGGGCGCAGGCGATGTTGAAGGCGGTCAGCACCAGGAGCGTCACCAGCGTGCCGCCAATGGGCACGCCGGTGCAACCAGCGTCCTGTGTGTGGGGGTTCATGCCGCGTGTCCTTCTCGTTTTTCCTGTGCTGTGAGGCGAGTGCGGTTGGTGGAGTCATTGAGGTAGGGTTTGGGGTTACGGATGATGCCTTCGGTGTGTGCAAACTCGGCCAGTTGTCGGCGCATGAGCTTGCGTCCTCGGAAAAGGCGGCTCATGACCGTGCCCACAGGGCAGTCGAGGACATAGGCGATGTCTTTGTAGGAGAAGCCCTGGAGGTCGGCCAGAACGACGACCATGCGAAACTCGATGGGCAGGCTCCGCAGGGCCTTGCGCACGTCTTCGCTGATGAGCTTGCCAAAAAGTCCTCGCTCGGGGTTATAAAGCACCGCCGCGCGCTCTTTGTTGAAGAGTTTCTCCTCTACAGGGCGCAGATCATCGGCCCCCAGGATTTCGCGCTCTTTGGCCTTGCGCCGGTACGTGTTGATGAAGGTGTTGGTCAAGATCTTGAAGAGCCACGCGCGACAATTGGTGTCTTTCTGAAAACGGTGGAAGAAAGTGAAGGCTTTCAGGTATGTATCCTGGAGAAGATCCTCTGCATCGCGCTCATTTTTGGTCAGGCGCAGCGCAGTGGCGTAAAGCTCTTCTGTATGAACCATGGCGATGGCTTCAAATTCGGCCAGTTTCACCTGATGGGATTTTGTATGGGCAGTGGTCATGCGGTGTGTTTCTCCTTGAAGGGTAGGCCCTTGGTCTTGTGAAGCGGGCCAGGCTGCCCTTCTGCCTTGTGAAATAACCTAAGCACGATCCCCGCGCGTTCAAATGACTTCGCGTCCGATTGGTGTGGTGCATCCAAGAGCAAACCCTGAAAAATCGGGGCATCACTCTGAGCGATGACGCGCACATGACGCCAGCGACGAAGAGGCTCCGACCCCTCAAAGGGAGCCGCGTCCAAGTGGCCAGAAGACACTTGCCAGAGGGGAGGTTGGTGGCCGATGAAGCCGACAAGGAAGGCATTGCCCCGGTGGTTTGTTGGAGAGGTCTTAGAGGGGGCGATCGATGAACCCCACACCCTAAGAGATGTTCCATTTTGGGGAATGTTTCGGTCCCCTGCATCAAAGCCTCACAGCCCCACAGCACAGCCCCCCAGATGTCACGGCGGCCCACTTAGAACAGTGCGTTGCACACCCGAACCAAAAACTTTTGAAACGCCTGTCTTCAAGCTCGGCTTGGGGGCAGTGGTTGATTTGGGACAGGTGGCTTTGGTGGAAGGCTCAGGCAGTTAGTGTCAGGCGATCGTAGCGCTCACTAAGGGGTCATGCTGCTAGGATTTGGGCTTTGCAGTGAGAACGCGCTTGATTTGTGACAGGTGGCTTTGTTGGATGACCCGAGCGGTTAGAGTCGTGTCAAACGATTATAGCGCTCACTGGCGGGGTCACGTGGCTGGGGCCCTTGCCCCTGCCACGGAGAGTCGCTGCGCGACTCCAAGTCCCTTGTTCGCTTGTCGACTTTGTTGGGGAGCGTGGTTGATTCAAGGAGGTGGCTTTGTTGAGCGGGTGGTGGTTGATTTGGGGCGGGCGGCTTTGGTGGATGAACGTGTTTGGTTCACGCAGTGGGTTTTGTTGAGCAGATGACGCTTGGCCCATTGGAAAGCTCTCCAAGGTTCCACCGACGACCACAAACCCCATTGGAAAGCCTTACAAGCCGACGCCGTCGCCCATTCAACCCCCCAAAAACGAAGCAATTTCGCCAAAATGCCCCACTCGTACCGGCGAAGCCAAGAACCCCACCCATCACAAATCCCATAAGTGAGCGCAGCGAACGCACCACAAGCCTGCGCAGCAGGCGAACCACAAGCAAGCCAAGCGAAGCGCCGGCGCCGCGCACCAAAAGCCCCCATCAGGGGGCGAACTCCTGGGGGCCAGCGCAGCGCCGCCCCCAGGTTGCATTTGTTTTGCGCGACAGGTAGAGTGTGCGGCTTGTGTGAGAAAGGTTGGTGGGGTTGTTGGAGGTGGTCAGGGCGACCAGAAAACATCCTTATCAAGCGGCTTCACAAGGGAATCGATGCTTGACAATGGCGCGTTGGTTCAGTATATTGTTCAGTGTGTGATGGAGCCATCGAAACGCCACCTGGAGAGGGCTGATGACGACAGCGAATATTACCCCAATCAACATAGAAGACGAGATTCGGCACTCGTACATGGATTACGCCATGAGCGTGATCATTGGACGTGCGTTGCCGGACGTTCGCGATGGGCTCAAGCCTGTGCACAGGCGGATCTTGTACGCGATGCACGAGCTGGGGAACCGCTGGAACCAGTCGTACAAGAAGTCGGCGCGTGTTGTCGGGGATGTGATTGGTAAGTACCACCCCCATGGCGACAGCGCGGTGTACGACGCGTTGGTCCGCATGGCGCAGGACTTCAACATGAGTTTGCCGCTGGTCGATGGCCAGGGCAACTTTGGTTCTGTGGACGGCGACCCGCCTGCGGCGATGCGTTACACCGAGGTGCGCATGGCGCGCTCGGCCAGCGACTTGTTGTCGGACATCGACAAAGAGACGGTGGCCTGGGGGCCCAACTACGATGACTCGCTCAAAGAGCCGATCGTTTTGCCGACGCGGATTCCGAACCTCCTGGTCAACGGCTCTGAGGGCATCGCGGTCGGCATGTCGACCAAGATCCCGCCGCACAACCTCAGTGAGATAATCGACGGGACCATCGCGCTGATTCAGGAGCCGACCCTGGAGGTCGTGGACTTGATGGCGCACATCAAGGGCCCCGACTTCCCGACCCACGGATTCATTTGTGGCCGTCGCGGCATCCTGGATGCCTACAAGACCGGTCGCGGTTCCATCACCATGCGCGCGCGGGCCGAGATCGAAGAGATCCGCAAAGGCCGCATGGCGGTGGTGGTCACCGAGCTGCCCTTCCAGGTCAACAAGGCGCGCTTGATCGAGAAGATCGCCATGTTGGTGCGCGACAAGCGCCTGACCGACATCGCCGATCTGCGCGACGAGTCGGACCGCAAGGGGATGCGGATCGTCATCGAGCTCAAGAACACCGCCGTCCCAGACGTGGTGCTCAACCAGCTCTACAAGATGACGGCGATGCAGCAGAACTTCGGGGTGATCATGCTGGCCATCGTCGCCGGCCAACCCCGCATCATGGATCTCAAAGAGGTCCTGCTGCACTTCATCGACTTCCGCCGCGACGTCGTGCGCCGCCGCACGCTCTACGAGCTTCGCAAGGCCCAGGAGCGCGAACACATCCTCGAAGGTCTGGTCAAGGCGCTCGACCACATCGACGCCGTCATCGAGATCATCCGTGGCAGCCGCACGGCGCTGGAGGCCCGCGAGGGTCTGATGAGCACCTTTGAGCTCAGCGAGATCCAGGCTCAGGCCATCCTCGACATGCGCCTGCAGCGCCTGACCGGTCTTGAGCGCGACAAAATTCAGGCTGAGTTGGACGCCATCCGCGTGCAGATCGGTGAGTACAAAGAGATCCTGACCAAAGAGTCTCGTCTCCTTGAGGTCATCATTGAAGAGCTTCAGGCGGTCAAAGAACTTCACGGCGTGCCGCGCCGCACTCAACTGGTCGAAGACACCGGCGAGATCGACATCCTTGAGCTTATCGCCGAAGAGGACGTGGTCATCACGGTCAGCCACACCGGTTACGTCAAGCGCACGCCGCTGAGCGACTACCGCGAACAGAACCGGGGCGGCAAAGGCCGCCGGGGCATGTCCACCAAAGACGAGGACTTTGTCACGGACGTCTTTGTGGCCTCGACCCACGACACCTTCCTTGTCTTCACCAGCTTTGGGCGCGTATTGACGCTCGGGGTACACGAGATTCCGCCAGCGGGCCCCACAGGGCGCGGCAAAGCGGTGGTGAACCTCCTGCCGGCCATCGCGGTCGAAGAGAAGGTCGCGGCGATCGTGCCCATCCGCTCCTTTGACGAAGATCGCTTCCTGATCTTTGCCACCCGCAAGGGGCTGGTCAAGCGCACGGCGCTGAGCGAGTACCGCAACGTCCACGCCGGCGGCATCCGGGCCATTCGCCTGACCGAGGGCGACGATCTGATCGAAGTGCGGTTGGTGGAGAACGGCCAGGACGTCTTGTTGGCCACCGCCAACGGTCAGTCCATCCGTTTCACCATCGACGAGCGTGTTCGCGCCATGGGGCGCAACACTCAAGGGGTCAAAGGCATCACATTGATTGGAGATGACCGGGTCATCGGCATGGCGGTCCTGGATGTTGACCAGGAAGGCACGCTGCTGACGGTCTGCGCCCTGGGTTATGGCAAGCGCACTCCCTTTGAGGAGTACCCGAGCCAAAACCGCGGCGGCAAAGGCGTCATCACCATCAAGACCTCCGAGCGCAACGGCCAGGTTGTGGCCGTGCGCAGCGTCACGGAGGTGGACTCGCTGATTCTGATCTCCAACACCGGCCAGATCATCCGCACATCGGTCAACTCGATCTCCACGCTGGGCCGCAACACCCAGGGCGTCAAGCTCTTTACGGTGGCCAAAGGTGAGAGCATCGTGTCGATGGCGCTGGCCATGGATGAAGAGGAAGACGCGCTCGCCGAGGGCCAGGCAGCAGGCGGTGAGCAGGCCGAGGGCGCCGAAGCCAGCGGCGCCGAGCCACAAGCCCAAGAAGACGGTCAGGCGCCTGCCGAGGCCGAAGGGCAAGAGGGTGATGCAGTTGACGCCAATGCGGACGCCGATGCAGACGCATGATCGCTGACACCCATCCGGGTCTGTGACCCCGGTAAATCCGCTGGCGCTGCCGTCAGCGGGCTTTCACCGGGCTTCAGGCCCCATCTTGCCATGCACGCAAGCAAAGCAGGCGCCCCCAAAGGGATTCAAACCCCCCAGGGAGCGCCTCTTTGCGTTTTGGCCCATTTCAAAGCACAACAGACACCCATTGCAGCGCCAACACAGCGTGCCCCCTTGCGGGCCGCTGTGGTTCGCCGCACACTGGCGGCGATCATCACAACTGTGCGGCCACACACATCGCTGGCCGCAATCCCACCGCAACAAACCATGGTGGGGGAGAGGAGATATGACGGGGTTGACAGGCAGCCGAGGCGACAGCGATCGCTACAAAAAAAGCCGCGAGATCTTCACACAAGCCACCGAACTGATGCCCGGCGGCGTCAACTCGCCGGTGCGCGCCTTCAAGAGCGTCGGCGGCGTGCCCGTGGTGGTGGACCACGCCAAGGGGCCGTACTTCTGGGACGTTGACGGCAACCGCTACATCGATTTTGTGGGCTCCTGGGGGCCGATGATCCTGGGCCACGCCCACCCAAAGGTCATCGAAGCGGTGCAAAAGGCCGCCGCCAACGGCACCAGCTTTGGCGCGCCCACACAACTCGAAAACGAGATGGCCCAGCTCATCATTGACCTGGTCCCATCCATCGAAATGGTCCGCCTGGTCAACTCCGGCACTGAGGCCCCCATGAGCGCCCTGCGCCTGGCCCGTGGCTTCACCGGTCGCCCCAAGATCCTCAAGTTTCAGGGCTGCTACCACGGCCATGAGGACAGCTTGCTGGTCTCGGCCGGCAGCGGCGTGGCCACCCTCGGCATCCCCGGCACCCCGGGCGTGCTGCCCGCGCTGGCCCGCGAGACCCTCACCGCGCCCTTCAACGACCTCGAAGCCGTCAAAAAGACCTTCGAAGTCCACGGCGACGAGATCTCCTGCTGTATCCTGGAGCCCGTGGCGGGCAACATGGGCTGTGTGCCGCCTGGCGAAGGCTTCCTCCAGGGCGTTCGCGACCTGTGCACCAAGTACGGCGCGCTGCTGATCTTTGACGAAGTCATGACCGGCTTCCGCGTGGCCCGAGGCGGCGCCCAGGAGCTCTACGGCATCACCCCCGATCTGACCACGCTGGGCAAGATCATTGGCGGCGGCCTGCCCGTGGGCGCCTACGGCGGCCGGCGCGACATCATGGATCACATCGCCCCCACCGGCCCCGTCTACCAGGCCGGCACGCTCAGCGGGACCGTCAGGACCACCGCGTCGCCTTCAAAGCGTCTGGCCTGCCCCTCGGTGTCGGTGGTCTCGACATAGCGCACTCGCCCGGTCTCAGCATCGCGCTCCAACGCCTCGACCCTGACCCCGGTGAGGATCTGCCCGCCTGCGGCGCGGACCTTGGTGGCCAGATGGTCGATGAGGGTCTGGTAGCCGCCCTCAAGGTGCCCCATCTCTTCAACGCCCTTGCTGTCGCGGGTGGACATCATGCGCTTGAGCCTGGCCCACATATAGCTGGCAGGCAGGTGCCCGAAGTCGTCGTCAAATTTGGACTGGAGCAGCGGTCCCCAGAGGGTCTCGTAGACTTCTGAGCCCGCCGTGCGACGCAGCCACTTCTCCATCGAGATCGACTCCAGCGCGCCGGGGCGCTGGCGCAGGTTGCTCCACACGATCGAGGCCCCCAGGCGCACGCGAGCCAGTGGGCTGATCAGCGGGAAGGTCAAAAACTGCTTGGGCGTCGACATCTGGTGCAGGCCGCCGTCTTTGCCAAAGAAGGCCATCTGCGTGGGCGTGAAGTGGAGCTTGTCCTGCAGGTCCAGCTCCTGACACAGCGCGTTCATAAAACGGTCGCTGGAGAGGATGCAGTGGTAGAAGCGGTCGATGAGCGCCGGGCCGCTCTCGGGGATCTGCACCGCGCCGGCCAGACCGCCCACTGCCCCTGCGGCCTCCAGCACGGTCACCTTGTGCCCGTGGACCGACAGATCGTAGGCGATCATCAGCCCCTGCACGCCGCCGCCGACAATGACAACGTCACTCACGCTCGTCACCTCTTGTGCAGCACGCCCGGCGTCAGGTGGCGTCCAATGACCCGGCCATAGGCTTTGATGTTGCGGACGATCTTCATCTTGGAGTCGCCGATGCGGATGTTGCTGTCGAGGAGCATGGGCACCTCGGTGACGTTGTAGCCCATGTGGTAGAGCTTGATGAGCATCTCCACGGCGCAGACAAAGCCGGGCTCGGACACAAAGTCATCCCCGTAGCGCTCCATGGCCTCGCGGATCATCTGCGCGCGGTGGACCCGGAAGAAGGAGCTGAAGGTGTTGATCTCCTTCATGTCGAAGATGTACTTCATCAGCGTGTTGGCCCCCGCCGACAAGATCAGCCGCGAGCGCGGGGCGCCGATGATGCGGCCGCCGCCGTAGACGCTGGCCAGGACCAGATCAAAGCCCCGGTCGGCGCGCATGAGCATGCGGTTGAGGACGGCCAGATCGCTGGTGTTGTCGGCCTCGATGGTCACAATCCGGTCGTTGTCCCGGGCGTGGGCCAGGATGGCCTTGAAGCCGGTGGCAAAACCCTGGCCCGGGCCCTGGTTGATGGCGTGGGAGACCACCTGCGCGGGGATGCCGTGCACCTCTCGGTGCTCCACGACCACCGCCGCGGTCCCATCGCTGGAGCCGTCATCGACGACCGTGATGGTGTAGGGGTAGTGGAAGGCCTCCATAAAGCGCCGGATGTTGGGCAGGAGGTAACGCAGGTTCTCGGCCTCGTTGTAGGCCGGTATGAGGAAGTGATTGGTCGGCATGTCAGCCCTCTGCCTGCCCTTGTTGGGCCATGTGTTGTTCAAGCGCGGGGCGGTGCCAGGCGATCGTGCGGCGCAGCCCCTCTTCCAGGCTCACCTGGGCCTCAAAGCCCAGCATGTCGCGCGACTTGGTGATGTCCGGCACCCGGCGGCGGACGTCTTCGTAAGGGCGCTTGGAGAAGCTGGCGTAGGGCACGAAGACCAGCGGCGCCTCGGCCGAGATGTCCAACTCCGGGAACGCCTCGCGCGTCAACCGGTGCACCAGGCGCCCAAAGTCCACAATGGCGATCTCGCCGCTGGCCGCCCCAATATTAAAGACCTCACACCCCTCGGTTTGCGCGTCCACGCAGGCGCAGATGCCCCGCACGGTGTCCTCCACAAACGTAAACGTCCGCGTCTGCAGCCCGTCTCCGTGGATGGAGATCGTCTCTCCCTTGAGGATGGCGCTGATGAAGACCGACTGGGGCCCTCCCCACCAGGACAGGTGATGGCGCGGGCCGTAAGAGCCAAAGAAGCGCATCAAGACCGTGGGGAAACCGTACTCGTCGCTGTAGGCGAAGGTCAGGTGCTCCTCGTAGAGCTTGCTGGTCGCATAGGCCCACCGGGGCACGTGGCTGGGGCCAAGGACCAGGTTGTCGCTCTCTGCGAAGGGCAGGTTGGGGCTCTTGCCGTAGACGTCCGAGGTGCTGGCCAGCACCACCCGCACCGGCAAGCCGTCCTCGTGGCGCTTGCGGGCGGCCTCCAGCACGTTGTGGGCGCCCTGACCGTTGACCTCCAGGGTCTTGAGGGCGCTGGCGTAGCGCGGGATCTTGTGGGCGGCCAGATGGATGATGACGTCGCACTGGCGCAGCAGCGCCTCGGTGGCGGGCGCGTCGCACACATCGACCTTGTGGAACTCAAAGTTGGGGTTGCCCTCGTGGTGGGCAAAGTTCTCCACGCGCCCGTAAGCCAGGTTGTCGATGCCGATCACGCGTCCGCCGCGCGCCAGCAGCATGTCCACCAGGTGGCTGCCCAAAAAGCCCGCCGAACCGGTGACGCCATACACTTTGTTGTCTGTCGTTGTCACGTACGTCTCCTTGTTTGCGCTGGCGTCGTTCAGGCCACCTCGGGCGCCATGGCACCCTTGATCCATCGGACGATTTCAACCGCAGCTTGACCATCCCCATAGAGCCTCGGGGGAGGACCTTCTGGGGCGGCTGCGTTCATGGCGTGTTTGATTTTGGCTGGATTGGATCCAGTGAGGGTATTCCAGCCGCTGGCGACAGTTTCCACCCATTCGGTTTCATGACGCAAGGTAATACAAGGCGTAGAGAGCATCATCGCTTCTTTTTGCAGCCCGCCAGAGTCGGTCAGGAGCTGATGGGCGTGGTGCACCATGGCCAATGTGGTGTGGTACGAAGCCGGGGGGGTGGTGATGAGGTTCTGGCCGTCGGCCTTCAGACCGTGTGCTTCCATCCGCGCCCGTGTGCGCGGGTGAAGCAGCAGGTAGGTCGGGTATTGGGCGTCGGCCAGACATTCAAGCAGACGCCCCAGCGTGTCAGGATCGTCGGTGTTGGAGGCGCGGTGGATGGTGGCCACGCGAAAGCGCCCAGCGCGCGGCAGCGGCGCGTCCTGGGGCAACTTCAGGTCGGCCCGCACCAGGGCCTCATCGACGGCTTTGCCCTGGAGGTGGAGCGCGGTGGGGTTGGTGGCCATTGAGAGGGCCAGTTGGCGCTCCACCGCATCGCACATCACATCCCCGACCATGTGCACGCCCTGGGTCAGCCCTTCGCCGCGCAGGTGCTCGACCGCCGTGGGGGTAGGGCAAAAGAGCAGGTCCGAGAGCCGGTCGGTCAGGACGCGGTTGATCTCCTCGGGCATGTGCTTTTTAAACGACCGCAGACCCGCCTCGATATGATCCAGCGGCAAGGCCAGCTTGGCGGCGGCCAGCGCAGCGGCCAACGTGGAGTTGCAGTCGCCGTAGACCAGGACTCGGGGGCGAGCAGGGGCCGCTGCGACAAGGAGCGCCTCGATGGCTTCGAGCATCCGCCCGGTTTGTTGGCCGTGGGGCCCGGAACCGATGTCGAGGTTGAGGTCGGGGCTGCGCAGTTGGAGCTGCTCAAAGAAAACCCGGCTCATGTCGTCGTCGTAGTGCTGTCCGGTGTGGACCAGGAACTCACGGACGCCGGCGGCCTCAAAAGCGCGCGAGATCTCTGAAGCTTTTACAAACTGAGGTCGTGTGCCGACGACGGTGACCACCTGAGCCTCTTTGAGGGCCAGGAGGGTCTGCGGGCTGAGTGTTTGGAGCTGGGACATGGTTTTGTCTTGCCTCGATGAGGCCCCCGCAGGGGCGGCGGTGTTGCGTGCCTTGTGGACGAGGCTTCAGGAGACAAAAGAGACGGCGTCTGTGCCGCGATCGGCCACGGTGCGAGGCTCGGGGCGCAGCCCCGGCAGCGACTGGATGGCGCTGCGCAGCATGCCTCGGGTGGCGTGTCCGGTGGGGTGCATCATGAACGAGCGCAGGTGACACTGCAGCGCCTGGCGCAGTTGGCCCGCCTCAGCGTGCTCATAACCCTGCTCATACCAGGACTTGGCCAGGCGCTGATCCAGCACGTCGCGGTCGATGTGAATGGCCCTGGGGTGGCGCGCCATGCGGTCCACGACCGCGCGGGCGGCGTTGTGGCTGCGGCTGATGTGGCGCCAGTTGATGCCCCCGGCGTGGACCCGGTACCAGGCCAGCGACTCACGCACGTAGGCCACGCGGGCGCGCGCCGAAATTTGCAGCCACAGCTCGTAGTCCTCGCTGCTGATCACCTCGCGGTCGTCATCGTAGGGGCCGCTGCCCCCACGGGAGGCCGTGATCTCGTCAAGGACATCGCGCCGCATCAAGACCGTCAGGTTGGGGATGAAGTTGCCCACCGTCATCAGGCTGTCAAAGATGTCGCCGCCGCGTCGGGCGCGGACCTGAAGGCCAGGGGGGTTGTAGATCCCGGTGTGGCGGAAGTAGAGCGTGTCGCTGTAGCACATGGCCGTCTTGGGGTTGGAGGCCAGGCTCTGGAGTTGACGGCTGAGCTTGCGCGGCAGCCAGAGGTCGTCGGCGTCCAGCAGCGCGATCAACTCCCCCTTGGCCACGCGGATGCCGTGGTTGCGGGCCGAGGCCGGGCCGCCGTTGGGCTGATCCACGACCGAGATCTCCACACCCTGAGGGCTCTGGGCCGCCAGCGAGCGGGCGTAGGCCAGCGTGTCATCTTTGGAGCCGTCGTTGACCACCACGATCTCCAAAGGATTGACCGCCGGATCCAGGTAAGGCCCCAACAAGAGCGACTCGCCGGTGTGCCCCTGCGCCCGACACAGGCGCTCAAGCATCGAAGGGCCGTCGGGCCAGGCGCCGCCGCGCGGGAAGCGCTCGTCGTACACCGAGATGACCTGCGCGATGGCGGATTGGACGGCGTCAGCGAGAGTCTCGGTGGCGTTGTAGGCCGGGATGATGACGCTGATCTTCATGGTCGCTCTTTGGGCTGGGGCGTGGGCGACTGCCGATGGTGTGGAGGCCACACCGAGTCGCTCTCACGACTGATACATCGTCCCCCTGGTTGGACTATGGGCGTCTCGACAGGCGCGAGTGCGACGCAGTCGGGCTTTGTGTCTTGCCGTGGGGATGTGGAAACGTTTTTCTGTGTGGGTGAGTCCATGTAGGCACACCTGCCCCAAGGACCGACAATGGTATAGCTCAGGTTAAATGGATTTGTGAAGTCCATTTTGGCGCTCAATTGAAATTTTACATTTTCAGTGTCTTGGGGAGGCCCAAAATACGGTGATTTGAGCCTCCTGAGGGCTTTGGCGGCCTTTGGGGCCAGAGCGCTTCTCAACGACTGTTCAGGCTGGCGCTGGGAATGTGGGGTGAGGCCGTCTCAAAGGGGAGATCGGCCACAGATCGCCCACATGTTGCTGCGCCGTGTCTTGTGGCTCAAGCGAGACGTGTTTTCCTCAGGGGAACGTGGCCTGAAAGGTGTAGCCCACGCTGTTGTTGGCCGCGGGGGCTTGGAGGCGGACCTCCAACACGCGCTCGGCGTAGGCTTCGGGCAGGGTGTAGGAGAGCGTCCATTGGCCAGGCTGCGGTGTTTCAGCGGTGACCAGGGCTCCAGAGGCCCCCAGCGCGTGCAAGGTCACCTGCAGGGCGTCGTCCGTATCGGCCTCAACGTCGATCTCAATGGTTTGACCGGCCACGAAAGCCCCGTTGAGGGGGCCAGCGAGCACAAGGCGGTCCACATCCTGGCTGTCTGAGAGTTCGGCCCCATCCAGCGCCCCTTCGAGCACGCAGGCCAAGAGGCGGTCGTCGCCCGGATCCTCGTCCGCCACGCACACCAGCGCCGGATCGTCTTGCCCAAAGGGATCGCCAGGGGGGGTTGTTGATGTGCAAAACCACCTGGGCCTGTGCGTCCAAGCCGCTCAGGAGCCAGCGTCCTTGCGCCGGCGTGTTCTCAAAGCGCGCCAACGCCCCAAGCTGCTCAGGTCTCCAGAACAAACCCGTGGGCAGCGCCTGCGTTGGGGACAAGAGCGCCGTGTTGTTGTGCTTGCTTTGCAACGTCAATGCGCCGCTGCGCTGCTCACCTGGATTGAGGACTTCGAGGTCCAGGCGAGTGACTTTGCAGACCTCTGGGTGGTCGACATCAAACGCCAGCGCGTCGTCAGCGGCTGTGCCCGATACGATTAGGGCCGGGCAAGGGTCGTTTGGTGTTGAGGTGGATGAAGCGCCGGGGCCCTGCAGGCTGGTCTGGCTCTGTATGAGGATGCTGACGGACGCAGCGTCGCGGTTGGCGGTGACAACATCGAGCGCGCCATCGTTGTTGATGTCGGCCAGGTGAACGCTGGCAGGTTGGTCGCCGACTTTGAGAGAGCGGAAATTTTGAAAAGAGCCATTGCCGTTGCCGATGGCCAGTGCCACCAGATCGTTGTTGTTGTTGGCCGTCCAGATATCCAGCACACCATCTTGGTTGAAGTCACGCAGCGCCAGTGAGTCGGCATTGGAAATGGAACTGATGATGGACAAGCCAGGTTGAACCTGTGTGGATATGGGAGGGCTGTAGCTGCCGTTGATTTGGCGCAACATGACCACGGCGGTGGAGGCGCTGAGCGCCACAATGTCCTGGCGTCCATCGTTGTTCATATCGGCGAACTTGAGCGCTCGGACATTGTTGAACTGGTTGGTGATTCTGATGGGGGCTGCCGGCTGCAAAGCGTCTCGTCCATAGAGCAGCAACACATCGCTCCTAAAGCTGAAGATGTTGTCGGAGCCGATGCTCGCAACAATGTCCATATGCCCGTCGTTGTTGATATCTGCTACATCAAATGCCTCAACGTCGCTGTCGAAATCAATAAGGACTCGGCTGCCGAAGCCGCCGTTGCCTGTGCCCAGACGCAAAGCAATGTCATCGCCAAAAAGTTCGGCGCACATTGCATCGATGTGACCGTCCCCGTTGTAGTCCACAAGTTTGATGTCGCTGGCCCCTGCGCCCATGGCGTGGCTGCTCACAAGACTCAGGGTGCCATTGCCCTGATTGAGCAATACATCAACGTTGTCATCCACCAGGGTGGAAACCACCACATCAACATGGCCGTCGCCGTTGAGGTCGGCGCTGGCCAGTGAGTTGGGTCTCTCTGTTGTGGGAGTGCTCCTTGGCGCTCCAAAGTGACCATTTGGCAGTGCGAGCCTGACAGTGACGGTGTCGCTGCCGTTGTCGGCGCTGATGATATCCAAGAGGCCGTCGTTGTTGAGATCAGCAGTGATGGCGTCTTCCGGGCTGCGTCCCATGGAGAGCGTGGTGGGGGGAGTGAAGGTGTTGTCGATTTCTCCAAGTAAGGTGACAAATCCGGAGTCGTCGTTGGTATTGCCAATGAGGGTGATGTCCATCGTCCCATCGTTGTTGAAATCGGCCAGTGCGACCCGGTCGCTGCGCCAGGGGGTCTCGACGGGTTGTTGTGGTTCAAAGTCACCGCGTCCATCGCCTTGAAGCACTTGGACGTGATCGTCGTTGTTGCCAGAGAGCACAATGTCTTGGATGCCATTGTTGTTGGCGTCCCCTGTGGCGATATGCACAGGGGCATTGAGCGTTTCGACGAGGCGCTGAGGTTCAAAGCGTCCATCACCAAGGCCCATCAGGATGCTCAAGGTGTCGCCATTTTCGTTGGTGATCGCCAGATCGAGGATGGCGTCGTTGTTGAAGTCTGCGGTAGCGATGTCTTGGGGGTTGTCTCCCACACGGGAGCGCCCCAGAGGTTCAAATCCGCCGCCGTCCTGGCCCAGGTAGATCAGGACTTCTTCGGAGACCCCAGCCAGGGCCGCGATGTCCGGCAGGCCGTCGCTGTTAAAGTCTCCCAGCGTCACGGCCCTGGGTTGTTCCACTGCTTCCAACTCAAAGGGTTCTGCGAAGATCCCGTTGCCTTGCCCCTCAAAGACAAGCACAACATCATCGAGCTCTGCCGCCACGATGTCTTTGATGCCATCGGCGGTGACATCGGCGACGACCATGTCGAGGATGGAGTGTGCTGGGTTGCGGTGAATGACTTGCTGAGGCGCAAAGCCCGTGGGTTGGTCTGGGTCTTGGAGCATGTGGGTGAACCCATCGTTGTCAAAACCATTTGAGAAGATCAGATCGGGCAGCCCGTCATCGTTGATGTCGGCCGCGCTCATTTCGCGCCCGTCCAGGTTCAACTCGATGGTTTGTGTCGCCGCAAAGGTGCCGTCGCCGCGCCCGTACCTGATGTAAACCTCATCTTCGGTTTGCTTGGCCACGACGTCCATGTGCCCGTCGAGGTTGATGTCCGCAACGAGCGCGTCGCTGAGCTGCCCGCTGGCAAGCGAATGGGATGTGAGGCCTTGGGTGTTGTTCCAAATGCAGGCCGTGTTTTGAATGGTCACAGAGATGGGGCCAGCGTCACTGGCGCCGTTGAAGCCGTCCACCACCAGCAAATAGCGGTCGGGCGCGTGTCCGTTTCCGTCTTGGTCTGGGTGATCGGGACCAAAGACCTCCAAGGTCTTTCCAAGCACGCAGTCCAACTCCTGGCCGTCGCTGCGGACCAGCGCGATGGTGGTGGCGAACTCGGCCTCCACGTCCACACGGATGCGCTCGTCGCCGCGCACAAGGATTTCATAAGCCACCTCTGGGGCTCCGGTGCCGCCACAGGCGCCTTGGTAGGCGCTGGCGCGCCCCTGGGTGTTGAGCCGCTGGTTTCTGATGCCGCAGCCCACCGGCAGGGGGCTGGCGAGGTCGTTGCCCGAGCACGCCAGCCCCAGCCCCAGGCCATCTAAATCTTCCTGCATCGGGTTGAACGCCCGCGGGCAGTTGTCCTGGTTGTTGGACAGGCCGTCGTCATCCATGTCCAGATCACAGCGGTCGCCCAAATCGTCCCCGTCGAGGTTGTCCTGGTTGGGGTTGAAGGTCTGGGGGCAGTTGTCGAGTATGTCGATGAAGCCGTCCCCGTCGCGGTCGCTCAGCGGCTCACGGACCAACTCCACCGGGCGGTCTTGCACAGGCTGCCCGCCAAGGACAAACCCATCGCCGTCCCACTCCACCGTCACAGTCTGGGTGATGAAGTTGGCGCTGGAGAGCGTCAACGTGTGTCGCTCAGGGGTAAGCTGAAAGGCAAAATCCCCAGCCTGGCCTGTCACCGTCGTCCCCACCAGAACCTCGCCGAGCCTGGCCCTCACCACGATCCCTTCGTGCACCTCTTCGCCCTGGAGCAGTGCCTGACCCACGAGCGTGACCTGCTCGGGCACCAGCACAATGTCCTCCAGGGTGTTGTCGCCGCCGACCAACTCAACCTGCTGCGAGGCGGGCTGGTGACCGCGGGCCGAGACGATCAGCGCGTAGGTCCCAGGGCGAACCCCGGCAAACTGAAAGCCGCCGTTGCTCAGCACCGTCTCAATCCGCTCAAAGTCATCGCCTTGGAGCGTCACAAAGGCACGTCCGCCCCAGTCCTCGATGTCCAGCGGGCTGTCCAGGCGACCGGTGAGCGTGGCGGTGGGGTTGGGCGTCAGCGTCAGGTCATCCACGGCGTCGAGCGCCACGGCGTTGAACTCAAACCGCTCATCGACTTCATCCCAGAGCACCGTGATGTCGCGCGGCGCGTAGCCCTCCAGCGCAAAGTCCAACTGGTAGGTCACCGGCGAGGCCGTCAAGACAAAGGTTCCGTCGGTGTCGGTCAGGGTCGTGGCCACCAGATCGTCGCCTATCCTAGCGCGCACCACGATCCCCGCGTGGTCGCCGTCCGGGGCGACATCGCCGCGCAGCATCCGGCCGCGCATCGTCACCGCTTCTTCAGGGGCTTCAAACTGAGGCACCAGCGCGATCGTCTCCAACTCCGTCACCCCCGAGCCCAGCTCCACCACCTGAGAGGTGGCCAGGTGGCCCCGGACGTCGGTGGCCAGCCCATAGAGGCCCGGCTGGAGCAACTCGGCGCTGAATGTCCCGTCGGGCAGCACGGGCAGCGCGCGCGACTCGCCGCCGCCAATGAGCGTCACCTGGGCCACGACCGGCCACTGGATGTTCTCCAGCGGGCTGCTCAGCGCGCCGACGACCGAGGCGCTGCGGTCGGCCTGCAAGACCACCCCTTCAAAGGTCTCCAGCGGCGCTTCATCGACCACAAAGCGCTGGTTGCCTTCGTCCCAGGACACCTCAAGCTCGCGATCGATGAAGTTTTCCTTGGAGAAGCGCAGCCGGTGGTCCACGCGTGATGCCTGCATGACATACCGGCCGGTGTCGTCGGTCAGGGTCGTGGCGACCAGCGCGTCGCCCACAAAGGCGCGCACGACGATGTCGGTGTGTTCATTCTGGCCTTGAAGCTGCGCCAGGCCGCCCAGCACCGCGGCGGTCTCTTCATCTTGGGCCTCGGCGACAAGCTCCAGGACCTCCACGTCAAAGGTCTCCTGGTCCAGCGGCGCCACAAAGGCCCGCTCCAGGGGCAAAAAGCCGGGCCACTGGACCCGGATCGAGAAGGGGCCGCCGCGCGGCAGCGCCTGTTCAAAGGCAAAACGCCCGTCGGGCTCAATGTTGATGGGTTGGTTCAGGCCCGACAGGAAGACGCGGGCCAGGGTGGTGTCGGCGTCTCCGCCGCTCTCAAAGTTCAGTTGCCCCACGACCGTCGTGCCGCGCACGGCGTCGTCGCAGGCGTTGCCGCTGTCGTCGTTGTTGGCGTCGGCCTGCTCGGGGTTGTGGACGCCCGGGCAGTTGTCCACGGTGTCGGGGGCGCCGTCGTTGTCATCGTCGTCGTCACACCCATCGCCCTGACCATCGCCCTCGGCGTCTTCCTGGTCTGCGTTGGGGGTGTCGGGGCAGTTGTCCTCGTTGTCAGGGACGCCGTCACGGTCGCGGTCCGCCTCCACGTCGGTCTGGCACTGGCCCTGAACACAGACCTCACCCAAAGCGCAGTCGCGGTCCCCCAGGCACTCAAGGGCAAAGCACTGGCCGGTTTCAACGTCACAGCCTTCACCCAGCCCGCAATCGGCGTTGCTGGCGCACGGACAGTCTGGACCAATGCACTGTGTGTCATCCTCGACACACGCGGCATCGACGCATTGCTGGCCAACAGGGCAGTCCGAGTTGAGCCGACAACCAACATCCACATTTTCAGAGGTTTCAGGATCGCTGCAGGCTGCGAACAGAGAAACGCTGCAACACAAATACAAGAATGCAATTGCGCTGCGCACATAAAGGGGGGCCATGGATGGCATGGGGGCGAACCTTGAGTTCTGGTTTCAAACGTCGTCGTTCTGGGACTTGGAGCCCTCAATGTAGTGCGTTCGACTGTGCTGTCAATGCATATCGGGGTGGGGCCGATGGGTCTGCGGCTCCAACCTGGGAGGGCCGACGCCCGGGGGCTCCTTGAAGGGTGAACAGTGATACGCTATGTTGGCTTACGGCATGACCGATTCCAACACCAAGACCGAATCGGCTTTGGGGAAAACACAACGGACATCGTTGTGGACGGCTCCAATCGGGGGTTTCCTGCAGAGCGATTCAAGGCACAACGCTGTGTTGAGCGACATTCAAAGAGGCACGGGTATGGTCCAACGCGTCCCTGCATCCAGGGCATGGTTGAAACTCCTGATGGTCGCATTGTCTGCGAGCATGGGTTTGTTTGCTTGCGGCGGCGACGACGGCGGCAACAACAACGGCAACGGCATGGGCACCCCCGACGTGGTCGAAGACGCCGATGACGGCGATGATGTCCCCAACAACTCGCCCAACAACGACATGCCCGAAGACGTCGTCGAGGACATGGTCGAGGACGAGTCTGAGCAGGATGTCGAAGACGACAGCGGCGAGGACGATGTCGACGACATTGAAGACGCTGAAGAGGATGTGGGAGAGGACGCCCCCTCTGAGGACGACATTGAGGAAGATGTCGAGCCTCCCGGTGAGTGCAGCCTCGATGAGCCCTGTGACGAAGGCCAATGCAACCTTGACACCGGCGTGTGCGAAGACCGCTCGCCGTGCTTCGGGCCGCTCGACTGCCTTGGCGGCGAGCTTGGTGACCGTGTGTGTGCCGGGTGCGCCGAGGGCAACTGCGGTCAGCAGGGCGGCGTCTGCCGTGACCGGTGTGACGACAGCAGCGATTGCCCCGAGGGCGAGCTTTGCATTGATGGCGGGTGCGGCATCTACCCGGACTTTGAGTGCTCGGGCGACGCCGATTGCCCCGGCGCTCAGATCTGTGACGTGCAGGCCTACGCCTGCGTCGATGCGCCCTCGTGCCAGAGCGATGAAGATTGTCGCGGCGAGCGCCGCTGTGACTCCAACACCAACGCGTGCGTGGAGTGTGTGGGAGAGAGCGACTGCGACGGCTTGCAGGTGTGCGAGCGCGGCGACTTTGTGGGGCTGTGCCGCGAGCCGGTCGATTGTCTCCAGGACCTCGACTGCCTGGGCTTGAGGGTTTGCGACCCCAACGAGAGCCGCTGCCTCAACCCCGTGTGTGAAGAAGACCGCTTTGAGCCCAACAACCGCGTCAACGAGAACATCGCGCGCCTGGGAGAGGGGGTTTACACCGGTCTGCGGGTCTGCGGCGGTGAGGCGGACCTCTTTTTGGTCACCCCGCCGATGGGTCAGCCGCTCTCGGTGACGCTGCGCGCCGAAGGTGGCCCGGTGCAGGCCTTTGTCTATGAAGGCGGTGCGGATCCCTTTGGAGCCCAGCAAGCCGAGCCGCTTCAGGAATCCACTGGCAGCGGTGACGCGCGAGGCATTCTGATGCCGGGTGTCGATCAGCCCGTCACCTACCTCCTGCATGTCACCAGCCCCGTGGAGGGGATCAAGTCCTACCAGATGCGCGTCTCTTTTGACCCGCCCGAGTTTGTGGAGCCGCCCTGCGCGCCCGATGAAGATGGCGTGGATCAGGATACCGCCGTGACCGTCGTGCCGGGCAACCCGCTGTCGGGTGAGGTCTGCAACGAAGGGGTCAATGACGAGGACTGGTTCAGCATCCGTCCGTTGGACGGTCAGGCTCAGGAGTTGTCGCTGGTTTACGACACCGAGGGCGATGAGCTTTTGATGGACTTCTTCCAGGTGGAAGACGGCGAGCTGGTTCCGTTGGGCATTGCGAGCCAGCCTCGTGAGTTGGGCAAGGTGGCCATCATTGAGCCGACCGAAAACCCGGCGCCGATTCTGGTGCGCGTCCAGTCTTTTGCCCTGGAGGCCCGCAACAACTATCTGCTGAGCCTCATCAGCATTGATTTTTGCCCCCAGGACGACCAGGAGCCCAACAACTCGACCCTTCAGCCTTCCGTCATCGACATTGATCCCCGTCAGGGCACCGCGTCGGTCGAAGCACTGACCGTGTGTCTCAACGACAGCGATTATTATCGTGTGACGGTCGCGGGCAACCGTGGGGTGGTGGTGTCGGCGTCTGTGGCTGAAGGCGGCCAGGGCACGACCCCCAACCTGGCGCTGCTTGAGCGCACCGGTGACAATGAGTTGGTGCCGGTGGGGCGTTTGAGCGTGGTGGCCGACGCCACGACGGTCTCGCTGGGCCGCACCCCTGAGCGCGGCGCGACCTACTTTGTGGAGGTTCAGGCCACCAGCGATGGGGTGTCGGATTACGAACTGAACGTCGAGATCTTTGATGAGCCCTTTTGCGAACTCAACGATCCGCTGGAGCCCAGCGACGCGCAGAACGTGGTCCCGCTGCAGAGCACCAACCAGGGGGCCTTCCTGTGCGCCGATGAAGAGGACTGGTACCGCGTGACGGTGGCCAACGGCGAAGAGGTCGATGTGAGCATCTCTGGTGTGGAAGGGGCGCGCTTTGACCTGCTGCGGATGCCCGGCATGACCGTGGAGGCAGAGGATGTCGAGGGGCGGCTGCTGACGACCATCAACCAGGGCGGCCAGTTTGCCATCCGCGTTGAGGGCGCCGATGCGGCTGTGGAGGGCAACTACACGTTGGCCTCGAACGTGACCGCCGATCCGCCCGCCAACGAGGTTTGCAGCGGCGCGGCGACGCTCTTGCCCGGTGAGGTCCAGCGCGGCACGTTGCGCAGCGCCCGCGACGCCATCTCCACCGATGATTTTGCCTGCTTTGCCCTCGAAGGCTCCCCCGACGTGGTCTACGTCCTGGACGTCCAGCAGGCGTCTGATTCGACGATTGCTGTGACGCCGGTGCCCGACGGGATCCTGACGCCCATTCAGCCCACCGTCTTCCTGGTGGCTGATTGTCTTGACTCCGGCAGCATCATCGATGGACTGTGTGCCAGCGATTTTGATGACCTCAACCCCAATGATGGCACCGTGACGCTTCAGTCGCGCCTGGCTCCGGGAACCTACTTCCTGTGGATCGACGGCGGCACTGAAGGTTCAATTGGCGACTTTGATGTCCTTTGGGACGTGGAATAGGTTTGAGCGGATGCGACTGCAAAACGATACATTAAGCGCCTCGATGCGCCTGGTGTGGCTCCTGCTGGCGGCCTCTTTGATGGCGGGCCTGGGCTGCAGCGACAACAAGGAAGAGACCCCGGCGCGCGAGTGCGTTGAGGACTCTGACTGCGGTGAAGACCGCGTGTGTTTGACCTCGGTGGGCACGTGCCACGAGTGCATCGGCAATCAGGACTGCGCTGAGGGCTTCATTTGCCGCTCGCTGGAGTGCGTCCCCGATCCTGAGGTCGATGCGGGTGAAGACGCTGACATGCCCAACAACGATCCCGGAGACACGGGCGATCCCGACGCCGATGCCGAAGAGCCCGACGACGTGATCCCGGACGACGCCGAAGATGCGACCGATGACGTCGACGAGCCCGATGATGTCGACCCCGACGACGCTGAGGATGACGTCGACGAGCCCGACGTGCCCGACGAGCCCGAGGACTGCGATCCGACCTGTCCCGGCTTGCAGATCTGCGATCTGGAGAACAACACCTGCCTGGAGCCTCGGCTTTGCCTCACAGACGTGGACTGCATCGCGCCCAACGTCTGCTTTGACAACCGCTGCCTGGGTCAGGCCGCGGTGGAGCAGGCCGGTGGATGCTTTACGGACGCCAGCTGTGAAGACCAGGGCGAGTTCCTCTTTTGCAACCTGGAGGGGCACCGCTGCCTGCCTTCGGGCCGTTGCAACAGCGACAACGAGTGCCCCGGAGATCTGGTCTGTGATCCCACTGGTCTGTGTCGCCAATGCGCCGACGACGGCGACTGCCCCGGCGGCTTGACCTGCAACACCGAAAACAGCGCCTACGTGTGCGTGGAGCCGGAGAGCTGCGCCAACAGCGACGATTGCCGGGGCGACCGCGAGTGCCGCTCGGGTTCGTGCCGCGAGCCGAGCTGCAACGACGACGGCTTTGAGCCCAACAACGCCTGCGACGCGGCCACCGAGATCATGGATGGGACCTTCCCCAACCGTCGGATCTGCGGCAGCGACTGCGACTGGTACTCGCTCGATGTGCAGCCCGGCGACGGTTTTGTGGCCCGCATCGACCACAACCCCGAGCGCGGCGACCTGGACCTGACCCTCCACGGTGGTCCGTGCAACGGCGATGATCCCGGCCCGCTGCTGGAGCGCTCGGCGTCGTTGCAGTCCTCCGAGATCATCTCGGTGCCGCGCAGCTTCAGCCAGAACACCTACTACTTCTCGGTCTGCCCCTTTGTGACCGACCAGGATGGCGGCACCAACGATTATGAGTTGGATGTCCTCAACGTGCCCGGCGGCTTCTGCGTGGACGATGTCTACGACGAGAACCGCAGCAACGACGAGCCCATCCAGGCCAGCCAGTTGACCATCACCGAGCGCCCCTTCAACTTCCGGGTCTCTGCGCTCCAGGTCTGCCCCGGCGCCGGGGACTGGTACCGCCTGCAGCTCCAGGAGGGCGACTTCCTCACGGTGAGCATCGAGCTTAACGACACCTTTGGGGATCTGGACCTGAAGGTCTTTGACCGCCTGCCCTTCAACGAGTTTGAGCCCGCGCTGGTTGAGAGCGTGGGTCGCAACAACGTCGAGAGTGTCTCCACTGCGGTCGACCGCAACGGCGAGTACTACATCTTTGTGGGCAGCCCGGTCGATGGTCAGAACCTCTATGAGATGACCATCGAGGTGGTCGATGAGTGCACCGACGCCTTTGAGCCCAACAACAGCGTCGATGACGCCGCCGACCTCTCTGGCTTGCCGCCGAGCACCTTCAACGGCCTGCGGCTGTGCTCTTCTGAGAACGACATCGATTGGTACACCTCCACCGTCAACCCCGGCGAAGCCGTCGTCGTCACCGTGCGCTACGACGAAAACGCCGGCCAGGACGTCTCCGCCCAGGTCCTCACTCGCCCCGGCGAGGCCAACCCCGCGGTCTTGACCGGCAGCGCGGGGGTCTTGGCGTTCCCGATTGTGCCCTCCGACAACAGCCGCCAGGTCTTCTTTGGTCTGGAGGTCACCGGGGATGATTTGACCTACTCGCTGTCGTACGAGGTGCGCTCGGCGGACGAGATTTGTCTGGAAGACGCGCGCAACAACCGCACGCTGGCGCAGGCCACGACGGCGGACTTTGGCGTGCGCGAGTACCGAGGCACGCTCTGCCCCAACGGCGATGCGCCCGGCACCGACTATTTTGCCATCGACGTGCCCGACAACACCTGGGTCTTTGCCAACATCCAGAACGCGGCCCCCGGGCTGAACGTGCAGATTCTGGATGGCAACGACGAGGTCTTGAGCGACGGCAACGAAGACACCTTTGGCCGCACGGCCTTCTTCCAGGCCGAGACGGGCGGTCAACTCTTTGTGCGCATCACCGGTCAGACGGTGGAAGACCAGGGCGAATACGTCCTGCAGATCTACTCTCAGCCAGCCCCCGAGGGCCCCGAGTGCACCGACGACTTCCTGGAAGGTGAGGTGGAGAACGACGCCTGGGAGGATGGCCGCGAGATCTCGACCGGGACGTGGTTCCGCAACCTCTTGCTCTGCCCGACCGACGCCGACTGGTACAAATTCTTTGTGATCGCCGGTGAGAACATCTCGATCACCATCCAGACGCACCAACCGGTGGCTGGGGCCATCAGCGCCCGTGTCTACGACATTTTTGGCCCGCCTTTCGCCTTCATCAACACCGTCGAGAGCGAAAACGGCGTCCTGCAGATCAACATCAACGGCATCGAGGTCTTTGATGGTGGGGAGTGGGCGCTTGAGATCTTCAGTGAAGAGTTGGAGACGGTCTGGTACGATGTGCGCGTCATAACGAACTGAAGGTGTCCTGCGCGGGCTTGTTTTGAAGCCGCTGCGCAGGGCGGGTTGCGACGCGGCGGTGACGTGAAGTATCGGATTGAAGAAGCTGGGCGGCGGTTGACGGTGAGCTTGACGCCGTTGGGCCGCTTGCGCGAATTTCTGGGGGGTTCTCTGGCGGTCCTGCCATGGACAGTGGCAGGGCTGGCGGTCTTTTTCCTGCCAGATTACCTGGGCAAATATCGTCATAGTGAAGAGATGTTGCCGACCTTCTGGGCCTACCTGGGCGTGCTGCTGGCGATCGTCGTCCTGGGCGCTGGGTTGTCCAGAGCGCTAAGGCCGGTGCAGTGGGAGTTTGGCGCGGGCATGGTGCGCGAACACCATCGGACGCTCTTTGGGCGCGCCGAGGTCCGCGTTGAAGCGCCCAGCGCCTCCATCGCCGAGGTCAACCTCGAAGGCGGCGCCGTGAAGCTGGCCACGGTCAGCGGCGGCGCTTCGGTGGTGGCGCGGGCCTGGTTTGGTCAGGCCGAGTTGGAGACGCTGACACAGAAGATCCGCGCGGCGGTCGGGGCCTCGGGCAAGTGAGCCGGGGTCTTAAGCAGGGGCCGCTTGTGGTTTCTGTGGGCGATGATTGGAAGACAAGACAACGCGGCGGTGTTGTGCCGCAGGTGACCGCGACGGGAGCGGTCCATAAAACAAAGATGCATGGGGGTGGGAAGGCCAGGGCGATCTCCTGGCTGGCCCCTTCATCCGGGAGCGAGCGCAGATGAGCCAATGGACTTCTTTTGTGACGCGGCGCGTGGTGCGCACAGCGGCGACGGCGTTGTTGGGGCTGGGAACCATGGCGGGAGCGGCCATCGTGGCCCCCGGTCAGGCCGCCGCCCAGGGCGCGGAGGATCGCGACCCGGCCAAGCGCGCCGAGATCATCAAGAAGTACCTGGAGTTGCTGGAGAAGAACCCCACCGAGTTCCTCTTCAAGCAGCTCCTCAAAGAGGTCGGCTTTGGTCAGCAGCTTGAGAAGCTGATCGACGAGTACCGCCAGAAGAGCCAAGCCGAGCCCAACAAGCTGGCCCTGCGCATCATCCACGGCCGCCTGCTGATGGCTGCCCGGCGCTTCCCCGAGGCCGCCGACGTCTACAAGGCCGCCACCGAGGCCTCGCCGCGAGACGCCCGCGCCTGGCTTGGCTACGGCTTGTCGCTCCAAAAGGCCAAACGCCCCGACGAGGCGCTCGAAGCCTTTGAGAAGGCGCTGGATCTGGAAAAAAACCAGGACCGCAAGATGGACATCCTGCGCGATCTGGCCGATCTGGCCTTTGCCCAGCAGGATTGGGACGCGGCGGGCCGTTACTACGAGCGCATGATCAAGATCGATCGCGGCGACACCTTTGTCCGCGAGGAGTATGCGCGCCGCTTGATGCAAAACAAGCGCTACGAGCAGGCCCTGGAGCAGTACCAGGCCATCCTCAAGGGCGCCGGCGGCAACCAAAAGGTCCGCGCCACGGCCATGAAGGACATCGGCGCTGTCTACGCCGCCATGAAGCGCTACGATGAGGCGCTGAAGATCTGGAAGCAGGCCGCCGGCATGACCAGCGGCGACAGCTACATCCGCCAGGAGATCGAGCAGCTTATCATCGGGGTCTACCGCGACCGCAACGACTTGCCGGGGCTCATTGAGCTTTACGAGAACAAGTGGCGCAACCCCAGCTACGAGCAGGCCATGACCATCGCCAGTCTCCACGACGAGACCGGCAATGAAGAAAAGGCCATGGAGTTCTACCGCAAGGCGCTGGGCAAGAACCGTGGCAGCGTCGATGCGCGCCTGAAGATCATCCACCTGCTTGAGCGCCGGGGCGCCACCGACGAGGTCATCAAGGCCTACGAAGAGTTGGTCCGCGCCGAGTCCAACAACCCCAGCTACCAGTTTGAGTTGGCCGAGCGCTACTGGCGCCAGGGTGACAAGCGCAAGGCCACCTCGGCCGCCGAAAAGCTCTCGCGCTCGTTCAAGAACGACCCCGTCGTTCAGGCCAACCTGGCCGATCTCTACATGCGCTGGGACATGCGCGACAAGGTCCTGTCCCAATACCAGAAGCTGGTGAAGCTGGCCCCGGGCGATCCGCAGAACCTGGTGGGCCTGGGCGAGTTTTATTGGCAGGACGGAAAGCGCGACAAGGCCCAGGAGACCTGGCGCAAGATCATGAAGCTGGGTTTGCCCAAGGACGAGGCCCACGCGCTGCTGGGTCAGGTCTACTCCGACCACAACCTCAACCGAGAGGCCGTGGTGGAGCTTGATAAGGCCATCGCCCTCAACCCCAAAGACGAAAAACTTTACCGCACGCTGGCGCTCATCCACGAGCGCTCTCGGAACCTTCCCCAGGCCATCGAGTCCTGGGAGAAGCTCCTGAAGATCACGCGCCGTCAGGCCATGCGCCGCGAGGCCCGCAGCCGCATCATCCAGATCTACCACCGCCAGGGCCAGCTGCGCTCCAAGATTGCGGGCTTCCAGCAGAAGTTCAAAGGCGAGCCGGTGGACATGTCGGCGGGGTACTTCCTGGGCGAGTCGCACATTGTGCTCAAGGACTTTGCGGCCGCCGAGCGGGTCTTCATGCAGTTGTTGGAGGTGGACGCCGAGGACATCGAGGCGCTGCTGGCGTTGCAGAAGATCTACGCCGAGACGGGCAACCACCGCAAAAACATCGACATCCTGCGCAAGATGGCCCAGCTCATCCCCACGCAGGCCAACAACTACTATCACCAGATCGCGCAGTTGAGCCTGAAGCTCTACGACGACGCCACGGCGATTGAGTTTGCCTCCATGGCCGTCGATCTGAACCCCACCGATCCGCGTGCCCACGCGCGGCTGGGCCAGATTTACAAAGACATGCAGGATCTGACGCGCGCGGCGGCCGAATACCGCACCGCGCTGCAGCTCGATCCAATGGCCTACCAGTACTACTTTGAACTCTCCGAGATTTATGTGGCGCTGGACAAGGTCCGCGACGCGGACGTGCTCTACCGTCAGTTGATGCAAAAGTCCCGCGACGAGACGATGATCCTGCGCGCCGGGCGCAAGTCCATCGACATCAACGACGCGCTTGAAGAGTTGGAGACGCTGGAGCGCGAGTTGATCCCGCTCATCGCGGCCAACCCCACCAAGAAGGTCTACAGCAGGCTCCAGTTGGAGTTGTACGACCGGATGACGATCTCGCTGATCGCCGCCGCCGACAACGGCCCGGTCGATTTGCGCAAGTCCGCCGAGGCGTCCCTGCGCGAGATCAGCCGCCGCGCGGTGGGTCCGCTGCTCTCGGCCCTCAATGAAGACGACCTGAGCCTGCAATTGATGTCGATCCGCATCCTGGGCAACATGCGCAACCCCAACGCGGCGGTGCCGCTGGCCCGCTTGCTCGACACCAGCAAGGATCAGGCGGTGCGCACCCAGGCGGCGCTGGCGGTGGGCAAGTTGGGCGATCCCAAGGCGCTCCAGCCCATGCTGCGCGCCAGCAGCGACAATGATCTGACCGTGCGGCAGTTGGCGGTCTGGGCCATGGGCCGGATGAACTCCAAGGACGCCGCCGCGCCGCTGCGCAAGATCCTGCAGACCGATCCCATCTGGAGCCTGCGCGCGCTGGCGGCCGTGGGACTGGGTCGGCTCAAGTCCGACGGCGCGCGCGAGTTGCTGGAGCAGCGTCTTGCCGATCCCGCCGCGCGCGACGCCAAGCCCGAGGTTCGTCTGGCCGCCGCTTGGGCGCTGGGCGCGCTGGGAGACGCGGCGGCGCTGCCCGCCCTCCAGCAAGCGATCTCGGAAGACCGCGACCCCCGCGTGCGCCGGATGTCGGCCTGGGCGATGGGCAACCTGGGAGACATGAAGGCGCTCGACGCGCTGCTGGGCGCGTACTGGTCTTCTGGGCCCGAAGTGCGCGAGGTGGCTTCCAAAGCGCTGCTGCGCCTTGGCAACGGCGACAAACGCACCCCGTACGTGGTCTGGGAAGAGAACCTGGGCTTCTTTGACGTCACCCAGAACACCTTTGAGGTCAACTTCCTGCTCTCCACGCTCCTGGCCGACGACCTGCTGATGGCTTCGGGCGACGGGGCGCAGGCCATCATCAAGGGCGAAAAGGCCATCTCGGCGATGCTGTTGGGCCTGCTCGGGCGCGCGGACAAGTCCCAACTGTCCATGATCCTCTTTGACCTCGACAGCACCCCCGACCACCTTGGTCTGGGGGCGTTGACCTGGAACATGCCCAAGGACAAAGGCGAGCGTCAGAAGGTCATGGCGGCGCTGGAGCGCATTGGTCAGTCGCTCAGCAGCAAGCTGCGCACCCTCATCACCGACGACGTCCCCCAGGTGCGCGCCCACGCGGCGGGCATTCTTGGAAAGATCGGCGACAAGGGCGCCATCGACAAGCTCATCGCGGCGCTCGACGACGAAGACGCCGACGTGCGCCGCAAGGCCGCCACGTCGTTGGGTCGCCTGGGCGACAAGCGCGCCGCAGCGCCGCTCATCGCGCGCCTGGGCGCCAAGGACGAAGACTTCTCCTTCAAGGCCCAGGCCGCCGAGGCTCTGGGTCGCCTGAAGGCCGCTGAGGGCTTTGAGCCGCTGGTCAAGGCGCTCAAAGACGAGTTTGTCTGGGTCCAGAGCAGCGCCGCCAAGGGGTTGGGGCTGCTGGGCGACTCGCGCGCCGTGGATCCGTTGGTCGAGCGGCTGAACAACCCCGCCACGGCGCCCGCCGTGCAGATCGAGGTCCTGGGTGCGCTCAGGGCGCTTGGCGGCTCCAAAGCCACCGAGGCCATCAAGCCCTTCTGCCAGGACCCCGATCCCCGCGTGCGCTCCGCCGCCGCGTGTCAGTAGGTTCTGTCTGCCTGGGGGTGCGTTTGCGCCAAGTCCCAATCTGGGCTATGAGATCAAAGGCGTCAGAGACTGGTATTCAAGCACGCTGAAGAGCCATACGGTGGGGCAGAGCGCCGCTTTTGCGCCGCGCCGTTGGCTTCCCAGCCAGACATGGGGTGTTTGTGGTGGAGCTGAAGTGCAACAACTGTGGGGCCATGGTGCCCGTCGACCATAAATTCTGCGGTCGGTGTGGCGCCGCCACGCCCGGACCCGAAGCCGCAGCGCCCGTGCGCCGCACCACGCGCCCCTTCAGCGAACTGATGGCGCCTGGTCGAGCCCGGATCACGGTCCTCAAAGGCACCCAGGACACCTTCCCCGGCATGACCTTCCATCTGGGCGCCACCCACCATGTCCTTGGCCGCCACGAAGGTGAACTCCTCTTTGAAGAGGACAACCTCATCTCTTCGCCCCACGCCGACTTCTTCTATGAAGAAACCTCCGGCAAGCTCATGGTCGAAGACAAAGGCAGCGTCAACGGCTCCTACATCCGTCTGCGCGGTCCCCACCGGCTGCGCGCCGGTGATGTCTTCCTCGTCGGCCAGCAGGTGCTGCGCTTCGAATACCTGGAGGTCTCCGAGCGCTACCCCGCCGCAGATGGCACCCTTCAGTACGTCTCGCCCATGCGCCCCTACCGCTTTCGCCTCATTCAAATCCTCCCCGGTGGGCACGACGGGCAGATCCTCTCCTCGCCCACCAACGAGGTCATCATCGGGCGCCAGGGCTCGGACATGGCCTTTGACGAGGACGTGCACCTGTCTGAGCGCCACGCGCGGGTCTATCTGGATGACAAAGGCGTCATGCTCGAAGACCTCGACAGCAGCAACGGCACCTACGTGCGGCTGCGTCAGGCCCAGGCCCTTGAGCACGGCGATCACCTCTTTGTCGGCCAGCAACTGCTGCGCGTTGAGTTCAACCCCTGAGAGCCCCCCCACGCAATGACCTTCCACAACACGATCGTCGTCATCGGGGCGATGAAGTCCGGCACCTCCAGTCTCCACAGCTACCTCGATCTGCACCCCCAGATCAGCATGAGCCGCACCAAAGAGTTGAACTTCTTTGTGGCCGAAAAAGAGCACTGGGCCAAAGGCTTTGGCTGGTACGACCGTCAACTGGGCTCCCGCAAAGCCACCTGGCGCGGTGAATCTTCACCCAACTACACCAAGCACCCCACGTTCCCCGGCGTGCCCGAGCGCATGTTTCAGGTTATGCCCGACGCGCGTCTGATTTACGTCCTGCGTGACCCCATTAGCCGCATCGTCTCGCACTACGTCCACAACCGCTCCCACGGCCGTGAGTCCAAGCCCATCGATGCGGCGCTGGCCAACCCACAGACCAACGACTACGTCTACCCCAGTCGCTACCACTACCAGATCGAGCGCTTTGTCGAGGCGGGCTTCACCATGGAGCAGCTCCTGGTCCTTGACCAACGCCGCCTCAAGAACGACCGGCGCGCCGTCATGCGCGAGTGCTTTGACTTCATCGGGGTCGACGCCAGCTTTGATCACCCCGGCTTTGAGCGCGAACTGCACCACTCCAGCCGCAAAGGTCAGCCCACCTCTCTGGCCAGACGCTTGATGCGCTACCCCGGCGGCCGCGCGCTGCGTTACGCCTTGCCCCAGATCTTTGAAGAGCCCCTGGAACGCCCCGCGCTGCCCGACGGCGTCCGCGATGCGCTGGCCGAGGTGTTGGCCCCCGATGCGGCGGCGCTGCGCCAACTGACCGGCCTCGACTTTGAAGGCTGGAGCGTCTGAAACCAAAGCATGCCTTTCGTCTGCACTTTGGTATGACCCCCATTGTTCCTCAGTTTTTAAAGACCCCTCGGTACTGAAAACCACCGCCTGTGATCCAACTGCCGCCAAAGTGGTCTGCTGGGGGAACCTTGCCGTGGACCAGGTAGAGGTCTGCGAAGGCAAACATCGAGAATGCTTCGGTGAGTTGGAAGTTGAGCCGGTGGTTGGATTCCATCAAGAGCGCCAGATCGGTGGGGCGGTCGTCGTTGTCAGGGACCAGGAAGCGCAAGTCGACCTCGGTGGTGAAGGCCAGCGGCCCCCAGATGGGGATGTTCATGTTGGTGCCGAAGGTCAGACCAAAGTCGTGGTTGACCTCGCTGGCGGCCAGATCAAGCTGGTAGAGGGCGCCAAGGCGCACTTCCCGAATCATCCGGCCAGGATAGGCCACAAAACCCGCCGATTGGGGCAGCAAGAGTTGGTGGGGGAAGGCTTTGTCGGGGTTGTCGGCCGATGGGTTGGGGACAGCGGTAAACTCGGTGTCGATGGCCGAGCGGATGAAGGGCACGATGGGAAATTTGGAGGCCCCGGCCTCGACGCGGATGGCGTTGAGGCGAAGCTCGGTCCAGATTTGGAGGTCGTCGGCCTGCTCCTGGGGTGGAATGTCCTGACCCGGGATGTCCAACAGCAACCGAATGAGGCGGCCGCGTGTGCGGGTCTCCCAGGCCACTGAGGGGCCATCGTAGATGAGGGCGATGTTGGCCGCCGCCCCCAATCGGGTGTTGTCGGGGGTGGTGAGGCGAGTTTGTCGGGTGGCGGCAAAGTCAGCGACGTCGTCGGAGTTGGTGTAGAAGGAGGCGCTCAGGGAGAGTTCGTCGATGCGCAGCAGCCAGCGCCCCTGGAGTGTGCCTTCGTTCTGGGTCAGGAAGGACTCTAGCTCGGCGGTGGCTGCGGGGAGGGTGCCGTTGGTGGCTGGGTCGGTCCAGGTGGCAAAGCGCGCGTTGGCGATGTCGCGCACATGGCCTGCCGGGGTGCCTTTGCCAAGCAGCGGGGCCAGCTGGGGGTCAAGGGCGACGCTCTCGGCGACCACCACGGTGTAGCTTTCGGCGTTGTCCAGCGGGCGGCCGGCGATCTTCATGGTGTCCAGGTTGGCCCCGGCGGCGCCCAGGAGGGTTTCGCGGTCGTGGTCTTTGGGGCCGTGGCTTTTGACGTAGGCCAGCAGTTTGCGCAGCGCAGCGCCCTTGATGGTGTGTCGCTGGAGGGGTTCGGCGGTGCGCAGCCAGTCGTTGGTGTAGAGCCGGGTCAGTGGGCCGATGATCGAAGAGCCGCGCGGGGTGTTGCGCAGCACGACGATGTCCGCGCCGGTGTCCTGACGAACCAGCGTGGCCAGAAAGCGCAGCCAGAGCGGGTCGGTGAAGCGCCCCGGCAGCGAGCGAGGGTAGTCTATGCGGCCAAAGTGGTGCGGGGTATAGCCCCAGACCAGATCGTGAAGCTCAGGGTGGCGCTCGATGGTGTCGGCGGGGTCTGGGATGACGGTGGCGGAGAGGCCGGCGATCTCTTTCTCTTCACGCTCTCGGATGGCGCGGCGCGCGGGGGTGTCGGTACGCGGTGGGGGGCCCGGCGGGTGGGTCAGGCTGTGGATTTGTTTCAGGGCCGCGTCGTGGGTGAAGCTGGCGGTGATCTCGGTGGTCCCCGGCCCCGTGACACAGACCTGGGCCAGGGCGCGCAGGTGTCTGGCGTTGCGCCGCGTGGTTGGATCGGTGGTCACCACCTGGGAGCGTTGGATCAGGTCGCCGTAAGTGCGTCCACCCAGGACCAGATCGACGTTGTTGGAGAGCGCGGCGAGCTTGTCGGAGTCCCTGGAGCCGGTCAGGACGATGGTCAGGTCGGGTCTGCGGCCCAGTTGTTTGTGGATGACGTCGATGACGGTGGAGACGCTGGGGCGCGGCGGGGCGATGCGCCACTGTCTGGCGGTGGCGGCGGGCAGCCCGTCGAGGGCTTCGGGGCCGACCACGCCGATGATGGCCACGGTCATGCCCTGGGCCTTGTGGAGGATAAAGCGCCTCAGCGGCATCTTGTCCTGGGCGTCGTACAGGTTGGCGGCGATGAAAGGCAGCTTGTGGGCCTTGGTCCAGGCCAAAAACTTCTCCTGACCCTTGGCCAACTCAAAGGTGTTTGGGACCATCGCGGTCAACCCCACCGGCTCCAGGCCTTCCCCGCAAGCGGTGTCTCGTCCTTCATGCCCGGCCTCGTGCGCCACGTTGCCCAGGCTGAAGATCAGGGAGTCCGGGCGGCGTTTTTGAGCGATGACCTCGAACTTATGGATGCCGTGGCCCATCTTGCGCCCGATGGAGTAAAGGTGCGTCTTGCCCTCGGGGGTGATGATCGACGACAGGAGCGAGGTCTGGCGCTCCCAAAAGACCGGCTCGTTGGGGACCGGTCCATCTTCAAACTCCAGCGAGAGCACGGGGCCGCGCGGGGTCTTGAGGCGGACCAGACGCGCATGAACGCGCTGGGTGTCGGGGTAGAGGGTTTGGCCGCCTGCGTCCATGACGGCCAGCCAGTCGGCAAACTGGGCGACGGGGTATTGAAAGTTGATCTCCCAGGGGCTGACCAGGACCGGCAGGCGCTCTTCAAGAACTTCGCGTTCGTGTGTGCCGACCAGCGCGTCGCTGACCAGGGTCCCGTCGGTGATGGCGGTTTCGGGGATGAGGACGCGGTTGTCGT
>CAKZKQ010000784.1 GCA_937123825.1 uncultured Pseudomonadota bacterium
GTCTCTCCGTGGCTGGGGCAGGGGCCCCAGCGACGTGACCCCGCCAGTGAGCGCTATAATCGCCTGACTCTAACTGCTTGGGTGATTCATCAAAGCCCACTGTGTGAATCAATCGCGTTCCCACAGCAAAGCCCAAATCCCAGCGACGTGACCCCGCCAGTGAGCGCTATAATCGCCTGACCCGAACTGCTTGGGTCTCCCAACAAAGCCCACTGTTCCAAATCAAGCGCGTTCTCACAGCAAAGCCAACCCCCAGCGACCAAGAAAATCAAAGAGCCCGCATGCGTTGGTTGCATGCGGGCTCTTTGGTGTTTTTAAGGCATTTTGTGGGCGAGGATGACACCACCCTCGCGTCGCTGACCTGTGGCCTCAGTCGAAGCGCTTGGTGCCGAACCACTCGCCGCTGAAGTCGATGATGTCATCGGGGTTGTCGCCGCTTTGGATCTGGGCGTTCCAGAGGCAGCGCAGGGAGCCGTGGTCGGGGTGGTCGATATCTTTGCCCATTTCTTTGAACTTGGGTGTGTGGGACTGGTTGGGGGGCTCGGGGGCGCCGTACTCGTCGTCTTCCTGCTCGTAGAGCGCGCAGGGCTGCTCGGGGAAGGTGCCGACGGTGAAGTCGTTGGAGTTCAGGCTCAGGCCAGCCAGTTGGGAGCGCAGCAGGTTGCTGACTTCGTCGATGGCGGTGCCGCAGATGGTTTGCAGGGTGTTGTTGTCGAAGATGTCCTGGCAGTCGATGAAGCGCACCAGCAGCGCGTTGAGGCTGTCAATGGTGGGGTCAAAGAGCAGGGGCAGGGCGACCTTCTCGATGAGGTAGGCAATGATCTGGCCGTAGTTGAGGTCGAGGTTGTGGTCGTTGATGGACAACTCGTGGAACCAGACGCGACCAGTGTTGGGGTCGAAGTTCAGGTTGGGGGTCACCGAGCCATCCCAGTTGGCTTCGATGGGGGTCAGGCCCGCGTCACCGAAGGGGATGAAGGCGTCGCCGCAAGCGGGGTTCTCTTCAAACTCCTCGTCGGACTCGCAGTTGAGGCGCCAACGGTAACCGAAGTTGGTGTAGTTGAGCCGGGCGCCGGTGACCAGGCCGTTGGCGGCGACTGCTTCGGCGGGGATGATGATGCTGCCTTCGAGGTGGAAGTTGCGGATGATCTCCGCCACGTCAGCGCCGCCGGTCAAGATGTCACGCACGGTGTCATTGCCGTCAAAGACCGATTCCAGCAGGTCTTCGGCGATGCCTTGCAGGACGTTCTGGACCGATCCGGCGTCAAAGCCAAACTGGTCTTGAAGGACGTCGAGCAGGAGGGTGACCAGGGTGCCGGCGGGGTCACCGAAGAAGTCGAGGATGGGGTTGAGGACGTTGAGGACGTCTTCGGGCAGCGCCTCGGTGAGGTTGAAGCGGCTGGTGACGGCCCAGGTGCCTGCGACCTGCGGCAGGACGTCGTCCATGTTGATTTCAAGGACGGGGGGGTTTTCACCGTCGGCAATCAAGGGACGCTCGTCGTTGCAGCCAAAGGAACCGATGACTTCGACAGTGTCAGATTCGGCGGCGAAGGCCACGGCGACGGCCGTGTACTGGGTGCCGTTCTGGAGGTTGCCGAAGGTGAAGTTCATGGGGACGCCCTGGGCGTCGGGGCGGCGCTTTTCGCTGCGCAGCGCCGTGCCGGGCTGGAGGGGGTTGAACTCGGCACAGTCGCCGGGGGTCTCGTAGAGGGAGACTTTGATGTTGTTGTTGGTGTAACGCCGCGCGCCGTCGTAGTTGACCTGAATGCGGTAGCTGGCGAACTCCTTGCTCTGGACGTTGACAGTGAAGCGGATGGGCGTGACGCCCGCGTCGGTCACCACCGAGGCTTCAATCTGGAAGGAGGCTTCGCGGGCGGCGGAGAGGACCTGAACGGTGGCTTCACCGGCTGAGTCGGTGATGCTCTGGAGTGCGTCGACGCTGGCGCCTTCGGGCTGACCGACGATCTCCCAACCGATGGTCTGGTTGGCCTGGGGGGAGCCAGCGGCGTCGATGTAGCGGACCTTGAGGTCGACGCGGGAGTTGGCGGCCATGTTGGCCGTCTGGGCGCTGGCGTGCTCCAGGCGAGCCATCATCATTGGCTCGTTGTTGGGGTTGGCGTTGTTGGGAGGACCGTCGTCGTTGTTGACAGGGGGGTCCTGCTGGGTGCCTGCAGGGGGCGGATCATCGCCACAAGCAGGGGTCAACGCGACGGCCAGCAGCATCCAAAGTGCCAGACCGCGGCCCATCATCGTTCGTGTCATTGGTGTTTCTCCTTTGTATGCCATGCGAAGCATCTTCACTGTTGGGACGTTGATCGTGTTTACATCGCGTCAAATGCAAGTTAGAGCCATTATAGCCGCGAGCGCTTTGTGATCAACGTTCAGTAGCGTACTTCCAGCGCAGCGCCCGTGGGGGCGAGGTTGATCTGCCACTGCAGGTCGTCATTGTTTTGGGGAGTATGGGTGTTTGATGCGTTTTGTGAGTTTTCTTCGGGGAAGAAGAAGTAGAGCACCCCGCCGGTGATCATGGCGGCTGCGCCGAGTCCAAAGAGGACGTTGGCGCCCAGCTGCTGGGTTTCGCCGGTGCTGATGAGGTCCTCGACGGTGGCCCGGTCGTGGGGGCGAGCCTGGATTTCGGCCTGGGTGTTGTCGGCCAGGAGCGCGAAGACGCCGCCGAGCGCGATGAGGCCGCCGCCGCCCATGAGGGTGTACTTGGCCATGGGACCCAGGGAGGCGTCGTCGCCAGAGGGCGCCGGGGCGCGGTTGTTGCCGCCTCCACCAGCGTCTGTGATTTCGTTTTGGAGGTCGCTGTCGATTTTGGCGGGCGCTGGTTTGACGCTGATGCCTGCGCCAGGGGGCAGCGGGGGCGGCATGTCGGGGCGCAGCATGTCGTCCACGGCCGGGTCGATGTAGTAGAGGTCGCGGGTGCCTTCGCCTTCTGTGGTGGCGTATTTGATCAGCGCGCGCTCGTAGGCATCGTCGATCTCCATGTCGACATAGTAGTACTGGCCGTCTCGGAAGCTTTTGACACAGACCAGGCGGTCGATGGTGGCGTCGATGACGGCGTCAAAGTAGCAGTCTCGGTCGGCGCAGCGCTGCATCTGGCGGAAGTTTCGGTTGCCCAGGGTGCGTTGGAGCTGTCGGTCATCGACGATTTCGTAGCCGCCCGCGCTGGCGATCCGCGCTTCGATGGCAGCCTTGATGTTCTTTTTGTCTCGGTTGCCGCTTTTGGGGGCTTCAAGGATGACGACGTGGGTCAAGAGCCCGGCGGCCCCTCCGGCTTCGAAGTTGAGCTCGTCGGCGCTGGCAGAAGAGGCGGTCAAGACCAGCGCCGCTGCACAAGCGATGGCGACGGCGAGCTTGCGCCGCCGCGCCGTGGTGGCCAGAGCGACGCCCAGAAGGGCAAGGGCTGGCAGCAGGGGTGTGCCGGGGTGGCTTGTGGGCAGGGCGGTTGAGCAGCCTTTGTTCTTGCCCCCGCCGTTGCCGCCGGTGCCTGAGTCTGCGTCTGGGGTCATGCCTGCGTCCATTGAATCCATGTCGTCGCCGTCGGTCATGTTGTTGGCGTCGTTGTTGCCAGCATCGGGCATGTCGTCTTCATCTCCTTGAGCGCAGTGGTCTCCGTCGTCGGGCAGCATCTCGCGACAGACAAAAAGGGGCTGTGTCACGGTGCGGATGTTGCGACAGGACCACTCACAGGGGCAATCGGTGTCGACCTGGCACAGGTCGGTGCATGTGCCTTCGCTAAAGTCGGCGTTTTCCAACAGGCACAGACCACGGCAGTTGAGGCTGCTTCCGTTGCAATCGTCTCCAAAGTCACCGCGGCGCTCCTGACACAGGCGCACTGTGGTGTCGTTGGCTTCACTATAGTAGTCCACACACGTTTCGTCTTCACGGCAGTCTTCGTCAGTATCGCACTCGGAACCTTCGGTCCAGTATAGCTCACACAGGCCCTGGCGGTCATCGATGGCCAGGGAAGTCTGTGTGGTGTCGGGGACGTAGGCGGCGGCCATGGTGGCGGCGTTGTCCAGCCCAGGCTGCGTGTGGCTCAGGCCCAGCATGTGGCCGACCTCGTGGGTCAGCACCACTTCTGGGTCAAGGCGGTCAATTCTTGCAGGGCCCGCGCCGCCGACAATCCAGGTGAAGTTGATGCCGTTGAAGGCGATGTCGACCTGGGGGCGCTCGCGCTCGGGCGTGTCAGGGTTGTCAAAGGCGTCGATGATGGTGGCTCCGGCGGTCATGGAGCCGTAAAACCAGGCCTCTTCATCCTCGACCCACTGCAAGACCTGGTTTTCGTTGACCTGGACGGCCTCGTCGGTCAACCCAATGTATTCAAGTTGTATGGATGCACATCCGACCCCGTTCCATTCGGCAAACGAGGACTGGACGATGGCCTCCAACTCTTCCACGCTGATGTTGTCGACGCCCGAGTCAAAGAGCGCCACCGGCAAGGGGAGCAGCTCTTCGGGCCACATCAAACCATTGTAGGTGTAGGCCTGGGCTTGGGGGCTGGCCAGGAGCATCAGCGCCAGGGTGCTGGCCGTGATTGCGGCGATGTGCAGGTGCTTCATCGGGCGTCCTCCTGGGCCTTGGCCTTATCGACAAAGGTCTGCTTCAGCCACGTCCGCATCTGCTGCGCATCAAACTCTGCAACCCACTCGCCGCCGTCACACCACGGCTGGGTGGACACCATGCCCTCGCTCATCCCCGAGCGCTTCCAAACGGCTTGTTGGCCGCTCTCATCCACAACCCGGTGCCCTTGCTCCAAACCCACCGGGAGGTGGTAGACGCCGCCATCTGGAAAGGCCTTGCTGGGAAGCTCCTCAAGAAAGAGCAACACGTGGGTGTTGGGCTCAAGCTGCGGCATGCCTTCAATCTGGACTTCGCGCTGGGCCGTCTTGCCCCCAGGGACGCGCACCGTGATGACTTCACCACTTTGGCCCTTGTAGGGGGTGTGGAGTTTGACCCGGTGGTCGGTAAAGACGCCCGGGCCGACCCCGACAAAGACCGCCTGACGGTCAATGACCGTGCCCTCGATGATGAGGCTGGCGCGTTGCCCCAACTGCGGGATGCTGGCCAGGCGCACGGTGGTGGCGGTGGCGGTGACTCCCAACGCGGCGATGGTCAAGAGGACCAGAGCGGGCAAGAGGTGGCGTACCATCATGGTGAACTGGCTCGTGTTGGTCAGAAGCCTTCTTTGGGTCGAGTAGACCGCCCCACAGACGCCTCCTGGTGGCCCACTGGCTCGCAGCTCGGTCCAGTTTCCTGGTCTTGCCCTTGCCAGAGAAAAACTCACCGCTCAGTCGCCCCAGGGCAACGCGTCTGCCATCCCAACAAAGGCAATGTCTGGTGTGGGGTGGCGTTGAGGGTGAGTGTCAAAGGTTCGAAAACCCCATTGTTTGTAGCACTTTCCACCCCCTGGCTTCAAGCACACCAGTGCATCCATACCGTTGTGGTCGATGCTGAGCCGCTCGCTTTGGCAAGGCCGATTGACTTCTGTCTGGGCTCATATAAACTGTGTTTGGCTATTTTGCGAAGACATCCCTGAACCAGATGCCAGAAATCCTCCAAAAGGGAGCCTGCGTTTATGAACTGGAACCACCGACCTCAAAAGTCGTTGACCTTTGTATGGGTCAGCTTTGCGCTGATTCTGTTGACCACCACAGCCTGGGGCCAGACCAAAGAGCTGCAAAACGATGGTTGGCTCGACAACACCGCCGCTGGTTTTCAGGGGGGATTTGTGTCGGGAGAGATTGGCGCGGTCAGCTTTGTGCCTGACGCCCAAGACCTGCCCGTGCGTTTGCAGAAGATCAAGTTCCTCTTTGGTGGTGACAACGAAGGGGCCACCTACGCAGCGCGCATCAAGGTCTGGGCCGAGACCACCGAAGGCGCCGCATCCCCCGGCCCGCTGGTCTTCGATGAGGAGTTCGAGATCACCAGCAGCACCCAGGCATTTAATGAGGTCGATTTCTCCAGTTCCAACCTCACCTTCGAAGGCCCTTTCCGGGTGGGGATTGAGGCTGGTCACAACGGCTTTCCCAACATTGCGCGCGACAACGACGGCAACACCTTCCCGGGCCGCAACTGGATCTTTGAGGTCAACCTGGGTTGGGCCCGGTCGCTGGACTTTCTGGTTCAGGGCGACTGGATCATCCGTGCCGAGGTGATTGCCGCAGGCGGTCCCGTGGACCCCAACAATGACCCCAACAACCAGCCCAACAACGACACCAACAATGATCCCAACAACGAGCCCAACAATGACGGCAACAACGACGTGGAGCCCCCGTCTGGTTTGACCGTCACGGGCATCAACCCCACCCAGGCCGTCAACGACCAGGACACCGACGTGACCATCTTTGGCACCGGTTTTGTGCAGAACCAAACTGTCTTCCGGGTGGGCTCCACGGTCTTGGAGAACATTTTTGTCCAGCCCGGCGGCACCGCCGCCACGGCCCGCATCCCCGCAGGTGTCATCCCCGGAACCTACGACGTGGTCGTCAACGATCCGGCCAGCGCAGAGCAGGCCGTGCTCAATAGCGGCTTTACGGTCGTGGCTCCGGCCGTTGCGCCGCCGTCCAACGATGGTTGCCAGAGCGCCCCGGGCTTCCCTGGCGGTCTGGGAGGTCTGGCGATGCTCCTGCTCCTGATTGGGGTGAACTTTGTGCGTCGTCGCGAGGCCTGATTCCGGCGTCCTTGTGCAAACCACCGGTGTGAGACCAAAGGCGTGCTTTCGAGCACGTCTTTTGCTTTTTGAGGCCTTGTTGAAGGCGTCAGGCGTCTTTTGGTGGGGGATTGGTGTGTGGCAGGCCTGCCTTGTTGTTTGAGGCGGCGGCGCGGGGGTTGTGGGGGTGCGCTTCTGGCTTTGTGCGTGGGTGTGCGGCTTGCGCCATGCGCGTCTGTAGGCTACACCTCTGGGACCTGATGGTGTGTTTGACCAAAGGCCCCGGCGAGCGTGTCGTGGGTGGAGGATACCGATGTTGAAGCGAGCAAACTCTAAAGCATTTGTCTTGATGACGATTCTGACGGCGTTGCTGGTTTTGTCGATGGGGTGTTCCAGCACCGCCAACGGCGACGAGCGCGGCGGTTCAAAGGATAAGGCCGCTGCGGCTGAAGGCCCCGACGCCGCTGCTGTGGTGGTCATCGACGGCAACGTTGTCTCCAGAGCCCAGTACGAAGACGCCCTCTACGAGCGGTTCGCCGAGGATTTTTTGGAGACCTACATCGAGACTCGCCTGATTGAGGCCAAGGCGGCCAAGATGGGCGTCAAAGCCGACGAGGCCAAGATCAAAGAAGAGGTCGAGCGCAACGTCAGCACGCTGCTCAAGACCCGCTTTGGCAACAACGAAGCCCAAATGCGTCAGGCCCTTCAGGACCGCGGCATGAGCCTCGAAGGCTGGCGCAAAGAGCTGGCCGATAAGGCTCGTCGTGAGCAGCTCATCGACGCCATGGTCAAGCAGACCCGCGACGGTGGCTCCGACACTGTGCGCAAGCGCTTTGAGCAGAAATACGGTGAAGACGGCGTTAAGTACCGGGTGCGCCACATCCTGGTCAGCACCAAGGTCATCAACTCCAAGTTCTATACAAAGGAAGAGTACGCGACCGAAAAGGGGCAGATTGAGGACGAACTCAAGGCCCTCGGCGGCGAAATCATGGCGCGCCTCAAGAAGGGCGACGGCTTTGACAAGCTGGCCAAGCAATACTCCGACGACTACACCTCCAACCGGGGTGGTGATCTGGGCGAGGCTTGGAAAGGGCGCTTTGGGAAGCTCTTTGATGAGGCTGTGGAGAAGCTTCAGGTGGGGCAGACCAGCGCGTTGGTGCGTGCCAAG
>CAKZKQ010000785.1 GCA_937123825.1 uncultured Pseudomonadota bacterium
AGCAGGAAGTTCACTTTCAGGTTTGCCGTGTAGAACAGCGCAATGATCAGGATCGCGCCGATGTCGTCCAGAATAGCCAGCGTCAGCAGAAACACCTTAACCGGGGCAGGGGCGCGGGCGCCGACCAGCACCAGAATACCCAAAGCAAAGGCGATGTCTGTGGCGGCGGGAATGGCCCAGCCCGACAAGGTTTCAGGGTTGCCCCAGTTCAGCGCCGCATAGATGATCGCAGGCAGGGCCATGCCACCCACCGCTGCTGCACCGGGCAGGATGACATCGCGGGGGTTTTTTAGCTTCCCCTCCATCATCTCGCGCTTCAGCTCGAGACCGATCAGAAAGAAGAACACCGCCATCAATCCGTCGTTGATCCACAAAAGCATCGGTTTCTCGATGCCTTTGCCGTTCATGCTGACCTCGCCAATGGTGTCGAGAACGAAGTTATAGGACGGGGCTAGGGCCGAGTTTGCCACGATCATGGCAAGTACGGCCGACAGCATCAGCAAGATGCCCCCGGCGGCGTCATTTTTGAAAAACTTCTCAATTGTCTTGATCGGCATCGGTTTTCCTGAGTTAAATTGTCATAATCTCGAAGATGGTCACAGAAAGTTCATCTTCAATACCCAGTAATACGGATTTACGATGGAATTAGATCATCTTGTCGTTGCAGGTTCTTCTCTGGCCAAGGCTGTGGCGGTGTCAGAACAAGCTTTGGGCGTGGCGTTGAGCGCAAGTGGGCGGCATGAGTTGTTTGGCACCCACAACCGGCTTTTGGGGTTTCAGGGGCGCGATTACTTTGAAGCAATCGCGATTGATCCTGACGGCAATGATCCGGGGCGGCCGCGCTGGTTCGGGCTGGACCGGTTTGAAGGGCCTGCGCGGCTGGTGACTTGGGTGGCGCGGGTGCCTGATTTGCAGGCGGCCTTGGCGATTTACCCCGAGGCGGGCGAAATCATTGATCTGGCACGCGGCGACTTGCGATGGCGTATGGCGGTGCCTGCGGATGGTGCGCTGGCCTATGGCGGGGTCATGCCGATGCTGATCGAGTGGCAGGGCGATCTGCATCCCTGCGATCAACTGGGGCAGTCCGCGCTTGGCATCGCGCGGCTAGAGCTGCGGCACCCAGAGGCCGAAAAGATCGGCGCGTTATTCGGCGCTTTGGGTCTGAATGATCCGCGTGTTGCGTTGCAGGGTGCGCCAGAGGCGTCGCTGCAAGCGGTCTTCTCTGGCCCAGACGGGGAGCGCCTGTTGTGACGATCCGCCAAGCCGCCCCGCAAGATGCCGAGGCTATCGCCGAACTCTTTCTTCCCATCGTGCGCGATACGACGATCACATTCACCACAGTTGAAAAAACCGCCGCGATGATCCGCGCAGAGATCGATGCGCGTGGGGCGGCTTATCAGGTCGCTTTGCTTGACGGGGTGGTCGTGGGGTTTGCGACCTTCTTTCCCTTCCGCTCGGGGCCCGGATATGCACGGACCAAAGAGCACACGATCATCCTGTCCCCTTTGGCGCATGGTCAGGGCTTGGGCAAAGCGCTGATGGATCGGTTATGTGATGTTGCCCGCGCCCAAGGCGTGCATAGCCTGATCGCCGGTGTCAGTGGCGAGAACGCTGCCGGATTGGCCTTTCACGCGGCGGTGGGGTTCAAAGAAACCACCCGACTGCCCGAGGTGGGCTATCAATTCGGACGATCTCTTGCTCTGGTCTTGATGCAGAAATGTCTGTGATGGGCCATGACTTCCCCTCAGCGGACGGGTAGGGTGGAAGGTTCCGGGAACTGCAGTGGCCGCCTTCTCGACCTTGTGCTCGCCCCGGCGCCGGGCGCGTTTGCGAAGATCGATATCCTCGAGCCGCGCCACAATCGTGCGCCGATGCGGCGGCGGCAGCTGCCCGCCGGGCGGCCCGCCGTGCGCGCGCCGGCGGCGGCAACGCACATTTCCTGCGCGACCCCAACAAGGTCCGCACCGTCTTTCGAGACGAACTTGAGACCACCCTGACGCCCGTGGCCGAGGACGTTCTCCTGACCGTTGAGTTGCACGACGACGTCACCATGACCGCCGCACACGGCCTCCCCCTGGCCATTGGCCGCCACGGACACCCCGAGCTCTACCTGCCCACCCTCTACCTCTCAAAACGCAACGGCGTCATGCTCCTTGAACTGGACCTACAGGACCTGCTGCACCAAAACGACCTCGCCAAGGTCGCCACCATACACATCGAGTACACCCTGACCCACTCAGGCCAAACCGAAGAGGCCAGCTACCCCATCCACATGCCCGCCCGCGCCGACTGGCCTGCCAATGAACACGCCTTCTTTGAAAACAACGCCATCCGCCGCAACTTTGATCTCCTGATGACCGTCTACGCCCTCCAAGACGCCTGCGACGCCTGGCACAACCACGATCCCCACACCGCGCGCCAGCTCATCGCCCACACCGAGCGCTTCCTCTCACACGAAGCCCACGAACTTGAAGACTCAGGCCTGATGCGAGAACTGACCATGATCCGGCAGCTTGCCCAGGCGATGGACACAGCCCCACACCGACACCGCCAGCATCAACCCCACTTCAGATGATCCAACCCACCTCTCAAACCCATCACAACGCCAAAAGCTCTTTGGCGGCCTCCACAAAAGCACCTTTGTCCTGTGCGGCGCTGGCCAGACGAATCAAAGCCTGCAACTGACCAGACTCAACCCCCTGCTCCACCAAACCCTCCCAAGACTCCGCCCCTCCAAAGCGAACTTCCAACATCATCAAAAGCGCCTCGCACTGCCCTTGCTCCACCCCTCGGAGCCTGCCTTCAGCATGACCCTCGGCATGACCTTCGGCATGACCTTCGGCGAGCCCTTCGGCACGGCCTATGGCGCGCCCCTCTTCCAAGCCCATGTCCTTGAAGCCTTTAATGATCTCCTCTGCGTACTGCTCAAGTCCCACGGTGTGTTCCTCCATGAGTGGTTTGACGTCTTCTGGCCGCAAATCGATGTCGTGTTTGCGCAGCAAAACCCCATGAATCCAGTGTACCAACAAACGGTTGAGTTGACGATCGTCCTTTACCGACAACACCTGCGCCAACCTCTTGATCACCAACGCAAACGCGCTGGCGTCTCGGCATTGATTGAGCCTGATCAGCAGCTCTGCCGCGTTTGTGCATGTCTCCACCGGTCCAGTCTGCAACACCTGCTCCTTAAGCAGATAAAACCGCCCCTCGGGTTGCCAGGGTTGCAACGGAGACTCTGATGGCAAGTCAATCAGGCCTCCCAACTGCGTCGGCGCCGACCACTTGCGCTCACCGTGATAAAACACCACCGCAAAAACGGGCGGCAGCTTCCCCAATGAACCCACCGCCTCAGTGCGCAGCAAATGCTCATACAAAAGCACCACGTAAACCAGAACACGCAACGCCATGAAACGCTCTGGTCTGACCTGAAACTCCAACAAAAGCCACAGGTAAGCGTTCCCACCCGTTCGCCGAGGCAACTTCAACAACATGTCCCCAGTCCGCTTGGCAAAGAACTCCGTGTAGAACTCCGCCGCAACGGGCTCTATCCCTTCTAGATCCACCTCATCCAACAAACTTGCCGGGCCAAACCCCTCTAAAAGCTCACCCACCAACCTCGGATGCTCAAAAAGTGCGTGATAACCCCCGTCCCAAGGCACCTGATCGCCCATCACACCCCTCCCCACACGCCAAACACAACACCATCACCCATACACACCCTCCCCCAAGACAAACCCCACCCAATACATCGCCCATGCCAAACACAGGCCGCCACCCAGGGTCTCCTCAACCACTGTTCTTAAGTACAGACCCACCCTCGCTCGCCGTGACCGGCGAGTCAATACATTTTTGAGTAAAATTTCTCGCCCGCATTAGTGCCACGCATCCGCAAAGCCCAAACGCCATCAAGGCGCACGCGCCGCAACCAGCACCAGTGACACACTCGCGCCCACCTGCCTCAACGCCCTACAGGCCTCTTCGGCCGTCGCCCCAGTGGTCATCACATCGTCCACAAAAATCACACGGCGACCCTCGACCGCTTCAGGCCTGACCACCTCAAAGACATGCTTAAGGTTGTTCAACCGATGCTTGCGGTCCAGACCGCGCTGGGCAGCCACCAGACGCGTCCGTCGCAGCGCCACCACAGGCTCCTCCAATCCCAGACCACGCGCCACCAAACGCGCCAGCACTGCCGCCTGATCAAACCCCCTGCGACGCACACGCTTTGGATCGCCTGGCGCCGCCACCACCACCGCGTCTTGCCACAGCGCCTCCTCCACAGGGTCTGCCTCAAGCACCACGTTCACCATCAAGCTGGCCAGACCCCTGGCAGGCCACTGAACCTCCTTAAGCCGCGACACCGCCTTTTTACCGGCCCCTCCAAACTCAAAAACTGCGCGCGCTGTCTCCCAAGATGGCACGCGCTCAGTGCACCCCTCACACACCGTCGCGCGATCCTGCGGCAACTCATCCAAAAACCACACCAGCGGCAACGCACACCGCCCACACCGACACCCCTTCACCAAAGACAAACGCTGCCTGCAACGCTCACAAAACCACAGCGACACCCCTCCCTCACCCAACCGAGCCCTCTCCTGCGCCACCGCAACGTCCAGCGCCAAATCGGCCTCGCAGCCCAGACACACCGCAGGAAAAAGCACGCCCAACGCCAGACGCCCCCCCGCCCCCCAATCCCATGATTGCTCCCCTTCACCCCACCCCCCCGCCCCCCCCCACCGCACACACCCCCCCCCGAAATGCCCGCGGTGCC
>CAKZKQ010000786.1 GCA_937123825.1 uncultured Pseudomonadota bacterium
CCGCGCTCGACCCGAGGTCCCTGGACCTCATCATTGCTCGCCCCAAAGCAAGCCTTTCGTCTCCATTTTGGTATAAGGCCGCAGCCGTCTTGGTCTGTCGGCTTTGGCAGTCCTGATTTGGGGGAGATGGTCTGGTCTTGGGGCGAGCAGGCAAGGCACCGGTGTGTCCAACCATGGGGCGCGATGGTGCTATTTGGGGGTGAGGGAGAGTTCCAGGCGATAGGGGCCTTCTTTGGGTTTGGCTTTTGGGGGTTGCCAGGAGTCGATGACCAGCCAGTACTGCCCAGGCGGCAGCGTCTTGACCAACCTGCGGTCGGCCCGGTGGATGCAACTCTCGCCGTCTTTGCTCGACAGCAGGTGGAGATCGAGGTCGATGTTGCGCTTGGCTTTGAGCAGCCGCGCCACGAGCTTGCCGCGCGTGGTGGTGTTGATCTTGTACCAGATCTCGGCGCCGTTCTCTTGAGCGGTGGGCTTGCAGCTGTAGCGGCTGATGAGGCGCTCTTTGGGGTCTGAGGTGTCGCCTGTCAGGACCAGCGGCGCGGCGTTGAGCGGCATGCAGTCTTGATCGATGCAGACGGTGGCGCTGACCTGGGCTTGGAGCTGGTTCTTTTTGGGGGCTTCTGGGGTTGGTTCGGCGGCGGCAGCGGGCGCGGGTTTGCTTGGCTGCGGCTCGGTTTTGGGTGCAGGTTCGGCCTTGGGGGGCGGCTGCGAAGGGGACGAGGGTGTGTTGGGGGTGGGGGCGAGTTTCGTTGGGGCTGGCGAGGCGGTTTGAGCCTGGGGTTGTTTGGTGGTGGAGGGTTCGATGGCTGCAGGTGGGGTGTCGTTGTCGGCGCTGAGGTGTCCGGCAGCGACGGAGCCAAAGAGGACAAGCTGGCCCAGACCTGTGAGCGCAAACGCGGCGATCAGGGCACATTGTTGGATGGTGGCGTCGGGCATCTTCACGGCTTCACCCACATTGGAGGAGGTTGGTCAGCAAGTATCCACAGGCGCCGCCGAGCAGGAGGCCCGGGGCAAACCCCTCAAGTCTGGTCCTGGCCAGCGAGGGGGTCGATGTTTCGATCACAGGGGTTGGGTCTGGGGTGGAGGGTTGGGGTGGGGGGCTTTGGGGTTCGTCGAGCGTGGGCGTGATGGCTGATTGGGGCAGATCGAGGTTCCAGGAGTCTGTGTTGATGAGCGGCTGCGAAATGGTCGCGGTGAGCTCTTCCATGCGCAGCGTTTCGTCTTCGATGGTTTGGGAGGGGTTGGGGTTGAGCGCAAGGAATTGATCCAGGGCTTCGGCGAAGGCCTCGCAGTTTTGGTAGCGGTGGGCGGGATCGCGGGCGATGGCACGCTGGAGAATGCTGCGCAGCTCCGCAGGCCATGGTTCGTTGTCGAGCGTGATCCCCTGGAGGTGTTTGGCGATGGCGGTGACGGGTTGCCGCTCAGAGACGACCTTGGTCCCCGAGATCATCTCGGCCAACGTCAACCCCAGTTGATAGATGTCGCTGGCCGGTGTGCTGGCGCCGGATTGAACGGATTCGGGGACGGCGTAGGCGGGTGTGAGCTCAAAGCGCTTGGGATTTTGGGCATCTCCGGTGCCCGCGATGCCAAAGTCGAGCAAGACGAGCCGTTTGGGGGACTGCGCCAGGAAGAGGTTGCCGGGTTTGATGTCGCGGTGGATGACGCCGCGCTTGTGGCCGTTGGCCAGTCCCATCAATGGCCCTCTAAAGAGCGCGATGGCGGTGTACGGGTCCATGTTCCCAAAGAGTTTGAGCCACTTTCGCAGCGAAAACCCCTTGAGGAAGTTGGTGACGATGTAGTGGTGGCCACTGGGTTCATCGAAGCCGTAATCCAGGACCTGGATGACACTTGGATGCTCGATGCGCGAGATGATGCTCATCTCGCGCATCAGGTGGCTTTGCGGCCCTTCGGTGGATTGGTCGAGGATCTTGATGGCGACGTGGCGCTGGGTTTCCAGACAAGTCCCCTTGAAGACCACAGCGGTTCCGCCGCGTCCGAGTTGTTTGCCAAGTTGGTACAGTCCGCCAACACACGAGGATGTGCCGGCGTTGAAACGCTGGCGCATGGTGAATCCTGGTTTTGGAGTGTGGAACTCAGCTTGCGCCCAGTAAGAACATGGTCACGAGCAACGAAAGAAACTGCAGTGTGCAGATGGCGATCAACGCATACCAGGCAAAGCGCGGTGCTTGTTGGTTGGTGGCGGAGTTTTCCTTGATTTGCTCCAGCATGGTCTTGATGCCGGGGTCTGTGGGGGCGGGGGCCTGAGAGAGTTGGGTGATTTGTTCGTTGAGGGCTTCGAGTCGCAAAGTGACCGAAGACTCGCTGCGTTCTGCCACGGCGCGCAGTTCAACGAGCAAATCGTTGATCCGGTTCTCCAGCCGCTGGATGTCGGCGTCGGGTGTGTCTCCCGGGATGGCCATGGCCGCATCTTGAAGCTCCTGGATGAGGTCGACCAGGGAGCCGATGGGCTGATTGGTGTTCTGATTGGCATCTGAGAGGCGGCGGACCTCAAAACTGCGTCCCGGACTTTGCAAAACGCGCTGCAATGAGGCTCGCCCCGGACGGACGTTGCTCGCCTCTGCATGGAGCACGCGCCCTACTTTGAGGACGATGCGCCCAGTGGGCTGTTCGTTCCTTTTGAAAATGATCTCCATGACCTGACGACTCAGGCCCACGACTTCAAGAACTTCTTCGACGCTAAAGGCGTCAAAGTCTCCCGACATGACAAGCGTTGACATAGGCCGTTCCTACCCTCTGGTCAGTCCCAGTTTGACGTCTGAGATTTCTTTGGCTTCGCCGGCCACCAGCATGGTCTTGGCCAAGAGCGTGTAAACACGGATCCACGCGGCTTTGATATCGTCTGTAAACGCATCCCCCAGTCCTTGGTGGAGGGTCCAGATCAACGCTTGGCCGACATGCTCATAAGAGTCTGCGGGGATTTTGTAGATGCTGGCGTGGCGGCGTCCGAGGGCCAACACAACCAGGAAAAGGTCGTCTTCTTGCGGGACGGTGTCCTGCCACTGCTCTCCAGACCAGTTGAGGCTCTTGACCACAAAGGAGAGCATCTTCAAGAGCTTCAGCTTTTGGCTCTTCATATCCTTCTTAAAGAGGAGCCTGTAAGACGGCTCGATCTCAAAGAGGCGCTGATAGAAGAGAAGCGGTCTCGGCGATGGGGACGACGAGCCGCCATGATGATACGACAAGCTCTTTTCCTTTGTCTGATAACATAAAGCACACCGTCATCGGCACAGGAGGGGGAAGCCTTATGCCGAAAAGGCCAAGCTGAACCTGACCGGTATTGATTAACATGTTCGCCATCAGTCACCCTAGAGCGTCTGGGTGTGAAGGTCAAGAATCAAAGTTGTTGAATATTGTTGGGTTGAGGGTGGATTTGGTCGCTTGCGAATTTGCATTTCGAATGGTGTGTATTTGTCGCCTGGGGAGATGTATGTGCCAATAGGTAAGCTTTGGTGCCGATGATGACGACGCTCTGGCAGCGGGGCGTCATGGTGAGACTATGCAGTCGGTGCCTTGTAATAGTTGTTCTGTCTGATTTTTTGATGTGATTTTGTTTTGGTTGTGTCGTTTTGTGTTTTTGTGTTTTTGGATTTGGTTTTGTGTTTGGTTTGTGGTGTTTTTTTTAGGGCGTTGGTTTGGTATGTTTTGATTTTGGTTGGTGCTTATTTGTCTTGTTGCGACAGCCACGATGCACAATGACTCAGTGAGTCAGGGAATATTGTCTCTATATTTAAAAGAGGGGGCAGGCGCTGGCTCGGGTTTGGGTTCTTTTGTGTGTGGCGATTGTGGTTGCGTTTTTGATTGAGAGGGCAGTGTTGGTCATTTTGGTTTCTGCTCTGAGTGTAATTTTGTCTTTGGATTGTATGCAGTACCCCCACTCGGCGGTGGCTTGTGCGAGAGGGAAGCCATCATCCAGGTTGGGCTTGGCATGGTGCTGTGGGTGAAGGTGAGTGTGGTTTGTGTGCAAAACAGCATTTGCACGTGGGCAGTGCGCTGATGTCGTTATCGAGACAGGGAGGAGGGCTCTTGGATGAGGAAGGGCGACGTCAGGGTGTGTTTGCAAAATCTCCCATCTTGCAAACACACCCTGGTGCTGGCAGTCGGGAGGGGAAGGGCAGGGTTCTGAGTCATGGAAGGGGTGGGGTTTGAGTGGGGATCTTAAGTGCTACCAGCTCTGCCCTTAAGGGTGGGCGATGTCTTTGGAGGCCTGGGGCAGGGCGATGACGGTGATGTCCTCAGCATTGAGCACAGGACCTTTGCCCTTTTTTGAAGGGGTGCGGACCTCCAGGGTCGCCTTGTGCGCGCCCGGCTCCTGACAAACTGCCCCGCGCTGCGGCACCACGTTGAGCGTCAAGACATTGCCTTGATCATCAAAGACCACTGGTCCGCCCGACTTGAGGGTCGTGTTGGCGCAGTGGACATCGGCCTCCAGGGTGAAGGTGGTGACGGTGCACAGGCAAGTGCTGCGGTCGTCAAACTCGGTGCCGGTCTGACAAGAGCACTTGTGGGAGTCCGAGGTCGCTGCTGTCACCCTGTAATCGGTCGGTGACTGGTGATCTGGGTGCAGTGCGGTGTCTTGCTCCTGCACCATATGCTGGGCAGGGTCGGTGGGCTGGTCTTCGACGGCCTTGGGAGTCCCCGCGCACGCAGACAAAGCCATCACCATTGCCAGACACACCACACTTTTGAGCCACAGCAAAGACGCGTTCATATCTCTCATCTCCTCTTGGATGTCATTTCACAGGGGTTATCCCTGGCTGGACACCATCAACGGTCGCCGAGAAAGAAACGGTCTAAGAAAACAGCCGCGCATTTTGGGTTGGTGGAGCGCCTGTCGCCCATATCGTGTCGACTGGACAAGCCTCAACGGTAGAGAAAATCTCTGATGGGCACCTTGGCCTCGATGTCATCATCGCTGTACGCCAGCCCGTCAGGTCCATCGCAGGCCACCACATAATGCTCGCCGGTCGCCTCCAATCGATACGGATGGCCCCACGGATCCAGGCTCAACTCCCGGTCGGGCTCATAGCTGTGGAATTCCTCCTCAATAAACCGCCCAAAATCCCATCTGGACGGCACGCGATCATTGATTTGGGCCCGGTGCAGCTCCCTGGCCATCAAATGAACCTCATAAGTGGCCGCCGCCGAGCGTGTCGCGTCCACCGCCTGACGCTTGATCCGCTGCCCCTCCTTGGTCCCCATCCCCACATTGGCGGCGGTGGTCAACGCCACCATCACGGTCAACTGCTTCAGCATGCTCCAGCTCACTCCTGCGCACAGTGCACCACCCAACCCATGACCATCGGAACGACTGCTCAAACGCTAAACCCCCGATGTGTGTGATTCGTACAGCGGGCTTTGTTGGGTGACCCAGGTGGTTAGTGTCAGGCGATTATAGCGCTCACTGGCGGGGTCACGTCGCTGGGGCGCAAGGCTTTGCTGTGGGAACGCGGTTGGTTTGGAGCAGTGGGCTTTGTTGGGTGACCCAGGCAGTTCGGGTCAGGCGATTATAGCGCTCACTAAGGGGTCACGTCGCTGGGGGTTGGGCTTTGCTGTGAGAACGCCCTTGATTCCCGCAGTGGGCTTTGTTGGGCGCCCCAAGCAGTTAGTGTCTGGCGATTATAGCGCTCACTAAGGGGTC
>CAKZKQ010000787.1 GCA_937123825.1 uncultured Pseudomonadota bacterium
CGGGCGTGTGTCAGCAGGACGCCGAGTGTGAGTTTGGTCAGACGCAGGTGGTGCCTTGCGGGGACAATGATGAGGGCATCCAGACGCAACTGTGTTTGAGTCGCCAGTGGACCGATGAGGGGCCATGTGTGGTGCGTGAGGCCTGCGAGCAAGACGGTCAGGTCCGAGAGACGCGCTGTGGTACCAACGACGTCGGTTTGTTGATTGAAGAGTGTCAGGGCGGCTTCTGGACGGCGCCGCGCGCTTGTGAAGCCTCGTTTGTGACCCTGGGGCCCGGGAGCTCCGATACGTGCGGCATGACGCAAGACGGGACGGTCTACTGTTGGGGCGAGCGCCATGGTCCAGTTCCTGTGGAGGTCGAGCAGTTCAATGGCGCGTTGGACTTTGGTTCAGGCAACGGCTTCATGTGCGTGGTCCTGTCAGAGGGAGAGGTTGTGTGCTGGGGCCGCAATAATTCCGGCCAGTTGGGCGATGGAACGACTGAAGAGCGACAAGAGCCTGTCCTTGTGGATGGTTTGAGCGGTGTGACGTCGATTGAGCTCGGAATGTCGCATGCCTGCGCGATTGTCGGCAGCGGTGAGGTTTGGTGTTGGGGTTCGAACAGCCAGGGGGAGTTGGGCTTTGATGGGGAAGAGCGCAACTCCCCAATCGCCAGACCCATACCGGGGGTCGATGACGCGGTGGGCTTGGCGTTGGGTTTGCGTCACACCTGCATTTTGCACTCTGATAAGACCATCAGTTGTATTGGAGACAACGACGATGACCAGTTTGGTGTGGGTTCACCCAACCGTTCTTCTGAGTTGATCGCGATGCCTGGCGTTGACGATGCCGTGCAGATCGCGGGGCTCTCGGGTGCAACCTGCGTCCTGCGTGAGTCGGGCTCGGTTTTTTGTGTGGGGGTCGATGAACTCCAAGCACCCCAATTGGAAGGGGTGACCAAGCTCGTCAGTGGGTTCAGCAATGCCTGTGCGCTCTTGGACAACCAGGAGGTTTGGTGTTGGGGCAGCAACAGGGGCCGTGGCTTGGGCGATGGAAGCACACACACTCCAGCCCCTGGCCAAGGGGTCAAGGTCATGGACCTGGATGACGCCACAGACATCTTTGCAGGCAGCGGCCACACTTGCGCTTTGCGCCCAGGTGGGCGCGCCTCGTGCTGGGGGGTCAGCAGTGATGGCCGACTGGGCTCGGGTTTGAACACCAATGTCTCGACCTCTCCAGTGCAGGTGTTTGGTGTGGAGGACGCCGTTGATTTGGCGATGGGGCTGACTTTTTCCTGCGCGCTTGAGGGCAACGGTCAGGTGGGGTGTTGGGGCGAAAACGAAGAAGGTGAACTTGGGTTCGAGGGGCGCAGCAGCCTGGCACAGCGCACTGAAATCGTTGATCTCCCCGAAGTGTCCGAGGTGGATGGAGGCAACCTCTATGCCTGCGCGCGTTTGAGCGATGGGCGCGTGGCTTGTTGGGGCAGCAACCGCCATGGCCAACTGGGCACTGTGCCTGAGGATGAAGATGATGTGTCATTTGTTCCTCGGTTTGTGGATGGCATTGACGATGCCGTGAGTCTGGCCATGGGTGAAGCTCATGCCTGTGTGATGCGTGCAGATGACACGGTGTGGTGTTGGGGGTTTGGTCCCCAGGGTCAACTTGGTGGTGGTGTTGAGGTTGAGAACGGGGGATTTTTTCAGGTCACAGGTTTGAACGACGCCGTTCAGGTCGCGGCTGGTTCTTCCCACACATGCGCGCTTAAAGCGGACGGCACCGTGGTGTGTTGGGGTGCTGGTTCTGGCCTGGGAGTGGATTCTCCTGACGTCGCCGAGCCCATCGCCGTGGATGGTCTTGGTGATGTGGTCTTGCTCAAAGCATCACGCCATCACACCTGCGCCATACAGGGCGCAGGCAGCGTGGTGTGTTGGGGCTCAGAGTTCTATCCGGAGCCCCGTGGCCAAGGCGAAGACAACGAAGACATTGAGCCTTTGTCGGTCGCTGGCGTTGGAGGCGCCGTGGATCTGGCGTTGGGTCAAGTCCACACCTGTGCAGCGCTCGAAAACGGCGCTGTGGTTTGTTGGGGAAACAACGATCGTGGGCAATTGGGCCTCCCCCTGGAGGTTGAAGTGCGTTCTCCCCCGCGAGAGCCGGTGTCTGGTTTGGAAGGCATCGTGTCTGTGGAGGCAGGCTGGTACCACACCTGCGGAATCAACGCCGAAGGCCAGGTGTGGTGCTGGGGATACAACAACACCAACCAGCTTGGCGGCCAGATCAAGCGCTCCTATGTGCAGGCGCCCTGAATAAAGCTCAGAGGGGTTCATCCCACCATCAACGCGGGATGAGTCCCTGGCCAAAGATGTCCATCACGGCCTCCACCACCGGTTGGACCTCCAAAGAGGCCAGTCCAAACCCCTCCCACTGACCATCCACGTAGAGCCGCGCCAGGCCATAAACCAGCGCGTGCGATGCCAGATGCTGGAGCCTGGGCGCCTCCTGCGCCATCTCACCTTCCTGTCCGGCCTTGTCCACCAGCGTCATGATGGCCCCCTCACCGTTGGCGTGAGCTGCGGCCATCTCTGGAGAAGCGCTCGGGTCTGACCAGCGCGCCACGTGCATGATGCGAAAGAGGTTGGGGTTGTTGACCGCGAAGGTCACGTAGTGAACCCCATACGCCCGGTACTGAAGCAAAGGACTCTGGCCGCTTTGCTCTGCAGACGCCTTCATCCCATCAAGCAGGCGCTCGTAGCCTTTGGCCGCCACCGCGCTCATCAGCTCATCCCGATCTTTAAAGTGCCGATAAGGCGCCGCCGTCGACACCCCGGCGGTGCGCGCCGCTTCGCGCATGCTGACCCCGTCAGGGCCGTGCTCAACGGCCAAATCAAAGGCCGCCTCGACCAGGGCGCGGCGCAGATCGCCGTGGTGGTATTTGCTTTTTCCCACTTGACACTCTCCAGCGCTGGCTTAGTTGTGTAAGCGGTGCTAACAATGTATGCACTGCTTATTTGGGGCGACTTGGGCTTTGTGTGACCCTGCGTCCCTCAACACTCAATTCTGGTGGCATTATGCACGACATCCTCCCCAACCCGCGCGGACTTTTTGAGAATCTTCGTCGAGAGCACTCCTTTGAGCCCGTCAAAGTCGAAGGGCGCATCCCCAAAGCCCTGCGCGGCACCCTCTACCGCAACGGCCCTGGCATCCTGGAGCTCTTTGGAGAGCGCTGCAGCCACCTCTTTGAAGGCGATGGCATGATCAGCGCGCTGCGCTTTGGAGACGACGGGGTAAGCGCGGCCGCCCGCGTGATCCAGAGCGCCGGGTTGGTGGCAGAGCGACAAGCGGGCCGCCGCCTGGGCGCCGGCAAAAACACCGCCAACACCCATGTGGTCCCCTGGCAAGGAGGCCTCTACGCGCTGATGGAAGGCGGGCTGCCCACGGCGCTCGATCCCAAAACGCTCGACACCCTCGGAGAGACCAACCTCGGCGGCGTGGTCCAGCAAATGTTCTCTGCCCATCCACACCGCGTCGCTGCGCGCCGCTGCCTCTACAACTTTGGCATGTCCTACGGACCGCGCACCACCATCGACCTCTACGCGCTGCCAGACGCAGGATCCGCGTGCCTTATGGGCCAGATCCCGTTGGAGCACCCCGTCATGCTCCACGACTTCATCGCCACCGAGCGTCACCTGGTCTTCTTTGTCTCGCCGTTGCACCTGTCCATCGAGAAGATCATGATGCAGGCCCCCTTCGCCGACTGCTTTGTCTGGACCCCCGAGGCAGGCACAGAGGTCATCGTCGTGCCCATCGACGACCCCGACAAGCCGGTGCGCTTCAAGGTCGATCCCTTCTTCCAGTTTCACTTCGCCGCCGCGTACGACGACGGTGACGAGATCGTGGTCGACTATGTCCATTACGGCAATGGCGATCTTTTGGGCTCGCTGGGAGACGGCGCCGACATCTCCTTCCGTGACCACCAGCGCCACGTCGGCGGCAAACTCCACCGGGCGCGTCTCAACCCCACCGCGCGCACCTTCAAGACGACCCCGCGCTGGGACACCTTCTGCGAGTTTCCCCGCACCGCCGAACACACCAGCGGCTCACCCCACCAGCACACCTGGGTCCAGAGCGAGCGCTGGCAAGATGGCGTGCTGCGCTTTGGCGTCAGCCGCATCGACCACCAGGGACATGTCCAGGAGCATGTTCTGCCCCCAGGGCACCACGCCTCAGAGCCCGTCCTGGCACAGAACCCCACTGGGGCTGAAACCGACGGCTCCGCCCTGGTCCTGGTCTACGACAGCGTCAAGGATTGCAGCCACGTGCTGATTTTTGATGCCGAGACGCTCGACGTCCAGGCCCGCGTCCAACTCACCCAGCCCATCCCCATCCGTTTTCACGGCAGTTGGATGCCCTCGGCGTCATAAGCAGGCTCTGAGCCACACGTTCAGACCGGAATGTCTCGCCTTGGGCGGCGCGGCCGGTCCCGTTCCCAGGCTTCGAGGGCCACGATGACGTCCTGAAAAGTCTCGGTGTCCTTGATGTGGTCCAGGTAGAGGATGCGCTCGGCCACTGGGGCCAATTCAAAGGCCCAGTAGATGCTCATCAGTGGGTTGATCCACAGTCGGCTCTGGCGCACCCGGTTGGTGCGGTGGTGGTTGCCATAATGGCCCTCCACGGCCGAGGCGATCGAGTTGTTGACGATGCTCTCCAGCCCTGGCGTGCGTGTATTGGAGTAGTCGACGGCCTTGAGATAGCGCTGGGCCTCGGACATCTGCTTCAAGAGCGAAAATGTGCCCAGAAACGCATCGTTTTTGGCCAACTCGGCCACGTTCTCCAGCATGTGGGCATGGCAAACCCCGTGAAAGGCGTCGATGCCAAAGCCAAGACACGCCATCAGCTTGGTGGGGATGTCCAGATCATGGGTCACGGCCAGGCTCAGGATGTCCTCATGAGGGGTTCCCAGGCCCGCTTCATCCCCGCGCATCAATGCATCCGTCCCCCCGTCGACCAAAACGAGCGCGTCGATGTCAAAATGCTCCACCACCCGCTGGTAAGCCTCCCTGAGCGCCACCGCGCCGTGGCGCTCAAAGCACACAATGCTGAACGGCTCGCCGGTTTCCTCCTCCATCCACGCGCAAAGGTGTCGCTCGGGGAAGTAACCGCGCGCTTGACCCGAGCGCGCGGTTACTTCAACGGCGGCTTCTTCAAGGCGCGGCGTGATGCGGCGCGTGTTGGCAAAGGTGAGGTTGGCCAAAGTGACGGATTTGCCCGCTTCGGTGAGCGCAAAGTAGAGCGGCAACCCGCAGTAGAGGTCAAAGCCGCCGCCCATGCCCGCCAGCAAGATGCGTTGGCTGTGCTCCAGGCGGTCAAAGAACGGCAATGTGGTCAGTTTCATGGCTCTCATAGCTCTGTTTGAGAGAAAATATGGCGCGGGACCCCGTGAAGCTAAGTCAATGGGCCGCTTTGGCAACCCATCACGCGTGAAGGAGGGTCAAAATGGGCCGTAGAACTGAATGCCCAGCCCTGGGGTGACCGAGATGAAGTCGCTGGCGCCTGGGCGAATGGCGGGCAACCATGTGCCGGTCAGTTGAAGGCGCAGGCGTTCAAAGAGGCTCAGGCTGAGCGTGGCCTGTGTGGCCAGCCGCGAGCATGCCGAGGCGACGTTGCCAGTGTCTTCGACCTGAC
>CAKZKQ010000788.1 GCA_937123825.1 uncultured Pseudomonadota bacterium
GTCGTCGCCAATGCTCGACGAACCCCCGGTTCGTCTGTGCTTGCCTTCTAGACCTCGACACCATCGTGCTCGCCGGAACTTGGTTCCAATTGTCAGACAGAACCTAAGCCCAAAGCGGGTCCAGGGAGCGCGCTCCCTGGTCAGGGGGTCTGGGGGATGAAGTCCCCCATCTGCCCGGGCTTTGCGCTCCAAGCGGCTCACCCAAGCATCAAAAATCACATCGCCCCTTGCCGACCAGGGGCTCGGTCTGCCAAAACTCAGGCCATCAATCACCCCGTGTCGTGGAACGCACCCCAACATCGGACGCCCACCGCACCCCAGCCCAGAGTCGAGACCGCCATGCGCAAGCGCGCCACAGCCATCGCACACCCCAACATCGCCCTGGTCAAATACTGGGGCAAGCGCCACATCGACCTCAACCTGCCCGCCGCAGGCAGCCTCAGTGTTACGTTGGCCGGTCTGGAGACCCGTACCACCGTCGAGTTCGACCCCCAACTCGACAAGGACATCATCTTCATCAATGACCGCGTGCAGGGCGGCAAGCGCCTAAACCGCCTGGTGCACTTCATCGACCGCCTGCGCGCCATGGCCGACGTCACCGACCGCGCCCACATCCGCAGCCACAACAACTTCCCGACCGCCGCCGGGCTGGCCTCCTCCGCCTCGGGCTTCGCCGCGCTGGCCGCCGCTGGCTGCGCCGCCCTGGGCCTCGAACCGACTCGCGACCAGCTCTCGGTCCTGGCCCGGCTCGGCAGCGGCTCGGCCGCGCGCAGTGTCTCGGGCGGCTACGTCGAGATGATGCCCGGCGAAGCCGAAGACGGCACCGACAGCTTCGCCGAGCCCTTCGCGGGCCCCTCACACTGGGACCTGCGCTGCCTGGTGGTGCTGACCACGCACGGCGAAAAATCCATCGGCTCCACCGAGGCCATGACCCACACCGCCGACACGTCGCCCTACTACGACGCCTGGATCGACTCCGTCCCCGCAGCCATCGACACCGCCCGCGAAGCCATCCTCGAGCACGACTTCGAGACGCTCGCCAAGGTCTCCGAGCACTCCTGCCTGAAGTTCCACGCCTCGGCCATCGCCTCCAACCCCGGCATCCTCTACTGGAACGGCCTGACCATCGAGTTGATGCACCAGGTCCGCCGCATGCGCGCCGAAGGCATGAAGGTCTTCTTCACCATCGACGCGGGCCCCCACGTCAAGGTCTTCTGCGAAGCCTCCCAGGTCGCCGCCGTCAAAGCCATGCTCCGCGCAGTCGAGGGCGTCGACAAGCTTTTGGAGACTCGCCCCGGCCAAGGCGTCCGCCTGGAAGAGGACGGGCGACTGGTTCGCGCCTGGAGGGAGGGCTGAGGTGGGCACCCAGACGCTGATCCTGGGGCTAGACTGCGCGGTCGCCACCCGCAACCGGGGTTTGGCGGTGGGGAGCTGGGACGGTACGCGGTTGACCGTCCTTGAAGCCACCCACGGCGACAAGCTCGACGCCAAGACCATGCTCCAGCAAGCCCGCGCGGGCTTTGAAGGCCCCGTGCTGGTGGCCATGGACGCGCCGCTGGGGTGGCCCGCGGCGCTGGGAGAGGCGCTGGGACCCCACAGCACCGGCCAGCGCATCACCCACGCGCCCAATGACCTCTTTCGGCGCTACACCGACACCTTCATCAAAGAGACGCTGGGCAAGACCCCGTTGGAAGTTGGCGCCGATCGCATCGCCAGGACCGCCCACGCCGCCCTGGAGCAGCTCCACGGCCTGCGCACAAGCTCTGGCCTTGGCATCGAGCCCCTGTGGACGCACCAGGGAGACTGGGACAGCGGCGTGATCGAGGTCTACCCCGCCGCCACGCTGACCTCCATGGGCATGATCAGCCGGGGATACAAGAAATCCAACCAGGCCGATGTGCGCGCTCGGATGCTCGACGCATTGCGGGACCACATGACCTTCGCCATGGACACCCAGGCCCTGCTTGATCAGGCCGACATCCTCGACGCCGTGATCTGTTTGCTGGCCGGCGTGGACTTCCTGACCGGGCGCGCCATGGCGCCGCCCAGCGATCGCATGGACCTGATCCGCAAAGAAGGCTGGGTCTGGGTCCGACCGCGCTGAAAGCCCATCGAACCCGTCCCCGTCGAACTCAGACCCCATTCCCAAACCCATCAACCACACAAAGACCCCGCAAAGAACCCCCATCGAGCACAAGCCGCGGCCAGAAACCCAGCGGTTCTCGGTCGCGACGCGCTCCATGGGTTCAAACGCGCTTGGGAGAGGTCACAACTGTCGTTTTGTTCACTGAACCTATTGACACGCATGAACAAGACAGCAGATAATGCGCATCAGATTGAGGGCTGTGATTCTTGCAGAACCTCAAACCCACCTGCCGCGCCAGGGGCACTCTTCCAAGGTCTCCCTCAAGCGCTCTCTTAAGTTCAAGGTGGTTTCAGGAGCGGCCTGAACCCAATCAACAAAACCAGAGCCATGACATTGAACATGGGCGTGCAGACATGCGCCCGGCAATGCAGGTTGATGGGTGTGTTGTGTGTTTTGGCCACCACTGAATCCATCAAGGTTCGGTCTAGACTGCGGACAGAGCCTGGCGCGGCGTTCTCCAGGTGGGTGTCTCTTCCAAACACACTGACTTTTCTCGAATTCCTGAACGTTCACCGGCGTGGTGTCACCAAGGCATTGGACCCTGGTGTGGCCGGTGGATATCCCAAGACAAAGTCGCCCTTCAAGCAAGGCATCCCTGCAGTCCCAGCGCACAAGCGCCTGGGCAGGCGCGCACCTGGCCTTGTGCATACGGGCGGCTGGAAACGACGGAGGCGCAAGCCCATGTCCATTCGATTCTACGACAACGAAACCCAGACCCTTTGGAACCGCGGCCAGTTGCCTGTGATGCTCAAGGTCAAAAACGTCGATCGCCCCATTGGGTTTTGCGACGGCTCCCAAGAAGACGAAAACGAGGTCATGGCCATGGCCGAGGAGCAAGGCGCCATGGCCTTCATCCATAAAAAGCCGCTCAAGACCGGCCGCGCGGTGTGGATCATCGAGTCCGACACCGAAGAGGACGCCCATGTCTCTGATGAGGCCATGTAGAGGGGCGTTTGGGGTGGTTTAGCATGGTATTAAAGCGCAAAGTTCTCAGTGATGGCTTTGCGTTTGTCCATGTAGCGCAGGAAAATCTCCACCAAAAGGTCATTGAGCGGGCGCACCTTGTACTCACCCACCGTGGGCGCCAGGTGAGAGTCACCGATGCCGCTGTCGTTGGTGATGAAGACGTAGGTGCCGCCGGTCAACGCGTTGATGTGGCGGCAGAGCATTTCAGAATCCAAAAGCACACCACTGCCCGAGACCGGAATGATGCGGATGCCCTTGGCGGCCGCTTCGCGGACGAGTTTGTCCAGGCGCTGCAAAGTGCGCGGATCACGGTGCGGCGGTGCGTCCAAAACCAAGAGCATCAGACGAGCGCGCGCGTTGGGGCTCCACTCGTGATCGTTGATGGCGTTGTCGAGGGCCTGGGCGACCGCTTCTTCGTAATCGCCACCCCCGCCGGCGGTTTGATCCCGGAGGTTGCTGCGCGCGCGTGACGGGGACTTGAAGGGGAAGGGGCGAACCACGTACTCGTCGCCCTCGTCCCGGTAGAAGTTGACGCTCATGCGCAGCTCAAGGTCGCCGTCGACGCGGCGCTCGACGCGCTCCAACACATCGTTGAGTTCGGCCTGGAAGTAGCTCAACTCGTCTTGCATCGATCCGGTGGTGTCCATGACCAGCATCAGATCCACCAGCGAGGAGTCCTGGGGGGCGTCAGAGGCGCTGATGTTGATGCGTTTGCGCACCGTGGGGATGGAGTTGATGGTCGCGCTCTTGTCCACGCCCTCGATCTCCAGCAAGTAGCGGCGAGACTCCGAAGCCTCCTCAATCCCTTCCTGCACCAGCTCGCCAAGGGGGTCGCCGGTGGGGATGGGGCGACGGTCGGTGAAGAGTTCGGCGTGGCCTCGGTTGTCGGTGCGGGCCTGCCACAGGATCTTGCCTTCTTCGTCAAAGAGGGTCACGGGGATGTCCACCACGGGGGTCCCATCGGTCTCTATTTGAACCGGGATCCGCTCCAGCGGGGTCATGTCCCAGCCAGCCAGAAGCGCCTCAAACTCATCGGCGTTGAGGGTCTGCGCCACATCAAAGAGCCCCAACCAGAAATCCCAATCGTCCAGATCGCGCCACTCTCCGGCTGTCATTTGTCCGGCGGGCAAGGTGGCGCTGCCGATGATTCCAAACCCGTCTTCACCAGCTTGAGCGGCGGTCCCACCGCGCTCCACGGCGTCAAAGGGGATGCACGCCCCCACACATAAGAGCGTCCCCGCGATGGCAATCGCTGACCCCAGATGCTCGTTGATCCTCATGGCTCCCTCTCTCTCCTCAAACAGTGTGTTGTTGCCTGCGGCGAGCGCAGAGACGGCGAGCTGGGGTGGTTTATTCAATGGGGTTGAGATTTTTGGGAGGGCGCCCCCAGCAGGAGGCGCTGGCGCCAGGAGCGGCGTTGACGGCGGCGCTCATAGCGCTTGCGCAGGTGGTGGGGGCAAGCGCCCAGGGCGTATCGGGTCATCAACCAGGCGTCGAGGGTCAGTTGACGCAGAGGACCGTTGGCCTCAAAGCGCCGGGCAGAGACGTAGAGGGGGATGTCGAGGACAAAGAGGCGCGCGTGGCGGCGAGCGCGCTGGAAGAACTCAACGTCTTCAAAGAGGGGCAGCTCGGACATGCCGCCGATGGCTTCATAGAACGCGCGCCGCACCACGATGCCGTGATCGCCGGTGTTGGCAAAGTAGTGGTCGATGGGCGCCAGACGGTTGAGGACGCGGTAGATGGGGCGACGCGCGGTGTAGGTCAGGCGCAGCTTGGCCAGTTGGTGGGCAAAGCTGGCGGCAAAGAAGGTTTTGATGGTGTGCTGGGCCTCAGCAGCAAGTTGGCAGTCGGCGTGGATGAAGACGAGGATCTCTCCGGTGGCGACGCTGGCGCCAAGGCGGCATTGTCCGCCGCGTCCGGGGGCTTCGGCGTGGATGACGGTGGCCCCGGTCTGGCGCGCCAGAGCGACGGTGCGGTCGTGGCTGCCGCCGTCGACGACAATGACTTCGGCCTGGGGCAACGCGCGGTGCACGGTGTGCAGGCAGGTCAGGATGCGGGCTTCTTCATTGAGCGCGGGGATGACCACGGAGATGGTGGGGTTCATGGCGTTCATGGGGTTCTGCCTCTTGGTGTGGGCGCACGGGTGGCTTTGAAGGCACTTTTTGTCTCTTTTGAGCGCCTTCAAAACCCGCGGGAGTCTCGGTGAAATGGTTCAGACCGGGTTTATGGGTTGGGCGCAGTTGGCGGACCTGACTCAGGGCGGCGATTGCGTCGGCGCAGGGGGTTGGGGACCTCGTGGCAGGCGGCCCAGCGGCCGTAGCCCCCGGCCTGACGGTACTCTTCGATGCGTTGGGGCTCGATGACCTTGCGGTGGGTGAAGACGAGTTGGCCTTTGAAGCCTCGGGCGCGCACGTCGGCGAACATCATCCAGGCCAGCAAGCGGTCGCCGAAGGTGACGTGGCGTCGGCCCGCGCCGTATTGGCGGTCAAAGTGTTGGTGGGGGGCGACGGGCTGGCGCGGGGCGGCGTCGGCGCCTCGGGTCCAGAGGGCAAAGAGGTCGGACATCCAGGCGCCGTTGATGAGGTTGATGGCCGGATAGGGGGCCACGTTGCCCCAAAGAACGGGCTTTCCGGTGGGTCCGTTGCCGTTGGCGAACCAGGGCAGGACGCCGCGCACGCAGCCGACACAGTAGGCGTAGAGTTCGGGATCGACGCGGCGCTGGCGCAGGACCAGGGTGACCTCTCGGCGCTCCTGGCGACCAAAGCGCAGCAGCGCGCGGCGAAAGGCCGGGTCGGTGACGTGGGCCATCAGATCGGGGATGTCGTCAAAGATCATAAAGGCGCCGTTGTAATGCACGGCCCCATGGAGGTAGTTGACGGCGTGGGGCATGCGGCGGCGCTTGCCGTGGGGAATTTCGGGGGCGTGCGGAACGCTGCGGGCCACCATTTTGGTCAGAAAACGGCAGACCTTGGTGACGATCTCCGTGTCGGACTCCAGCGTGGCGCCCCGGTGGCCCTTGGAGCGGTAGATGATGTTCTGGGGCCAGACAGGGCCTTGGTCGGGGCTTGGGCGGCCCGTGACCCAGGGGTGTTGGGCGTCGAGCAGGCCGGGGCCAAGAACCTTCATGTAGAAGACGACCACGGCGCTCTCCCAGGCCACCAGCGCGATCTGGCGCCAGAAGCAGTAGAAAGCCAGCACAAAGGCGGCGGCGCGTTGCCAGGCAGTGGCACGCGGGACGGTCGCCGCAGGGGCGCGTGTGTTGAGGGCGGTGCTCATTGTGGGACCTCGGCGGTGGAAGCGGCGTGGGCCGATTCGATGACAGGTTGGGGGCCGTGGTGGCTGTGGTGGGTGCCCAGCAGGCGGTCCCACACGATCAGCAGCGACCCATAGTTCCAGTGGGTGTGGTTGGGGCCATGGGCGTGGTGCCAGCGGTGCAGCTCAGCGGTGGCCACAAAGTGGGCAAGGACGCCGCCCTTGAGGTCGGCGTTGCTGTGCTGGAGCAGAGCGTTGGTCAGTGTCAGACAGGCCAGCGGCAGCAGCACCTCGGCGCCGACCCCCAGCACAAGCAGCGGGGGCATGGAGGCCCCGTGGATCAGCAGGAGATCGACGGGGTGAAAGCGCTGGCTGTTGAGCCAGTAGAGCCGGGGGGCGCTGTGGTGGACACT